>JBMNNX010000015.1:0-44323 GCA_050942745.1 Myxococcales bacterium
GGTCTCCCCGAGAACGCGCCCCTGTGGACCGCGCTCAGGTGCATAGTGGTTTTCCACAGCCACCGCGCCCTCAGAGAGAGTCGCTTAACACCAGCCACCTAGACCGATCCGGTTCGCGCCGGGGCCGCCCAGCCGCTCTTGACGAGGTGCGTCAAACCTGTTGCCGCGGCCGGAGGTGGACTCTAGAATCGCGAATCCATTGAGGATTGCCCGTCGGAGGGGGACAGGCAGGCCTGCGAGAAGCCGCGAATGTCCGCGATGGACGACAAGAGCCGGGTGCCCATCCTCAAGTCCCTCGAGCAGCGCGAGGTCAGCCTGGTCAGGGCTCTGCTCAAGGAGCCGGACCTGCTCGACGCCCGGGGCGAGGTCGCCATCCGGACGGCGCTGTCGCTGTCGCGCCTCTACCGCATCAAGACGCCGGACGGCGAGGTCGACGTCGAGGAGGCGGTCGAGGGCCTACGCGACGAGACGCTCAAGCTGCTCGACGTCGCCGGGTTGAGGGACAAGCCGAACGGGTCGCCCTCGCCCGAGAAGCTGCGACCGGTCGCCACCATCCTGCGCGAGGGGGCCCTTCGCACGCAGGAGCTGCTGTACGAGCGCTATGGGGCCCTGGTCCCGCGAGACTTGCTGGATCGCGAGGTGCGCACCAAGTCCCTGGTCGTCGCCGCAGGAGGCGGGGGCGGCTCGGGCTACATCTACCTCGGGGCGTTCAAGCTGCTCGAGGAGTGCGGCTTGAGGCCCAGCCTCATCGCCGGCACGAGCATGGGGGCGATCCTCGGGCTGTTTCGCGCCCGGAAGGCGAGGTGGGAGACGGCCGATATCCTCAGCGTCGTCCGCTCGCTGTCGTGGGGAAAGCTGTTTCGCGTGCTTTCGATGGAGAGCCGCTACGGGTTGCCGGCGGCGCTGCGGCTGTATCTCCGGGCCTCTATCGGCAAGTTCTTCGACGCCGACGAGGACGACCGCTTCCCCATCTCCAACACGACCGTGCCGCTCATCGCGGTCGCCTCGGGAATCCGCGCCGGCGTGCTGCCCCGTCCGCTCGAGTACTACGAGGGCCTGCTCAGCGACGTGCGGCTGGTCAACCCGCTCACCCTCGGGCGCAAGATACCGGCGATAGCCGCGGCGCTCATCGAGCTCTTCCAGATCTCCGAGCGCTTCGATCCGGTCTGCTTCGGGCTGGACGAGGGCACGCGGGAGTTCGACGCGGTCGACGCCATCGGGTTCTCGTCGGCCCTGCCGGGCGTCATCCACTACGACATCGTGCGGGAAGACGACCGGATGCACGAGCTGCTCGCCACGCTGTTTGCCAAGCGCGACCTGTTCCGGCTTGCTGACGGCTGCCTGGCCGAGAACGTGCCCGCCAGGGCGGCGTGGACGGCGGTGCACAAGGGCATGATCGGAACCCGCAACGCCTTCGTCCTGGCGATGGACTGCTTTGCCCCGAAGCTATCGACGCCGGCCTGGCTCGCGATGCAGACGATCGTCCTCAACCAAGTGCAGCGCAGCGCCGAGTACGCGCACCTCTACAAGGCCTTCAAGAGCCCGCCCTCTCCGCTGGAGCTGACGCCGAGCGTCAACTCGGTCATCAAGATCCTCGAGCGCGGCAAGGAGGACCTCGCCTCCGACCTGCCGTTCATCCAGCGCATGATGCGCCCGCTGCCGGCGCTCGAATAGCCCTGGCTCGCGGCCGCCGCGCTCGCCCTCCCAGGGCCGAGCGCCGGCTCGACGGCGAGAGGCGGGCCCGGCCGGCGCGCCGAGCGATTCGCTTCAGAGCCGCTGCGGGCGCACCCCGCGCTACGGCTTGCCTCGCCCGAGCAGCCGCAGCTCCCGGAGCGCCTCGATGCAGTCCGGGTTGCACTGCATCGCCTTCTCGAACTGCTTCTCGGCGCGGTCCGGCCGGCCGATCGCTTTGTAGATGTAGCCGAGGAACAGGTAGCTCTTGTCGAGCCGGGGGTTGAGCCGGATTCCGTTCTCGATGTGCTCGATGGCCCGCTCGGCGCTCTCCTTGCCGCGGGGATCGGCCTGGAAGAGGCTCCATCCGAGATAAGCGTGGAACTCGCCCTCCTCGCCGTAGAGGTCAACCGCCTCTTTGAACGCGTTGCAGGCGTCGCGGTACTGCTTCTTGCGGAAGAGCTCTTCGCCTCTCTGGAACTTGCCCTCGGCGGCGAGGATCTTCGAAACCTCGTCCGAGACGTCCTTGCGGACGCCGGCGGCGAGCTCGCCCACGTAGCGCTCGCGCTCGTCGTTGTCGGCGAGGGTGTCGTGCGCGGTCGAGATCAGGTCGAAGATCTCGGCGGCGAGGTTGCGCACCTCGGCCGAGTAGGAGCCGAAGTGCTTGTCGGGGTGGTACTCCTTGGCCAGCGCGAAGTAGGCGCGCTTGATGTCGGCGCGCGAGGCGTTGGGCGCGACGGCGAGGACCTCGAAGTAGTTCTTCTTCTTCATCGAGGCTGCGGTGGCGGCCAGCCGCTCGCGGATCTCGCGCTCCTCGGCCGACAGGCTCGTGCCGAACACCCCGGACAGCTCGGGCAGCAGCGAAGCCGCGCTGCGGATGCCCTCCGAAGGCCTGGCTTGCGGGATAGCGGGCGGCGGCGGAGGCGGCGGGGGCGACTTTGGCAGCACCCGAGGCAGCGGCGGCGGCGCTGTCCAGGCCGGCTCGTCCTCGGGCAGCTCGGTCTCCGCGGTCCGCTCCTGCTCATCGATGACGCCCCAGCCCTCGGCCGGCGCCACGGTCGAGGCGCGCTCGGGCTTGAGCTCGATCATCTGGGCGCAGCGCATGGCGTAGACGAACCTCGCGGTCGCCTCCGGCGAAAGCAGCTCGAGCGCCATCAGGGTCGCGACGGTCTTGCGCCCGTCCATCGCCTTGAGCAGCGAGGTCTCCTCCTCGTCGAGCCCGACCTCCTGGAACCTCAACAGCGGGTCCGCGACCGGGTGCACGTAGAGCGAGCCGATGTCACCGAGCGCGGCGCGCACGCGCTCGTCGTTGTAGCCGTACTTGATGCCCTCGTAGATGACCTGGGCGGTCGACATGTCGAGCGTGTTCGACTCGGGCGGGACTTCGGCCCGCGGGTTGAACTGATACTCGCCGCTCGGCCAGGAGAAGATGTCGAAGAGCTTGGTGCGAAGCTGCAGCGAGAGGGCGTAGTTGAGGTTGTGCGGGTTGATGCAGCCCATCTCGACGAGCACCGTGCCCTGCTGGCGCCCGGAGGCCTTCATGCGCTTCAGGCTCTCCTCGCACTCGGCCTCGGAGATCATCTTCTCGCGGACCATCAGCTTGCCGAGGCACTCGGAGAGCAGGTTGGACTTGATGGAGAACGGGCGGCCGTCGCGGAAGAAGACGATCTTCTTGACCTTGTCGCGCCTGAGCAGCAGGGCGCCGGTGGCGCGCCATCGATACAGCTCGGCGAGCAGCTCGGGGAAGGGCCGGGTCGCGAGGTCGCCCTTGATCGTCTGCATCGCGCTCTTGCGGGCCGCGGCCTCGACCGCGGCCACCTCGGCGCGCGCGCCCTCGTCCGCGAAGCCTTCGTCCGGTCGCGCGTCGACCTCGGCGCGCCGCTCGGCCTCGAGCTCCTTGCGCGGGTACCTGTCGCCGAGCGCGCTCTTGAGCGCGGCGCGCAGCTTGCCCAGGTGTATCGGCTTGTCGAGGAACTCGACCGCTCCGTACTTCTCCCTCGCGTCATCGCGGTGCGCAGCCGACTTGTAGACGCCGGAGATGAAGACGATGGGGACCTTGCGTCCCTTGGGCAGGATGCGCATGCGCCGCGCGACCTCGAAGCCGTGCAGCGCGGGCAGCAGGAGGTCGAGTACGACCACGTCGACCTTCTTCTTCTCAAAGGTCTTCAGTGCCCATTCGCCGTCCTTCTCCACCATGACGGAGAAGCCCTCGGCGGCGAGCGCGTCGGCGAGCAGGCGCTGGATGGCGCGATCGTCGTCGATGATGAGCGCGGTGGTGTTCTTCTCCAAGGTCGCACCTCGATGATGGGGGTCGCCGAAGGGTGGTGAACATAGCGCGGAAACGGGCAGCCGGTCACCTTCGCCGGGGGTAGGGTTTGCCCTCGGCGTCTCTCGGCATTTCACAGGCTTGCGGGCTCGGTTGCTCGCCTTCTGCGAAATGCATAACCCACCCTTGAACATCCAGGCGGTTGGTCGCGCGCAGGGCAGGCGGGCATTGGGGCGTTGGGGAGGGGTGGATGGGCGTGCTGGGGAGAGGGTTGTGGGCGGTGGTGTGCCTGCAGGTCGCGTGGGCCGCAGGAGGTTGCGGCGGCACGGGGCTTTCGCCATCGCTGAGTGCTATCGAGCTGTCGGACACCTCCTTTGAATTCGGCCTGGTCGCGCTCGGGCGGGCTGCGAGCAAGCAGCTCTACCTGCGCAATTCGGGCCGCACGACCGTGCGCGTCGAGACCCTCCAGGCGCCCGCGCCCTTCTCCATCGAAGGCTTTCCTGCAAAGGGCTTCTCGCTCGAGCCTGGGGCCGAGCGTGAGGTGCTCGTCCTGTTCGCTCCTCAGGTCGAGGGCGAGTTCGAGGCGGCCCTGACGCTGCGCTGCGACGTCGAGGACGGCGTCCTCGACCTGCCGATGAAAGGCAAGGGAGTCCTCGCCCTGGTCTCCGTCGGCGCGAAGGAGCTCGACTTCGGCGAGGTGGTCATCGGCGACTCGAGCATCCTCGAGATCGAGCTGAGCAACGACACGAGCCTGCCCGCCGAGGCGCGGCTGCGCGTCGAGGGGGTCGACGCGCCGGCGTTCACGAGCAGCGCCATCGGCACGAACGACCCGCTGACGGTCGATCCGGGCGAGCGGCGGCCGATTCCCATCGCCTTCCACCCGAACCACCTCGGGAGCGCGGAGGCGATGCTCTACGTGACCCCGTGCGCGGGCTGCGCGGAGGTCGGGGTGACGCTGCGCGGGACGGGGACCGCCACCTGCGTCACCACGCTGCCCGGGGCGATCGACTTCGGCACCGTCGAGGTCGGCCGCGAGCTCTCGCAGACGGTCGAGGTGCTCAACAACGGCAACGCGCCGCTCACCGTCCCCGAGGTCTTCCTCGCCTCCGGCAGCTCGCCCGACTTTCGCTTCGAGGGCTTCGTCGAGGGCATGTCACGCACCCTGCAACCGGGAAAGGCGCTCACCTTGACCGTCCTTTTCAAGCCCTCGAGCAAGGGCCCGCGCACCGCGGCGTTGCGCATCCACGGCGAGGGCGCGGGCCGTTCCTGCTGGAGCGAGGTGCGCCTGGCGGGCGGCGGCGGCACCGGTTGCCTCGAGATATCGCCCACGGCCATCGACTTCGGCACCATCGCCAGCGGCATGACCGCGCGCGAGACCCTGTTTCTCGCCAACACCGGCTGCGGCAGCGACGTCTGGATCGAGGCGCTCGGGCTGACCGGTGATCCGCAGTTCACCGCGGCGAGCCTGCGTCCGACGCCCTTCCTGCTCGAGGAGGGACAGGTCGCCGAGGTGGCGATAACCTTCAGCCCGGCCCAGCCGGGCACCTATCGGGCCGCGCTGCACGTCGAGGCGAGCGACGACATGCACCGTCCGCTTTCCCAACCGCCTGGCGACGTCCCTATCGACGGCAGCGCGCGCGCGCTCGCCCCCTGCGACTTCGCGGTGACCCCGCCGCGCCTCGACTTCGGCACGCTCGACGTGGGCACGCGCGGCAGGCTCGCCTTCAAGCTTTTCAACCTGGGGCAGGACGGCTGCTACTTCTCGAACCTGGGGCTGAGCCTCAACAGCGCCTCGGCCTTTTCCATCGAAGGGGCGAGCCCCGGCTTCATGCTCCCGGCCGGCAAGGCCTATGACGTCGCGATCGAGTTCGCTCCCCAGGCCCCGGGCAGCTACGTCAGCACGCTCGAGCTCTACGTCTCCGACTCGAGCAACCCCTACCGCACCTACCCGATCTTCGGCGCGGCGGACCGAGGCTGCCTCTCCATCCAGCCGCGCGACCTCGACTTCGGCACCGTCTTCGTCTCCTGCCCGAACCCGACCCGCGCCACCGTCGTGAGCAACCAGTGCTCGGGCGCGGTCTCCATCGTCAACCTGGTGCGCGGCCCCGGGACGAGCTTGGAGTTCTTCCTGCCGAACCCGCCCTCGCTGCCGCTCACCCTGGCCGCCGGCGAGGCGCTGACCCTGCAGCTTCGCTACGCGCCGCAGGACGACGGGCTCGACGCGATGCCGCTGTTCGTCGACGACGGCGCGACGCTGCACCTCGTGTCGGCCCGCGGCGCCGGCGTGGTCGATCCCTACCGCACCGACAGCTTCAGCCAGTCGCTGCAGGAGAAGGTCGACGTGCTCTTCGTGCTCGACAACTCCGGGTCTATGGCTGACAAGCAGGCGGCGGTTGGCGCCAACCTCTCGGCGTTCATCCAGGACGCCATCGCGCAGAGCGTGGACTACCGCATCGCGGTGACCACCACCGGCATCGAGCCTTCGACCGGCGGCTGGACGGCCTGCCCCGGAGGGGCCGAGGGCGGCGAGGCCGGGCGCCTCTTCCCGGTCGACGGCACCCGGCCTCGCGTGATCACCCCGACCACGTCCAACCCCGAGGCGATCTGGGCCGCAAACACCAACGTCGGCGTCTGCCACTGGCTCGAGCAGGGCCTCGAGGCGAGCTACCGCGCGCTGTCGCCCCCGCTTGTCGACCACAGCGACGACCCGCGCACGGTGATGCCCAACGACGGCAACGGCGGCTTCCTGCGGCCCGACGCGAAGCTCGTCCTCATCTACGTCTCCGACGAGGACGACCAGTCGCCGGCGAGCGTCGACTTCTACCTGACCTTCCTGCAGTCGCTGAAGCCCGACCCCTCGAAGCTGGCCGTCTCGGTCATCGTCAGCCCGCTCGACCTGACGACTTGCACGATCGGGACCGCGTCCGGCCGGCGCTACATGGACCTCGCCACCCGCACCGGCGGCCAGATCGAATCGATCTGCACCCCGGACTGGGGCGCGAGCCTCGAGCGGCTGGGCTCGAACGCCTTCGGCGCGCAGTCGGTCTTCCCGTTGTCGGCGGTGCCGGAAGACCCGGCGCAGCTCAGGGTGCGCGTCAACGGGGCGATCATCTCCGGCGGCCAGGGGAGCTGGATCTACGACCCGGCCGCCAACGCCATCGTCTTCGACAAGAGCGCGGTTCCTCCCTCGGGTTCGCACATCGAGGTGAACTATCCGATAGGCTGCCCGGCTCCCTGAGCCAGGTAAGAAGAGGGCGTCGCCGGCACGGTCTTGCCGCGCGAGCCCGAGAGCGCGCCCGCCGGCCCTTCCAGCGGGCGCGCGCGCGTTGCGGGCCCGAGCTGTCGCCCGGCGAGCTGTCCGCCGCTGGCACGGGCGCGCGCGGCTCTGCTATCAGTAGTTGGGAGTATTGAGTTGTGAGTTGTGCGTGCGGGCCCGGGAAGGGTCCGCCTCAGCTCTTTGAAGCCCTTTCCTGCTCTGGCCCTGTTCACGTGGCGAAGCAGGTGCTCGAGGCTTCAGTTTTCCAGCAAGGAGGGAACTGCGACATGGCCGCTACAGGCAAGAAAGTGGGCGTCGTGCTCTCGGGCTGCGGATTTCTCGACGGAGCCGAGATCCACGAGGCGACGCTGACGCTGCTCGCGCTCGACCGCGCGGGAGCGCAGGTGCGCGCGATGGCCCCGGACATCGCGCAGATGCACGTGGTCGATCACTCGAAAGGCGAGCCGGCGCCCGGCGAGTCGCGGCGGGTCATCGCCGAGGCCGCGCGCATCGCGCGGGGCAAGGTCTCGAGCCTGGCGAGCGTCGGCGCGGCCGACCTCGACGCGCTCATCTTTCCGGGCGGCTTCGGGGCGGCGAAGAACCTGTGCTCTTTCGCGGTTGACGGCCAGAAGATGAACGTCGATCCCGAGGTCGAGCGCCTGATTCGCGAGATGCACCAGGCGGGCAAGCCGATGGGCTTCATCTGTATCGCGCCGGTGCTGGCGGCCCGCGTGCTCGGCGACCGGCACCCCCGGCTGACCATCGGCAAAGACCGCGCGACCGCGGCGGCGCTCGAGGCGATGGGCGCAACGCACGTCGAGTGCTCGGTGGAGGAGGCCGCGGTTGACGAGCAGAACAAGATCGTCTCGACGCCCGCCTACATGCTCGGACCCTCGATCTCCCGGGTCGCGATCGGAATCGACCGGCTGGTCGAAAAGGTGCTCGAGCTTGCCTAGCGGGCCGTCGAGGCGACGCGCCGAGCGCCGTGGCGCCCGCTGCGCGCTCGCTTTGGCTCGGCCCGCGTCGGTCGAGACGCCCTCGGCTCTGCCCTCGCGCGCCCGGGCGAGGGCAGGGCGGGAAGGGGCACCCCGGCTGTCGCGGGCGCGGTCTCGGGTCGTCGATCCGCGCCCCGATGCTCGGGGCGGAGCTTCGCTGAGGCTGGGCGGCCGATGAGCGAGCCCCGGTCGAGCCGCCTCGCACGCCGGGGCAGGCTGCTCCTCGCCATCGCGGCCGCCGCCGCGGTGGCGGGCGGGTGCGCCCACCGCAGGCCCCGGCCCGGCGTCGCCGAAGCGGTGGTGACGGACGCCGGCTCGTACCTCCTCGTCTACGAGCTGGACGACCGCGCGGGCGGAGAGATGGTGCGCCGCGCGCTGAGCGCGGCCGGGCCGCGGCTCGCCAGGTGGGGCAGCTTGCGCGATCCAGTGGAGGTCCGGGTGCTGCCGACGCACGAGAGCCTCGAGCGCGCGGTCGGTCGCCCGGGGTACGCATGGCTTCGCGCCTGGGCGCGGCGCGAGGTGGTCTTCGTCCAGTCGCCGCCGACCTGGTTCGAGGGCGGTCCGACGCAGCCGCAGGTCAACGAGCTGCTGCTGCACGAGCTCACCCACTGCGTGATGTATCAGGCCGCCTCGCCCGGGGACGAGTGGCAGCGCAAGGGCATCCCGGTCTGGTTTCGCGAGGGGATGGCATCGGTGACCGCGAACCAGGGCTACCGGCGGGCCTCGTGGGCGAGCCTGGCGCGGCTGCTCGCCGGCCCGCCCTCCGAAGACCCGATCGCAGCCCCCGAGCGCCTGTTTCGCGACGAGAGCGACGCCGTCTACTCGGCCGGCCATCACGCCTTCGCCTTCCTCGTGCGCAGGTACGGCGACGGCGCGGTCCGCGGCATCCTCGCCGAGATGTACGCGGGCAGGGACTTCGAGCAGGCCTTTGAAGCGGCCATCGGCATCCGCGCCGACGCTTTCATACGCGAGTTCAAGCGATACGTGCTGATGGGCGGGTGGCGCAGCTCGCCGCCGCGCTTTCAGCGCAAAGGAGCACACAAATGCGAGCCGTCATCGTCCGCGAGCCCGGTGGAGTCGAAGTCCTCGAGCAGCGAGAAGTAGCCGATCCCGAGCCCTGCGGCGGCGAGATCCTCGTCAAGGTGAAGGCCGCGGGCGTCAACCGCGCCGACGTGCTTCAAAGGCGCGGGCACTATCCCGCTCCGCCCGGCTCGCCCAAGGACATCCTGGGCCTCGAGCTCGCGGGCGAGGTCGAGGCGTGCGGCCCGGCGGTAACGCGCTTCCGGCCGGGAGACCGGGTGATGGGCATCGTCGGTGGAGGCGCCTGCGCCGAGAGGCTCGTCATCCATGAGCGGGCCGCGCTGCCCGTGCCGCGGGGGCTTGGCTTCGCTGAGGCGGCGGCGATACCCGAGGCCTTCCTCACCGCGTTTGATGCGGCGCTGCTGCAGGGCGGGCTCAAGCCGGGCGAGTGGCTGCTCGTCCACGCCGTCGGCAGCGGCGTCGGCACCGCCGCGGTGCAGCTCGCGCGGCTCGTCGGCGCGCGCACCCTGGGCACGGCGCGCTCCGAGGAGAAGGTCGCGCGGGCGCGCGAGCTCGGGCTCGACGAGGGGATCGTCCTCGGCAAGCCGCAGTTTTCCGACGAGGTGAAGCGAAGGACCGGGGGCGCGGGGGCCGACGTCGTGCTCGACCTGGTCGGAGGCGCCTACCTCGAGGAGAACATCCGCGCGATGGCGCCACTCGGACGACTGATCGCGGTCGGCCTGGTCGCCGGCAGCAGCGCAAGCCTTCCGCTCGGGCTGCTGCTCGCCAAGCGCCTGACGCTGCGCGGCACGGTCCTGCGCTCGCGCCCGCTCGAAGAGAAGATCGCGCTGGCGCTCGCGTTCGAGCGCCAGATCTTGCCTCACTTCGAGTCGGGTAAGCTGCGCCCGATCGTCGACAGGATCCTGCCGATGGCCGAGGTCGCCGAGGCGCACCGGCTCATCGAGGCGAACGCCACCTTCGGAAAGCTCGTCCTGACCTGGTAGTGGGGAAGGGGCGCACCGGCGCGGTAAACAGGGGGCCGCCGGCGCGAGGTGCCGCGGCCCGCCGGCGCCTCCCATGCCGCAAGATGCCCGGCGCGCCAAGAACACGACGAGCCTGCACACTCATCCAGAGCGGGCAGGCCCACCGATGCTTGCGACTCGGAAAGCTTCAGCCTTTACGCGGCCTTCTGCACCTTGCCGGCCTTCAGGCAGCGCATGCAGACGCGAACGCGCTTGACGGAGCCGTTCACGTTGGCGCGCACGCTCTGGAGGTTGGGCAGCGAGCGCTTCTTGGTCTTGTTGTTTGCGTGGCTGACGTTGTTGCCGACAAGGGCGCCCTTGCCGCAGATTTCGCACTTGAAGGACATGACTTCGACTCCTGACTGCAGCCGGGGCACGCGGGCTGCGTGCCTGACTCCCCGGTCAAAAAAGAGCGCGTAACCTAACAGAGGACCGGGAAAACGCAAGCGGCAGGAGCATGCTTGCCGCTCGCGCAGCCGCGCTCAGCTCGAGGGCTCGCCGATTTCCCGGGGGCGCACCTCTCGGATTCAATCCCGGCGGCCGCGCCTCAAGGCAGGCAACTCCGGCTCGCTCTGGTCGATAATCCAAACAAACGGCGTCCGTCGCCCCCAAGACCCCAACTCGGAGGGATCCATGAGCTTCCTCGGCAAAGTCTTCAACAAGCTCAACCCGGTCAAACTCGCAGGCGACCTCATCGGCGGGACGCTGGGCAAGGTGGTGAAGATCGCCACCACTGTGGTCGAGGGCATCGCGACGGGCCGCAAGTTCGGCGACATCCTCAAGGACGTGGCCAAGCAGGTCGCCGTGCTCGCCATCCAGGCCGCGGTGACCTACTTCACCGGCGGCACCGCGGGGCTGTTCATCAACAAGCTCATCGATAGCGCGCAGGGCATCCTCGGCAAGGTCGCCGCCAAGGTCGCCGCCTCGACCCTGCTGTCGAAGACGGTCACGAGCTGGGCCGCCAACAAGATCACCGAGTTCAGCCAGTCGCTCACCACCGACTTCGTGCGCAAGCAGCTCACTGATCTGGTCGTCAAGACGCTCGGCCTCAAGGACGCGCAGCAGCAACTCGAAGCGAACGCGGTCAAGTCCGAGCAGCTCGCCCAGGCGATCATCAGGTTCTTCACCGAGCAGGCCGAGCGCAGCCTCTCCGCCGAGGACCGCGCCCAGACGCTCTACACGCTCGACTCGAGCTACCGCCTGCAGTTCAGCGACGGCTTCGACGCCTGATCCCGAAGCTCTCCGAGGCGCTCTCTCACCGAGCCCTGCCGGGTCCTGGCCCGGCGGGGCTTTCTATTTGAGCGGATCGTGCTTGTGCAGCAGCGCCTGCACGAGCGCAGCCGCCCGCTCGCCTGCGATGAGCTCGCCCTCGATGCCCAGGCCCGGAATGACCTCGCGGCTCGCCAGGAAGAGGTTCTTGCAGCGGGTGCGGTGGGGCAGGCCGGTGACGCCGAGGAAAGCGCGGTCGGCGATCTCGAGCAGCGGGTGGGGCGCGAGGCGGCTGCCGCGGGTCCCCTTCGCGTCGAGCATTGGCACCGAGCGGCCGATGACGCAGGGCTCGATGAACGGCGCAATCCCCGCCACCGCCGACTCGAGCCTCGCCGCCAGCTCGCGCAGCCGCGCCTCGCCCGCGTCGCGGTCGGCGCCGCTCGCGAAAGCGGCCGCGCAGAGCACGCGCTCCTCGTCGAGTGGCTTGTCGCCTTTGCGCGCCGGGAGCACCTCGAGCAGGACAGGCCCCAGATCCTCGTCGCCGGGCGAGAGCAGCGCGAGCTCCTTGAGCCCGAGCGGCAGCCCCTCGGCGCGGACGATGAGGTTGACCGAGAAGAGGAAGCGCCGCGTGCGCACCGACTCGAAGAGCCCGGCGAACCCCTTGCGCTTGATCTTGGGCGGGATGAGCGGGGCGAGCGCGTCGACGTCCATCGCGGCGATGACGTGGCTGGCGCGATAGACGTTGTGGCTCGAGGCGAGCTTGACGCCCGAGAAGCGCGCGCCCTCGAAGACCAGCTCCTCGACGCTCGCCGGCTCGGTCGCGCCGCCCACCGCGTCGCCGCCAAGCTCGGTCAGCCGGTTGCGCAGCGCCTGGTACAGGCCGTGGCCGCCGCCGGGGAAGCGGTGCGCCCCCTTGAGCGTCAGGGCGAGCGGGCGGCTGCGCGCCAGAGGGCCGGCTTCGCCGTCGTCGAGGTAGGTGAGGAACCGGGCGAGCCCTCGCAGCGCGTCGCCGAAGGGCGTGCTCGCGAGCGGCTCGAGCCCGTCGGCCTCTTCGTTGATCGCCGGGCAAGCGCGAGCCGCCTTCTTGACCGCCCAGCGCTCGAAGAACCCGCCGGGCGGCAGCGGCAGCGAGGTTTGGAAGAAGGGATCGGTCGCCTCGGCCCGCGCCGTGGCCGCCTCGACGGCGGAGAGGATGCGCCCGGCGTCGGAGGGAAACTCGCGGCGCACCTCGCTGGCGCGCTGGTCGGCGGAGGCGCCGAAGTCGAGGCGGTGGCGCGGGAAGATGAGCTGCAGCTCGCCCCCTCCGGCCTCGAGCAGGCGCGAGAGGCTGATGCTGAGGCCGAGCTCCGCGAGCGCCTTCTCGGCAGTCGGCATCAGCTTGAGCGAGGGCACCAGGCCCGGGGCGAACGGGAGTTGGTAGCCCTTGTCGACGTAGCAGTCGCCCAGGCCGTGCGGGTCGACGTGCAGGACTCGGTAGCCACGCTTGGCGAGCAGCGCGCCGGCGAGGGCGCCGGAGAGCTGGGACCCCAGGACGAGCACGTCGTAGACGTGCCGGGTCGGCAGCGGGGGCGGCGTGTGCTTCTTGGTGCTGGTCTTGCGGGCGGCCGTCGGGTTCAAGTCTGGTCCTCGGGAAGGTCTGTGGGCAGCTCCTCGTCGGAGAAGACGACCAGGCCCGCGCGCGCCAGCGCGGCGGCGGCGACGCCCACGCCGGGCACCTTGCGGCCCTCGACATAGACCCGGTGCGTGCCGCAGGACGGGCTGCCTTCCTTGAGAAGCGCCACGCTAGCGCCATACAGCCTGGCAGCTTGCAGCGCAAGGTTGGCGCCCCTCAGAAAGGCGTCGGTCACGTCAGCGCCGTCGCGGGAGACCACGCGGGCCCGTCCGTCGAGCACCGCGTGGCCGTCGCCGCCCACGAAGTCGGCAGGAGGCCGCGGGACAGGCAGCCCGCCGGCAGGCTCGGGGCAGATGGGCACGACGCGGCGGCCGCCGAGCAGCCGCACAGCCCGTGGATCGAGCTTGTCGGTCCCGTCGTAGCGGCTGCGGCACCCGAGCAGGCAAGCCGAGCAGAGGACGACCTGGGCGTTCCGAAGGCGCGCGAGCTTGTCCGTCTCCTCGGTCATTCGGCAGCCCTCGGATCTGGTCTGATGAGAGCGTCGGAGAGGTCCGGTTGGCGGCGCGGTTTCTCGACGGGCGCGCCGCCATGCGCCCTCTCGACTCTCGACTCTCGACCGTCGCGCCTACTCTCCCTCCAGATACGTGTATCCGCTCAGCCCTTCCTCGTAGGCGCGCAGCAGGTGGCGCGACTCCTCGAGCGTCATCTTGCCAGCGCGCAGCGCGACCTCGGTAAAGCGGCGCACCCGGGTCACCAGGTCCTCGCGGCTGTACATGACGTAGTGCAGCACCTCGGCGACCGTGTCGCCGGGCACGACGTGGTCGATGAGGTAGCCGGTGTCGGAGATGGTGACCTGGACCGTGTTTGTGTCGCCGAACAGGTTGTGGAGGTCGCCGAGGATCTCCTGATAGGCGCCGACCAGGAACATGCCGATGTAGTACGGCTCGCCGTTCATCGGGTGCAGGTCGATGACGTCCTTGACGTCGCGCTTGTCGATGAAGTGGTCGATCTTGCCGTCCGAGTCGCAGGTGATGTCCCCGAGCACGGCCTTGCGGGTCGGCTCCTCGTTGAGCCGGTGGATCGGCATGATCGGGAAGAGCATGTCGACCGCCCAGGAGTCGGGCATCGACTGGAACACCGAGAAGTTGCAGAAGTAGGTGTCCGACATCGACCGCTCGAGCGGCTGCAACTCCTCGGGCACCTCTTCGAGCTCGCGCGAGATCCGCAGGATCTTCTGGCACAGCGCCCAGTAGACGTTCTCGGCGGCCACGCGCTGCTCGAGCGGCAGGTGGCCCAGCGAGAAGAGCGTCAGGCACTCGTCCTTGTACTCGATGGCGTCGTGGTACGACTCGATGAGGTTCTTGCGGGTGACGTCCTTGTAGGTCGCCACCAGGTTCTTGAGCACCGAGGGCGCCTCGGGCGGCAGGCTCTCGGGGACCTTCTTCACGTCGAACTCGGAGGTGCCGAGCACCTTGACCACCAGCACCGCGTGGTGGGCGACCACCGCGCGGCCCGACTCGCTGACGAGGGTCGGGTGCGGCACGCCCGCGGCCTCGCACTGGTCGCAGATCGCGTAGACGACGTCGTTGGCGTACTCCTGCAGCGTGTAGTTGACCGAAGAGCTGAAGTTGGTCTGCGAGCCGTCGTAGTCGACGCCCAAGCCGCCGCCGACGTCGATGTACTTGAGCGGCGCGCCGGCCTTGCACAGCTCGACGAAGAAGCGGCTCGCCTCGCGCAGGCCGTTCTTGATGTTGCGGATGTTCGAGATCTGGCTGCCGATGTGGAAGTGCATCAGCTCGAAGCAGTCGAGCAGCCCGTTCTCGCGCAGGAAGGCGAGCGCCTCCATCAGCTCGCTGGCAAAGAGGCCGAACTTCGAGCGGTCGCCGCCCGAGCTCTCCCAGCGGCCGGCGCCCCGGCTCGACAGCTTGACGCGCACGCCAATGCGCGGCCTCACCTGCATGCGCTTGGCGACCTGGGCGATGAGCTTGAGCTCGCTCATCTTCTCGACGACGAGGATGACCTTGCGGCCCAGCTTGCTCGCCAGCAGCGCCGTCTCGACGTACTCCTCGTCCTTGTAGCCGTTGCAGATGATGAGCGCTTCGTCGTCCTCGAGCAGCGCCATCACCGCGAGCAGCTCGGGCTTGCTGCCGGCCTCGAGGCCATAGTGGTGCTGCCGCCCGATGTTGACGATCTCCTCGACCACCCAGCGGTGCTGGTTGACTTTGATCGGGAAGACGCCGCGATAGGCGCCGCGGTAGCTCGCCTCCTGGATGGCGCGGTTGAAAGCCTCGTGAAGCGCGTCGATGCGCTGCTTGAGAATGCCGGTAAAGCGCAGCAGCAGCGGCAGGTCGATGCCACGGCGGCTTACCTCATCGACGAGCTCTTTGAGGTCGGCCGTGGGACCGTTCGGTCCCTGCGGATGGACGATGACGTGGCCCTTTTCGTTGATTCCGAAGTAGCCGGCGCTCCAGTTCGGTACTCCGTAGGTCTCCAGTGCATCCGCGACGGACCAGACCTCGTTCACTTTGGCCATCAACTCTCCTTTGCGTCGCTCCGGGCGTTCAAAATGGCGGCATAGGTACACGCGCCGGCCCGCGATTTCAATGCTCAACAGTTGGGGGGCGCGCAGGGGGAAAACGCCTGGCGGGAAGTGGCGAATCCCGGCGCGAGAAGGCGCCGGCCGCAACGAGAAAGGCCACGGGGTGCAGGCGGGCTGGACGCACGGAAGGTTGACCGGTGTTCGTGCGCGAATGTCCGAGGGGCGACCTGCTGATCGTGCGCTCCGGCGCGGCGACGGCTGTGGACCGTTTGGCGAAGCCGCCGCGCGCACGTCCGAGCGCGCGGGCGCCGGGCGCGAGCCGATGGGTGCTTCGCCAAAGCGTCCGCCGATCGCGGCCGCGCAGGGCAGTGGGGCGACAGCGGCGATACGCCTCCGAGGAGAGCTCGCAGTCTGGACGAGGATGTCGGCGCGGCGTCCGAACGGCTTTGTGCCCAGGTGGCAGAGCGATCGGTCAGGTCCTGGCTCGCGCGTAGAGCCTCGCGCCGGCGCTCGAAGCGATTCGGGCGCCATCGGCCAGGCCGATGGCCGCCCCGGGCGGGATGGGTTCGAGTCGCGCCTCGGCGCGGTCCCGAGCCTCCTGGCACCGACGCGGCCCAGGCGCTGCCGAGAGACGCGATAACCGTCGGTGCCCGGCCGCGGGATCCGCGTCTGGTCGCTCCCGCTCAGTCTCCGGCCGCGCCCGAGTCGGCCGACCGCGGCGCGTGCGTGCCCAGGAACCCCGAGACCCGGCTGCGGATCTTTGCGAGGTGCGTGAAGAGGCTGGCGTGCCTGCCGCCCTCGATGGCGAGCAGCTCGGCGGCCGGCGCGCGCGCGACGAGCGCCTTCGACTGCTCGAAGGGCACCACCTCGTCGCTGGTTCCATGGATCGCGAGCGCCGGCGCGGCTATCCGTTCCAGCGGCCAGACGAGGTCGCGGCGCGTCTGGCGCACGTCGTTCTCCGCGCCCGCGATCCGCAGCCGAAGACGATCCATCGTGCTGGCCTGCAGCGCGAGCAGCAGCGGTCCCGCCTCGGGGTCGCGCAGCGTGCGCTCGCGCAGCTCGGGGTCGGGGATCGAGCGGCGCGCAGGCGCCTCGGGATCCTTCGCCCCCTGCTCACGCATTTTGGTGACGAGGAAGGGGACGCGCGCGCTGAGCCGCAGGATGTACCAGGCGAACGGAAGCGGGACGCTCAGCCGGGCGCTGCAGGCCGAGGTCATCACGAGCGCCCAGCAGCGATCGGGGTGGCGCAACGCGAACTGCACTGCTGCCGGCCCGCCGCCCGAGACCGCCGCCACCGCCGCCCGATCGATCTGGAGCACGTCGAGGAGCGCCGCGAGGAGATCGGCCTGCTCCTCGGGTGTGCGCCCTGACTTGAGCGGCGTGCCCAGGTACCCAGGCCTCGACACGGAGATGAAGCGAAAGCCCGACTTGGCGACCGCGCGCGCGAGGAGCTGGCTCTGATCGTGGCCGCCCATGATCCCGTGCAGCGAGAGGACCGCAGGTCCCTCGCCATGCTCGGCGTATTCGACCCTGCCGCGCGGGGTGACGACGACCCTCTCAGCGGCGTACGCAAATTCCCTCGATGCCTGTTCCATGCTGCCCTCCGAAGTCGGGCCGACGGATAGCAGCAGCCCCGAGCGCGCGCTTGAACGAACGCGACACGGCGTGCAGCTACGGTCGATACCGGTGCACGACGCGCGTCTGATCTGGACCCTCGAGCCGGCGCGACCTCGGGGGCTGTGGCTCTCCGGGCAGGCGCCCGGTCAGCTCTTTGAACTCACGGGTCATGTGCGCCTGATCCGAGTAGCCACAGTCGAAGGCCAGCTCGGCGAGACTGGCGAAGTCGCCCTGGTTCATTCGGGCGAGCAGCAGCCGCAGCCTGAGGATGCGCGCCAGCCGCTTGGGCGCGATGCCGACGTGGCTCACGAAGAGGCGCTCGAGGCTGCGCACGTGCAGCCCGAGGCTGCCGGCGAGCTGATGGATGGGCAGAGCGCCGGCCCGAGCCTCGAGCAGCAGGGCAGCCCGCCGGCACCGCGGATCGCGCACCAGGGGCTGGCAGCGGCGCAGGTGTTCGGCGAGGAGCGCCTGTCGCTCGTGGCCGGGCAGCGCGCGCAGCCGCCCGGCGAGCTGCTCGACGGGCGCTCCGGCGAGGCTCGAGAGCTCGACGCGCCCGTTGACCAGCTCGCCAGGTGTGTAGTCGGCGAAACCGGGCACCTGGCCGGCGCGGAAGCGCACGCCGAGGTATTCGGCCCTTCGCCGAGCTCGATGGTCGCCTTCTCGGTCACCGGGCCCAGAGCACCATGCGGCATGAGGTGGGGGAGAGGCGGAGGATCAGGTTGGCGCTGCTGTCGGGGAGAAACTCGTAGAAGCCCGAGCGCGCGTCGCGCGAAGACTCGAGCGACCAGCCCATCGCGACCGTCGCGGCGAGATCGGGCGGCGGCGCGAAGACTTCTGCCGCGAGCTGATCTGGCGAGTTGGTGTTCACGGGCAGGCGGTTCTACGTGGGAGAGGCTGGTGGGGCAATCGCGGGCGAGCGTGGGATCTCGAGGGGTCGGGGGCCGACCTTCTCACGCGCGACGAGCGCTGGCTCCTGGCCGCCTACGAGAACCAGGTGCCGAGCAAGATCCCCCAGCGAACCGAGCAGCTTCCCGAGCTCGGCGAGTATCAGCTCGAATCTCTCGGCATCGCTCGTCACAAGCACCTCACCGGTAGGGGCTCGAGGTAGCGCTCGAGAGGGTGAAGAGCGTTGGGATCCCCAACCGCGCGCTCTCCTCGCGGGCGGCTCGCAGCGCTTCGGGGCTGGTCGAAGGCGCATAGAAGCCTGCGAGCGCCGCCCAGCTCGGCCCGCCCGTTTCGAGCGAGGCGCGCAGGAGCGAGGCGGGATCGACGAGGCCGTGGGCGTGAATGAGGATGGCTCCAGCCTGCAGGACCAGAGTCCCCGTTTGATCGACGACTGCGAGCCGGTGGAGACGGCAGGCCTCGATGACCTCAGGCCGTGCCCAGTCGGTGGCAATGCAGGGCGCGAGGAGCTCGCCTGCCGAGTGCGTGTGCGCCAGGAGGCGGGCAACCAGCGTGGTCAGCTCACCGGCAACGCGAGGGACCATCTCTCCGCGCAGCCCCGGGCGCAGCGCCAGCACCAAGCCGACCGGTGCAACCGGGGTCTGCAGCAGGGGCGCGATCGTAGGCAGCGCCGGTCCGAGGGGCGGTCGGCTGAAGCGCATGCAGCGTGCGAAGGCGCCGATCGGCAGGCAGAGGCGGCAGGTCCGACCAGAACTCGTCCGGCCAGGATGCTTGGTTCGACATTGGGCAAGAATGGGCCCGCTCGGCCGCATCTGTCCGGCTCACCTTCCGCCGAATTCTGGTACAGCAGCCCCCATGACCAACAGCGGCTGGGAATACCGCGAGCAGGTTGGCGTGCACGCCCGTGGGCTCACGGTGCTCGCCTACCTGGCCGCCCGCTATCGCCGCGCGAGCGCGCAGGCGTGGGCGGAGCGGATCGCCCGCGGCGAGGTCCTGGTTGACGGCGAAGTCGCCACCGGTGAAGAGGCGCTTCGCCCAGGTCAGCTCCTCTGCTGGCGTCGGCCGCCGTGGACCGAGCCGGAGGTGCCGCTGCGGTTCGAGCTCGTCTACGAGGACGACGACCTGCTGGTCGTCTCCAAGCCTTCGGGTCTGCCGACCATGCCGGCGGGCGGCCAATTCCTGCAGCACACGCTGCTGGCCCTCGTCCACGCGCGCGACCCGGAGGCGGCTCCGATGCACCGGCTCGGCCGCGGCACCTCGGGACTGGTGGTCTTCGGGCGCACCGCGCACGCGCGCTCGAAGCTGCAGTCGGCCTGGCGCGACCACCGCGTCGAGAAGGTCTACCGCGCGCTAACCAGCGGCGAGCTGCCCGCGGAGCCCTTCGTGATCGACGCGCCCATCGGACGGGTCGCGCACCCTGCGCTCGGCTCGCTGAACGCGGCGACGTCCGCGGGAAAGCCCGCGTGGAGCGAGGTGCGCCGCGTGAAGCTGTGCGCCGAGGGCTCGATCGCCGAGGTGCGGATCGCTACCGGACGTGCGCACCAGATTCGGATCCACCTCGCCTTCGCCGGCCATCCGCTCGTCGGAGACCCGCTCTACGGCCCGGGGGGAATCCCGCGCGCCGACGCGCTGCCCGGCGACCTCGGCTACCAGCTCCACGCCTGGCGCCTCGCGCTCGAGCATCCGCGCACCGGTAGGCCGCTGCAGCTCGAAGCGCCGCTCCCCGCATCTCTGCAGTGAAGGTGCGGCCGAAGGATCTACCGAGCGATGGTCGGTCCGCCCGAGCGCCTCCGACAGGCGCAGCCGGGGCTTCGCCCGGAACCAGGCGATTCGGTGCATGGGGGCGCAAGCCACACCGCGCGGTCGGGGCTGCGGCGCATGAGCGATGCGTCGGTCGCGTAATCGAGCAGGAACCCGGCGAATTCGAGGCTCCCCGGCCGGAGGCACGAAGGGCAGCGCTGCGGAATCGTGCAGCCACGCGACGAACCTCGAAGCCGGCGGTTGGGGGGCGAGCTTGCGAGGCCGAAGCTGAGGGCTCGCGACTCGGTTCGAGGCCGTCGTCGGCTCGAGGTGACCGGAGGGACGCGCCGACCCCGCCTCACACGGCGGCGACGCGCTCGACCATCAGCCGCGCCGCGCAGCGGCCAGGGCGCGATCGAGCGCGGCGGCGAATTGCTGGGAGTCGCGGGGCGAGAAGGCGCCCGGACCGCTGGTGGCGACTCCGGCCTCGCGCAGCTCGTGCATGAAGTTGCGCACCGAGAGCGCCTCGCCTATCGACTCCTCGTCGTAGAGCGTGCCGCGCGGGTCGATGACGACTACACCCTTGGCTACGAGCTTGGCGGCCAGCGGGATGTCCGCGGTGATGGCAAGATCCTTCGCCTCCGACTCGCGGGCGATGTGGCCGTCGGCGACATCCAAGCCCGCTGGCACCCGGACCGTGGAGACGAGCGGGCCCGGCGGGACGTGGATGTGCTTGTTCGCCACGAAGACGGCGCGGACAGCAACCCGCTTCGCCGCGCGGAGGATGATCTCCTTTACGGCGCCGGGACGGGCGTCGGCGTCGACCCAGATTCTCATTCCGCGACTGCGGTAGGAGGCAGCTCGATCTCGTCCTTGATGCCCAGGCGGGCGCGCTCGGCCTTCTCGAGCTTGCGCTGCTTGCGCTTGGCGTCCTTCTCCTTTCGCTTCTCTTTGCGGGCGATTTCTTTCTGGCGTTTGAGGAATGAGGGGTTCTGAGCCATTCGATCTCCTTTTCAAGAGCAGTAGTCCTAACAGAACGTGGCCGGCAGCGCTGAAGTTCCTCGGCGAGCGTGGTCGCTATCCAGCGCGACGGTCAGCGGCTGTCATCGCCGGACAGCGCGAGAATCGCGGCGCTTGCACGTGAGCCGAGACAAGCGAGAGCCGAGGGTGCGGTCGGGAGAAGGGAGCGGGCGACACGTCGCCGCAATGCCTCCCGCTGCTCGAGCGGGACGAGGGCGCCACAGGGGCAACGCCCCGCGGGTGGCTCCGAGGCAGATGCCCCGGCTCTCAGCATTCGGACTGGATGGGAACCGCTCGGACTCTCCCGGGGCGCCGGCGCGGGGCTCCTCGGCGCCTTCTCGAGTCGAGTTGTTAACATTAGGTATTTGGCGACTTGATGGATTCCGGTGCTCGTGCTGTCCGGAGTCCGTTCGCCGACTGCGGACGGCCATCGGGGGCCTGGCAGATAGGCGATCAGGAGGGAACAACGATGCCCAGCAAGCAGGTCTCGGATCGCACGAAGGCGGACACCTCGGTCAGGGCCGCCATCAGCGAGAACGAGAAGAAGATCGCGCGCCCCCGAAGTCATCACCGCCATGCTCCAGGCGATGAGCGCCACGCTCGAGAGCACGACCGAGACGATGGTCGCCGCCGACACCGCTCACCTGAACGAGCTTGGCGACGACACTGCCGCGCGGGTCGAGCGCGACCAGTACGCCGAGAGGGTCGCCGAAGAGCTCCTGACCCTCCGCGATGTCGTCACGGTCGCCTACGGGGCGCCGGCGCTGCGCACCTTGGGGTTCGACGGCCGCACGCCAGAGGATCCGGTCCAGCTCCAGCTTCTCGGCAGCCAAGTGGTCGACAACCTGGGCAAGTGGAAGGCGCCGGGCCTCGTCGCGGCTGGCGGGCTTCGAGCTGCAGCCGGAGCTCTGGAGCGCGAAGCTGAGCGCGCCGCTCGCCTCGCTCTCGTCCGCGCTGGCGGCGGTCGCGCGCGAGAAGCGCGAGGCCGACACCACGCTGGTGGCCAAGAACCGGGCGATCGAGAACTGGGACAAGCCCTTCTCGGTGACCGCGACCATCCTCAGCGCGCTGCTCGAGTGTGTCGGCGAGCACGAGCTTGCCCGCCGCGTGCGGCCTTCGCGACGCCGCCTCGGCATGACCCAGGGCCAGGCCGAGGAGGTCACGCAGATCTCCGAGGATCCGGCTCCCGCCAACGGCTAGGTGTCTCGTACGCACGGGCCGTTGCGCTCCTCGGCGAGAGGCGCGCGACGGCCCGTCACTTCTTGGGGTTCGCTCTTGCCGAGGCGAAGGGGAGGGAGGGCGACTCTTCCACTGGAGCTCTATTTGGCTGCCGGATGCGCGGGAGCCGTTGTGCGGCCGTCGGAACGCGCCCTGCGCCCGCCGGAAGTGTGGAACACCCGTCGGAACGCGACTTGCGCCCGCAAGAGGCGTTCCGCAGCCGTCTGCTCGCCAACGTTTGCTCTCGGGGCTTCGGCACAAGACAGAAGGGCCAGGGCAAAATGCCCTGGCCCACCTGTGCGAGTCGCGGGACCGCGCCTACGGCGTCGGCGCGCCGGTCCCAGCGCCGCTTCCCGCCGCTGGCGCGGGCGTCGGCTCAGGCGCCTTCTGCGGCTGCGGGGCGGCCATGTGGCGCTCCATTACGCGTCGCAGGCGCGGCAGCATCAGCGCGATGAGCAGCGCGGCGACCGAGGCGCCCACGAAGTTGATGATGAAGATGCTCGACTTGTGCTCGAAGCGCGTCAGCAGACCCGAGAGGATGCCGGAGAGCTTGTTGCCCACCGAGGTCGACAGGAACCAGCCGCCCATCATCACCGCGGTCAGCCGCGTTGGGCTCAGCTTGGAGACGAGCGACAAGCCCATCGGGCTGAGGCACAGCTCGCCGAGGGTGATGATTCCGTAGGTGGCGACCAGCCACAGCGCCGAGGCCTTGGTCTGGCCGTTATGCGTCGCGAACGTCGCGGCGATCATGACGATCGTCGAGATCGCGGTGACGAACAGGCCAAGGGCGATCTTGGCGGGCGTCGAAGGCTCCTTGCTGCGCCGGCGCAGCCACCCGAAGGTGAAGACGACCAGCGGGG
Organism: Myxococcales bacterium; assembly: GCA_050942745.1. Lineage (GTDB taxonomy): Bacteria > Myxococcota > Myxococcia > Myxococcales > UBA5297 > UBA10939. Next base: position 22,949 of record JBMNNX010000015.1, read on the forward strand.
TCAGGAAGACGACGAAGAACGGATTTATCGACTGGAAGAGCTCGGTGGAGATGAGCTTGAGCGGCGTCCCTTCGGCTGGCCACTGCTCGCGCGGCAGGTTGTTGAAGTAGGGGTGCGGCCCCATCGCGACCAGCGTCTTGCCGTCCGGGCCTTTGAGCGGCACGCCGTGGCCGTCGGTCTGCGGGACCTCGCGCGGGCTCGTGTCCACGCTCTGCACGATGCCCAGCGCCCCGGCCACTTTGGCCACCGCGGTCGGCGCCTCGCGGTGCGTGTACTTCTCGGCCCAGATGGTCAGCGCCGAGCCGTTCTGGTGGAAGATGGCCCAGAAGACGATGACCACCGCGAAGATCGACAGCAGCGCGCCGATGCTGTCGCGCTCGTCGGCCTGCGCCTTGCGCCAGACCGAGACGTAGAACCAGATGACCGGGATGCAGGCGAAGAGGAAGGCGTCATTCGAGCGCGAGCCGAACAGCGTGTTGCCGCTACCGAGCACGAGCGAGACGCCCAGCCAGCCGATGGCCGCGAAGAGGAAGGCCGGGCCGAAGACCTTGGCGAGGATGCGGCCGACCGGCTCGTCCTCCGGCCGCGCGGGCTTGCGAGCGTCGGCGTCGGCGGTGTGCTTCATGCCGAAGAGGAACCAGGCGACGCCCACGAACATCCCGACGCCGGCGGCCGCGAACGCCGCGCCCCAGCCGTACGAGTTGCGCAGCACCGCGGCGACGAAGTTGCAGACGAAGGCGCCAATGTTGATGCCCATGTAGAAGATGTTGAAGCCCGAGTCCTTGTTCGCCCGGAACTGGTCGTTGTCGTAGAGGTTGCCGACGAGCGTCGAGATGTTGGGCTTGAACAGGCCGTTGCCGAGGATCACCAGGCCCAGCGAGATCCAAAAGAGTGGGTCGAGCCCGGAGGCGGCCAGCCCCAGGTACCCAAGGCCCATCAGCACCCCGCCGATGAGGATCGCCTTGCGGTAGCCGAGGATCCGGTCGGCGAGCAGGCCGCCGACGAACGGGGTCAGGTAGACCAGCGCGATGTAGGTGCCGTAGATGTCCGCGGCCTCGGCGACCGACAGCCCCAAGCCGCCGGCCTGCCCGTCGATCATGTAGAGCGTGAAGATGCCGAGCATGAGGTAGAAGCCGAAGCGCTCCCACATCTCGGTAAAGAACAGGACGGGCAATCCCTTGGGGTGGTTCTTGAACATGCGCTCTCTCTCTTGTCCGTCGGCGTGCCTGGCTTCGTGATGCCCGGGTCAGTAGGCGGGAGTCGTCCGAGCGGCGCCCTGTTCGCCTGCGATTGGCGGGGACGGGCGGTCTCGTGCGAAGCGTTGACCGGTCAAAACGAGCGCCCACGATACACTCGCTCGGCTTGCAGGAGAACCGTTGTCGGCGCGGGGCATTTCTCCGGACGCACGTAGGTTGCGCGCTGCCGACGAACTGGGAACGCCTGCCGGCTGCCCTCGTGCGCGATGCGCGCGGTCACTGAGGGGGGCAGCCCGAGAGCCCGCCGGAAACGGGAGCGGGCGGATTGGCGGGCGGCTCTCCGACCTTCGGGGGGCCATGGCCGAGCGAGAGCTGCAGGGTGAAGCGGTCGAGCTCGGCCTCGGGGAGCGGATGGGTGCCATGGAGCTCTGAGGGGCTCTGTGCCGCGATGCGGACGAGGGGCGGCCGGGAGGCGTGCCATCGACGGCGACCTCGCCTTCGATGAGCGCCTCCGGCAGCGCCGGGCGACTGCGCGGTCAAGCTCGGTTGACCTCGTCGGCGATCACCGCGTTGGCGAACAGCGGCCCGGGCTTGAGCCGGTGTGAGCTGTCGGCGACGGCTGGAGATGGATGTGCCGAGGATGTCGAAGCGCAGCGGCTCGGGTTGAGCCGGATGCATCTGGAACGCGCAGCCGGTGCCGCGGGCCAGGGCCTTGGCCAGCGGCGCCTCGCCGCCGCGGGGACGTCCTCGAGCAGTGCGTGGCCGCCCGCGCCGGCGCGGCAGAGCAGCGCCCGAGCTGCTCGCGCTCGTCGCAGATGGCCTCGCCGCGGTTGCCACCAGGCAGGTGGAGAGCGGAAGAGATCGATCCAGCGTGAGGTTTCGGGTAGGCGCGGGGGGGACTCATCGCGCCGGCCATTCGCCAGCGCTCTCGCGCGGCGGCACGACCCTTCGGGCGCCATCTGCGCCTTCCCCCGCCTGCCCGCTTCCGCTAACGTCCGCCAACCAACACGTTCTTCAGGAGCAACAGCGACATGGCCAAGCGCACCTCTCTTCGCGATCAGTTCATCAAGGCCCGCCAGGTCGAGCCCCAGCCCATCACCGGCCGTGAGACCGCGCGGCAGCTTCTCGACTCGGCCTTCCCGGCGTTCGTCGGCCGGCAGGTGCGCACCGGATACGAGCTGATGCGCCGCTCCATCGAGGAGGACTGCACGGTCTTCCTGACGCTCTCGGGCGCGATGACGCCGGCGGGCCTGCACCAGAGCTGTGTGATTCCGATGATCGAGCGCGGGCTGGTGAGCTGCCTGACGACGACCGGCGCGAACCTCTACCACGACGCCCACCGCGTCATCGGCCACGCGATTCGCGAGGTGAACCCGAACGCGGGCGACGTGCAGATGCGGCTCTCGCGCATCATCCGCATCTACGACCTCGGCTTCTGGGAGGACGTGCTGCTCGACACCGACCGGCTCTTCTCGGCCCTGATGCGCAAGCCCCAGTTCCAGCGGCGCATGACCACGCCAGAGCTCCACTACCTGCTCGGCAAGGAGCTGCACGCGCTCGAGCGCGCCCTCAAGGTCAAGCGCCCGAGCCTGCTGTCGACCTGCTACCGCTACGGCGTGCCCGTCTTCGTCGGCGCGGTCCAGGACGGGTCGATCTTCCTGAACGTGGTCAAGCTCAAGAAGCTGCTCGGCGACGAGTTCAAGTTCGAGATCGACATCAACGCCGACGTCTACGCGATGGCCGCGGTGCAGCACTACGCGCGCCACCACTTCAGCAAGCGTATGGCGGTCTGGATGCTCGGCGGCGGCGTGCCGAAGAACTACACGCTGCAGGGCGAGCCGCTGCTCGATCAGATCCTCAACGTGCGCACCGAGGGTTTCGACATCGACGTACAGTTCTGCGTCGACCCGGTGGACAACGGCGCGCTGTCGAGCTGCCCGGCGAGCGAGGGGCACACCTGGGGCAAGGTGTCGGCCGAGTGCGCCGAGATGAGTTCCATCTACGTGCACACCGACGTGACCGCGGTGCTTCCGTGGCTGACGCACGCGCTGCTGTCGGACAAGGCGATGAAGCGCGCGCCGAGGCGCCTCGTGGACAAGCTCGACGACGCCGTCGGCCTGCTCGACAAGGCGGTCGAGAAGCAGCGCAAGGTGCTGATGAAGACGATCGACTTCGAGGACATCTGCCGCGACGAGCGCGACCCGGAGAACACGGTGCGCTGAAGCGCCGGGCCGGAGGGGACCGCCGGCCCGCCTGCGAACGATTGCGAGCCTGCGGCGCCGCGCCCGCCTTGGCGCTGGCGCCGCTTCCGTTGCGGGGTTAAGTGGCTTGAGCCATGCGCTACCGACTGCCATCGGCTTTTCAGGAGCTGCCGCACACCGCCGACGTCGGCATCGAGGTGGCCGGCGAGGACCTCGCCGAGCTCTACGCGCGGGCTGCGCTGGGCATGTCGCAGCTCCTGGCCGGCGGCGGGCCTATCGAAGCGAAGCACGAGCAGCGGCTCGTCGCCGAGGGCGAGGACCGCGCTGCCCTGCTCGTCGACTTCTGCCGCCAGGTGCTCGACAGGTTCTTCCTCGGCAGGAGCCTGCTCGCCGAGATCGAGATCGACCAGCTCTCCGAAAGCCGGATCGAGGCGCGCGGCTGGTTCGGTCCGTTCGACCCCGAAGCGCACGCCGAAGGGGTGGATATCAAGGCGGTCACCTACGGCGGCGCGGAGGTCGAGCAGGTCGAAGAGGGCTGGCGGGCCCGGCTCGTTTTCGACATCTGAGGGACGGGCGCAGCGAGGCGGTCGAGGCGAAGGCGGCGCAAAGGCGCGGCGATGCAGCGAGGGCTCGGCAGCATGCTCGAAGGCCGAGCGTTCGCGCCCCCTGCTCCAAAGCGAGCTTCGCCTTACCTGTCTCTGTAGTCGCGCCGGTGGCCCCGGCGGCTCAAGGTTGACCCGGAGGTTCCCCGTGGAAGTCCGCAAGATCGACAACTGCCGCTTCGAGATTCCCAAGAGTGGCGGCATGCGCGTGCCCGGCATCGTCTACGCCAGCCCCAAGATGATGCAGGACATCCTCGGCGATCCGTGCCTCGAGCAGGTGCGCAACGTCGCTCACCTGCCGGGTATCGTCCGGGCCTCGCTGGCCATGCCGGACATCCACTGGGGATACGGCTTCCCAATCGGCGGCGTCGCCGCCGTCGACGAGGTCGAAGGGGTCATCTCGCCCGGAGGCGTCGGCTACGACATCAACTGCGGGGTGCGCCTGATGACCACCAGGCTGCATCTCGACGAGGTGCGCCCGCACCTCAGGTCGCTCGTCGTGCAGATGGGCAGGGACGTTCCCGCGGGGGTCGGCTCGCACCACGCCATCTCCACGCTCGACGAGGAGGAGATGATCGAGGTGCTCACCCGGGGCGCCGCGTGGGCGGTCGGCTACGGCTACGGCAAGCCGGAGGATCTGGCCCGCTGCGAAGAGGGCGGCCGGCTCGCCTGGGCCGATCCGAGCGCGGTCTCGCCCAAGGCCATCGCCCGCGGCTCCGACGAGGTCGGCACGCTCGGTTCGGGCAACCACTTCCTCGAGCTACAGGAGGTGGTCGAGGTCTTCGACGCGAAGGTCGCCGGGGCTTTCGGCCTGTTCCCGGGGCAGCTCACGGTGATGATCCATTCGGGCTCGCGCGGGCTCGGCTACCAGGTCTGCGACGACTACTTGCGCGAGATGGGCCCGGCGATGAAGCGCTACGGCATCGAGCTGCCCGACCGGCAGCTCGCCTCGGTGCCCATCCATTCCGACGAGGGGCGGCGCTATCTCGGCGCGATGGCCGCGGCCGCCAACTTCGCGTGGGCCAACCGCCAGGTGATGATGGGCTTGACCCAGCGCGCCATTCAGCGCGTCCTGCAGATCTCCGAGGGCGACCTCGGCGCGGCGCTGCTCTACGACGTGTGCCACAACATTGCCAAGCGCGAGGTCCACGAGGTCGACGGCGTGCCCCGCAGGGTGCTCGTCCACCGCAAGGGTGCGACGCGTGCCTTCGGGCCCGGTTCGCCGGAGTTGCCGGCGATCTACCGCGACCTCGGCCAGCCGGTGCTCATCCCCGGGGACATGGGGCGGGCCAGCTACGTGCTCGTCGGGACGAAGAAGGCGATGACCGAGACCTTCGGCTCCTCGTGCCACGGCGCCGGGCGGGTCCTCAGCCGCCACGAGGCGATGCGCCGGGCGCGCGGGCGCAACATCTACGACGAGATGCAGGCGCGCGGGGTCAAGGTGGTCAGCCGCGCCAAGAAGACCCTCGCCGAGGAGATGCCCGAGGCCTACAAGGACGTCTCCGACGTGGTGGACGTGCTGCACGAGGCGGGGATTACGCGCAAGGTGGTGCGGTTGCGGCCGGTCGCGGTGGTGAAGGGATAGTCATTAGTTGTGAGTTTTGAGTTAGAAGTGGGTTGTTCGGAGCTTGGTGGGATACGACTATCGATTTGAACGGCCGACATCGTCATGAGGGTCATGCCCGCGGCATGGCGACTGGGGCCCTTCCTGCGAGCCCAAGGTTCTCCCTAAGGCGAAGCAAGTGGTAGCGTCGCGTCGGCACTCCGTCGTTGCGGTAAATGAAAACTCCGAACTCAAAACTCAAAACTTATAACTCATAACTAATACCTGGCGAGACATGCTTCTGCCGCTCGAAAGAAGGACCGCAATCGTCACCGGGGCCGGCGTGCGCCTCGGACGCGCCATCGCCGAGGCGCTCGTCGATAGCGGAGCGAACCTCGTCGCTCACTACCGCTCGAGCGCCGAGGGCGCCGAGCAGCTCGTGCGCCGCGCGGTCGGGCTCGGGCGAAAGGCGGTCGCAGTTCAGGCGGACCTGACCGACGAGAAGGAGCGCGCGCGCGTCTTCGCCGCTGCCGAGGCGCTCGGAGGCTGCGACCTGCTCGTCAACAGCGCCGCGGTCTTCGAGCGCCGGCCAGTCGGCGACATCGACGAGGCGGCCTGGAAGCGCATGCTCGAGACCAACCTGACCGCGCCGTTTTTCTGCTGCCGGGCCGCCGCCGAGTCGATGCGGCGCAAGGGCGGGGGAGACATCGTCAATATCGTCGATGTCGCCGGCGGCTTCCTGGCGTGGCCGGGCTACGCACACTACTGCTCGGCGAAGGCGGGTCTCGCGATGCTCACCAAGTGCCTCGCGCTCGAGCTGGCCCCCACAATCCGCGTCAACGGCGTCGCGCCTGGACCGGTGCTGCTGCCCGAGGGTGTCGGGGAGGCCGAGACCAGGCGCGCGCTCGCCCGCGTGCCGCTCGGGCGCACCGGCTCGCCGGAAGACGTCGCGCGCACGGTGCTCTTTCTCCTTGCCGGCTCGAGCTATCTGACCGGCCAGATCATCGCCGTCGACGGCGGGCGCTCCATCGCGTGAGCAAGCGGTCGCTGGCCTCATCGCGTACCGAGGCCCGGTGGTCCGTAGCCCTAGTTCACATGCCGACTCGACGCTCCGGGTGACAGCGCTTCCGGCGGCCCAGCGCCGCACCGTCCGCCTGCTCGCATCGAGGCGACGGCCGCCGGCTGGTGCGGTCGCCCGAGGTTTGAGCGCCTGTCGGAACGGCGCATCACCTTCCGCAGGCCACACCGCCTGATTGGCGCTGACCGGCTCGCAGCACGCGTGTCGATTTTCTGGGAGCTCATCGCCGCGTTCGCTCCGGCACGCGAGCTCCAGCCGAAGCTGCGCGAGGAAGCAGACGCGGACGATCGCCGTTCGCCAGCTCCGGGGCCGAAGGACCCGGCTGCGCAAGTCGGCCGGGCCCGCCGTGCCCGCGGCGTCGGGGAACCTCCAAGCTGGCCTACAGGTCGCTGTCGAGCGCTGGACAGCCGCTGGGGCTCGATGGATCATCAGCGCCCTATCGGGCGCCAACCCGCCTCTCAGGAGTGGTCGATGCACTTCAAGCGAGCCGCAGGGGTCATCCTCCCCATCTCGAGCCTGCCGGGGGCCAACGGCATCGGCGACCTCGGCGAGCCGGCCCACCGTTTCGTCGACTACCTGGTCGCGGCGGGGCAGTCGTACTGGCAGATCCTTCCGGTCGGGCCGAACGATCAGGGTAACCCCTATGTCGCCCAGTCCTCCTGGGCAGGCTCGCCCTTCTTCATCTCCCTCGACGAGCTGGCCCGCCTCGGCGACCTGACCTCCGCCGAGCTCGAAGCCGCGCGCTCGCCGCATCGCGGCCATGTCGACTACGGCTTCGTCTATCGCACGCGACGCGAGCTGCTCGCCTCGGCGGCAAAGCGCTTCTTCGAGTCCGGGCGCGAGCGCGAGGCGTTCGAAGCGTTCTGCAGCGCCGAGGCCGCCTGGCTCGACGACTGGGCGCTGTTCGCTGCGGCCAAGCTGCTCTTCGGGGGCGAGCCGTGGTGGAAGTGGCCCAAGTCGCTCGCGCTCCACAGCGAGATGGGGATCGCCGAGTACCGCGAGAAGCTCGAGCAGGAGATCCTCGGGCAGAAGTACATCCAGTACCGCTTCTTCCAGCAGTGGGACGCGCTGCGGCGCAAGGCGGCCGGCGCCGGCATCAAGATCATCGGCGACGTGCCCATCTACACTGCCCGCGACAGCGCCGACGTCTGGGCCTCGCGCGATCTGTTCCTGCTCAAGCCCGACGGCTCGCCCAAGGTCGTCTCGGGAGTGCCGCCCGACTACTTCGCCGCCGACGGGCAGCTTTGGGGCACGCCGATCTACGACTGGAAGAAGCACGCGGCGAGCGGGTTTTCCTGGTGGCTCGGGCGGCTCCGGGGCGTGCTGCGCTTGTGTGACGTGGTGCGCATCGACCACTTCCGCGCCTTCGAGTCGTACTGGGAGGTGCCGGCCGGCGCGACCACCGCGCGCGAGGGCCGCTGGGTGCAGGGGCCCGGCGACGACTTCTTCCGCGCGGTCCGCGAGGCGTTCGGCGAGGCGCCGTTCATCGCCGAGGACCTGGGCATCATCACCAGGGCGGTGCGCGAGCTTCGCGACCGATGGGAGCTGCCGGGGATGCGCGTGCTGCAGTTCGCCTTCGGCGAAGGAGCCGCGAGCCCGCACCTTCCCATCCGCTACCCGCGCAACTGCGTCGTCTACTCGGGCACCCACGACAACGACACCACCGTTGGCTGGTACGAGAAGGCGAGCGCCAAGGAGAAGGACCTCTTCCGGCGCTACACGGCGACCGACGGCAACTACTGCCACTACCACATGATCCGCATCGCCTACTCCTCGATAGCCGACCTGGCGATAGTGCCGATGCAGGACGTGCTCGGGCTCGGCTCGTGGGCGCGGATGAACATCCCCGGCCTGGCCGAGGGCAACTGGAGCTGGAAGCTCGTCCCCGAGCAGCTCCAGGAGCATTCGGCCCACATGCTGCGCGAGCTCGCCGAGCTGTTCGGCCGCCTGCCGTGGCAGACCGAGGCCGTCGAGATGGAGGGCGAGGCGGAAGCGGCCTGAGCGGCACCGCCCCCTTCGCCTGCCCGCGCCGGCCCGAGCGCTCTCGGGGCCGGCGCTCTCGTCTGTGCCGTGCCTGCTCGCCCGGCTGCCAGCTCGCGAGGAGCTCGCCCGGCGCGGCCCTTCGGGGGCGAGGTGCGCCGGCGGCAGGCGGCTCGTCCGGCCGCGGCCTTCGGCGCGTCGCGTCGCGCCGGCCCCAAGGCTTCCTCGCGGCTCGCCGGAGCAGCGGGCGAGCCGTCCGGTTGCGGCCTACGCGGCTGCTCAACTCGCAGCTCGACGCCCGATGGGGAGCCGAGCGCCCGCGGGCCCTTCTCGAGCGGCCCGCGGCGGCGATCCCGGGACGCAATCGAGGCGCGCTCCGGGGTCCCCCTGCCGGGACGCCCCGACCGCTTGACAGTCGACAGCCAACGGGCTTACGGTCCGCGCTTCCTTACGGGCTCACTCGGAGGGCCGGGTGGGCGCGCCGTCATCAATCCCCGTGGCGGCGCTTTCCTTTTGCCAGGGGGCGAGCAAGCGGTTCAGCCGCAGTTTGGAAGGTTCCTTTCGCATGGAGAATGTCGATATCAAGCAGATGCCGAACGAGGTGGTCGAGGATTTCGCCACGATGTTCGAGCAGTCGCTCAAAGAGCGCGGCGGCGAAGGCGTCCTGCAGGAAGGCGAAATCGTCAAGGGAACGATCGTCCAGCTCACCAAGGACTTTGCCGTCGTCGACGTCGGCTACAAGTCCGAAGGGCAGGTCCCTATCGCCGAGTTCACCAACGCCAAGGGCGAGGTGACCATCAAGGTCGGTGATGCGGTCGACGTTCTCCTTGAGTCGCGCGAGAACGACTCGGGAATGGTCGTCCTCTCCAAGGAGAAGGCCGACAAGATGCGCATCTGGGACGAGATCAGCGCGGCCTGCGAGCGCGACGAGATCGTCAAGGGCACCATCGTCGGCCGCGTCAAGGGCGGCCTGAGCGTCGACATCGGCGTCAAGGCGTTCCTGCCCGGCAGCCAGGTCGATATCCGCCCGGTGCGCAACCTCGACCAGTACATCTCGAAGGAATTCGAGTTCAAGGTCATCAAGTTCAACAAGAAGCGCGGCAACATTGTGCTCAGCCGCCGTGTGCTGCTCGAGAAGCAGCGCGAGGAGCTGAAGAAGGAGACCCTCAAGAAGCTCAAGGAGGGTGCGGTCCTGACCGGCGTGGTCAAGAACCTGACCGACTACGGCGCCTTCATCGACCTCGGCGGCATCGACGGCCTGCTGCACATCACCGACATGAGCTGGGGCCACGTGCGGCACCCGAGCGAGGTCTTCAACGTCGGTGACGAGGTGCGCGTCGCGGTCCTCAAGTTCGACCCGCAGACCGAGCGCGTCAGCCTGGGCCTCAAGCAGATCCAGGAGGACCCGTGGCACCGCGCCGACGAAAAGTACCCGGTCGGCACCCGCGTCAAGGGCAAGGTGGTCTCGGTCATCGACTACGGCGCCTTCATCGAGATCGAGGCGGGCGTCGAGGGCCTGGTGCACGTCAGCGAGATGAGCTGGACCAAGCGCGTCAAGCACCCCTCCAAGCTCATCAACGTCGGCGATCAGGTCGAGGCCGTGGTGCTCGACATCGATCCGAAGGCCAAGCGCATCGCGCTCGGTATGAAGCAGATCGAGCCGAACCCCTGGACCCTGCTCGAGGACAAGTACCCCATCGGCTCGGTCATCAAGGGCCAGGTCAAGAACGTCACCGACTTCGGCATCTTCGTCGGCGTCGAGGAGGGCATCGACGGCTTGGTGCACGTCTCGGACATCAGCTGGACCAAGCATGTCAAGCACCCGGGCGAGATCTTCAAGAAGGGCGACGAGGTCGAGGCGGTCGTTCTCAACATCGACGTCGAGAACGAGCGCTTCAGCCTGGGCATCAAGCAGCTTCAGCAGGACCCCTGGGACACGCTGTCCGAGCGCCTGCCGGTCGGCAGCCGCGTGCGCGGCAAGGTGACCAAGGTGACCGACTTCGGCGCCTTCGTCGAGATCGAGCAGGGCATCGAAGGCCTCGTGCACGTCTCCGAGCTGCGCGAAGAGCGGGTCGAGAACCCGCGCGACGTGGTCAAGGAGGACGAGGAGGTCGACGTCAAGATCATCGATATTAACACCACCGACCGTAAGGTGGCGCTGTCGATCAAGGCGCTCTCGCACGACGGCGCCGACGACTACCGCGAGTACCTGCGGCGCCAGTCGGGCGACGGCTCGAAGGCCAAGCTCGGCGATCTTCTCCGCAAGAACCGCTAGTCGTTCGAGGATGTGCTCTCGCGAAGGGGCTTGGCTTCAGGCCGGGCCCCTTCTTTTAATCGAGGAAGCAACCGTCCTGCCGGGCGTGCTCTCGCCGCGCTCTTCGCCGCCAGGACAGGCGGGGCCGGGCCGCCCGAGAGTAAGAGGAACCCGAGATACGGGCCAGCCGTCTGCTCCGAACACCAAGGATCTCCTTCCATGCTCGAGCGCGACGACGACGACGACATCGACATCGAGGTGGAGCACGAGCCGCCCCAAGGCATCGAGCGGCGCAAGAGCGTGCGGATCGGCATGCGGCTGGGCGTGCGCTTCAACTCCCCGTTCGAGCTCGCGGAGGCGATTCGGGCCACCACGGCCAACATCGGGATGGGCGGCCTGTGCCTGCGCACGCAGAAGACCTACGAGCCGGGCACCCGGCTGCAGCTTGTGATCGAGCTGACCAACGACGAGCCGATCGCCTGCTCGGCCGCGGTCGCCTGGTCCCGGCCGGGCGCGGCGGTCGGGGTGCGCTTCGAAGAGCTCACCGACGCCCAACGCGCCCGGCTGGCCACGCTGCTCGGGCTCCCCAAGCCCGAGAGCGACGGCGAAATCGAGATCTAGGACCGTACGAAAAGCTACCTGCCAGCGGCGCGATCGGTAGAATGTGCGCCGCTTTTCTAGCCAGACGCGGGCGCGAGCCTCGCCCGCGCTGACCCCAAGGAGTCAACCATGGCCGCCAATCGTGGCAACCGCAGCAAGAAGTCCGTGAAGAACCGCGCCCGCTCCAAGCAGCTTGCGGCCAAGCGCAACAAGCTTCGCCACCGCAAGAGCGCCGGCAACAAGTAGCCGGTCGGGTGGCAATCCTACACGGGCGGCCGCCGCGCCTTCGGGCCGGCGGCCGTCGCCGTTTGTGCCTTGCGCCCGTTTCGCCACCTTGGAGGGCGAATTCCCTACCGCCCGGTTCACCCTAGCTTTTGGCTTGAGGCTTCGTGCGGAGGAGGGTGAGGGGATGGATCTGAAAAAGGCGCTGAAAGGGTACGGGGCCTACAAGGCCTTCAACTATCTGAGAAAGTCGAAGTGGGCGCGCGACGCCTCGGACTACACGCTCGACCGGCTGGGGCTGCGGCGCAAGAGCGCTTCGTCGGCGTTCGCCGGCTTCGGCATGTTCGCGCTGGGGATGGCGGTCGGCGGGGCGGTGGGCATGATGTTCGCGCCGATGCGCGGCGCCGAGCTGCGCAGGATGACCCGCGAGCAGGCCATGCGCGCCAAGCGCGAGGCCCGCGAAGAGGCCAGTCCGGCCATCTAGCGGCCCTGGCCTCGGGCGGCCGACACAGCGGCCGTCCGGGCCTGTTGCCATGAGCTCAGCAGAATCGCCCGCGTCCGGGCTCGCTCGAGCCGCCGGACGCGGGCGCGCCGCTTTGCGCCCTCGGGCGCGTCTCGCGCGCTCCTCTTTTCGGCCGAGGCGAGGGCGGCGCTGGCCGCGCGCCGCGGGACGCGCTATGAGCTGCGGCCCATGCTCCTCTATCTCCATGGCTTCGCCTCCGGGGCCGGCTCGTTCAAGGCGCGCTACTTCTCGCGCAGGCTCGAGGCGCTCGGGCTCGAGCTGCTCGCGCCCGAGCTCGACGAGGGCGACTTCGAGCACCTGACGCTCTCGCGCCAGCTCCAACTCGTCGAGAGGCTCTGCGCGCGGGCCGAGCGGCCGCTGGTGCTCATCGGCTCGTCGCTGGGGGCCTATCTGGCCGCCCTGTACGCGGCGCGCTTCCCGGTCGCGGCGCTGGTGCTGATGGCGCCCGCCATCGACTTCGCCCGCCGGCTGCGCGAGCGGCTTGGCGAGCAGGCCATCGAGCGCTGGCGCGAGCGGGGCACGATGCAGTTCTTCCACTACGCCCGCGGGCGCGACATGCCGCTCGGCTGGGAGCTGTTCGCCGACGCCGCGCGGCACGATCCGCGGCCGATGGTGCGCGCCCCGACCCTGGTGCTGCACGGGCGGCGCGACGAGATCGTGCCCCTCGATGTGATCGAGGGCTGGACGGGCGGCTTGCCGCGCGCCCGGCTCGAGGTGCTCGACTCGGGCCACGAGCTGACCGAGGTCGCCGACCTGCTCTTCGAGCGCGCGCGAAGCTTTCTCTCCGGGATTGCCGAGGTGGCCGACGCCTGGCCGGCGCTCGTCGGGCAGCAGGGCGCGCGAGAGGTCCGCGAGCAGTAGCGCCCGCCCCGCCTTGTCCAAGCAACTTGGCCGCCGCCCGGTCACCCCGAGCGAGAGACCGGCCCGTTGGCCGGCTGTGGCCTTGAACTAACAGGGGGAGCTGTTAGTTAGGAGCGTAGAGGCGACCAGCGGGAGCCTCGGAGTCGAGGGGCTCGCGGGATTCGCCTCTCAAGCCTGAAGTGGACGACGACCTCGCGGCCCCTCCGTGGACTCGGCCACCTGTGGACTCGGTTCTTCGCCCGGAACGAGCTAAGCGGGCGCCGAAGGCTTGCCGGCGCGCCCGAAGCGGACAGAGTTTGCCGCATGGCGACCAAACCGAACTTCAAGGACCGGCTCATCTGGACGCTCGCCTCCGCCGCGGCGGTGGCGGTGGCGGCGACGCTCGCGCAGAACGCGGTCGGCTACCTGTGGGCTCGCACGACACACAGGCCCGTTCCCAAGCCGCTTCCGTTCTTGCGGCCGGCCGGCAGCAGGGCAGGCAAGGGTGCCGCCGGATTTCTCATGAAGCGCGCGCCGATCCTGCGCGCTCTTCGCGGCTAGCCCGGAAGAGAAGCCTTCTGCCAACTTGGGCGCGCCATCGGGCGCTCGGGTTGCCGGCTCTGGGCCGAGTAGGCAGGTTCCTTCCCAGCGAGAGGGTCCGAAGAGCAGCCTGTCGGTACGCGCGTTCGCGGCTTGCGCCTCGTGATGTTGGGCGCGCCGGGGATCTGTGAGCGCGCGGGCCGGGCTGCGCGGGCGACTGGCGCTGGATTAGGAATCGGCCGGTCGGGTGTCGGGTGGCGGGAGGCGCAGCGATGGAGCGCGATGTCGCAGTGCTGGTGGTCGACGACGACGAGAGCTCGCGGGAGTTCGAGCGCGAGGCCCTGGCGATGGCGGGCTACCAGGTCCGCACTGCCGCCAACGGCAACGAGGCCCTCGCGATGCTGGCGGGCGGCGCCTTCGACGCGGTGCTGCTCGACGTGCGCATGCCCGGCATGGACGGGCTCGAGCTGCTCGAGAGCTACCGAAGCTCGGGCGGGCGCGTGCCGATGATCGTGCTGTCGGCGATGGCCGGCTCCGACGACATCGTCAAGGCGATGAGGCTCGGGGCGACCGACTACCTGACCAAGCCGGTCGATCCGAGCGACCTGCTCGCTTCGATGGCGCGCGCCTTCGGGCGCCAGCCTGCCCCGGCGCCCGCGCCGCCCCCGCCGCCCAAGGCGGAGGCCGAAGAGCCGGCCGAGGAGCGCTCCTTCATCGCCCACTCGGCCGCGATGCTTCGGGTCAGGCGGCTCGTCGAGCGCATCGCCGACACCGACGTCCCGGTGCTGCTGCTCGGCGAGAGCGGGGTCGGCAAGGAGGTCATCGCCCGCGAGGTGCACGGCCGCTCGCGCCGGCGCAACAAGCCGTTCCTGAAGATCAACTGCGCGGCCCTGCCCTCGGAGCTGCTCGAGAGCGAGCTGTTTGGCCACGAGAAGGGCGCCTTCACCGGCGCGACGGCCGAGAAGCCGGGCAAGTTCGAGCTCGCCCACCAAGGGACCATCTTCCTCGACGAGATCGGGGAGATGGACATCCGCCTGCAGGCCAAGCTGCTGCAGGTGCTCCAGGACGAGGAGTTCTTCCGGGTCGGCGGCAAGAAGAGCGTCCGGGTGGACGCGCGCGTCGTCTGCGCCACCAACCGCGACCTCGAGGCCGAGATTCGCAAGGCGAGCTTTCGCGAGGACCTCTTCTACCGCCTCAACGTGGTCACCATCCGCATCCCGCCGCTGCGCGAGCGGCGCGAGGACATCCCGCCCATCTTCGAGCACTTCGTGCGCAAGTACCGGCGCAAGTACAACACGCCCGACGAGCCGCTCGCGCCCGACGTGACCCGGGCGATCTTCGAGTACGACTTTCCCGGCAACGTGCGCGAGCTCGAGAACCTGGTGCGCCGGCTGGTGGTGCTGCGCGATCCGGAGGGGGTGCTGCGCGAGCTACGGGCGCGCACCGAGGCGCGCGAGCAGCCGGCGGTGATCGGGCTGCCGGCCCAACCGCCGCCGCCCCTGTCGCTGCCGCCCTCGGAGGCCGAGGAGCTGCCGCTCAAGGAGGTTTCGCGCCGCGCGGCGATGCTCGCCGAGCGCGACGCCATCCTCGCGATGCTCACCAAGACCGCGTGGAACAAGCGCAAGGCCGCCGCCCGCCTGCAGATCAGCTACAAGGCGCTTCTCTACAAGATCAAAGAGTGCGGAATCGTCGATCCGCGCCAGCTCATGTCCCA
Source organism: Myxococcales bacterium (assembly GCA_050942745.1). GTDB lineage: Bacteria > Myxococcota > Myxococcia > Myxococcales > UBA5297 > UBA10939. The sequence continues at coordinate 38,242 of JBMNNX010000015.1, forward strand.
GCCGTAGCGGCGCGCATCCTGGCCGGCTTCGCCCGCCAACTGGTCGGGGCGCATGGCAACGCGCCCGTCGATGAATCGAGCAGGGGCGCGAGGAGCTCGAGGGTTCCCCAGAGGCGAAGGCGGCGCGCCGGAATCGCGCTGCTCCCATCCGTCTGTCTCGCGCGGCGCTTACCCGATCCCAAAGGCCGCCGAAGAGGCCGGCGCTCTGCGTGCATGGTGCCGGCCTCGCGGGCGAGCGCATCTGCGCCCGTTCCTCTCCGAAGCCGCGGGTGTAGCCGCGACTTCACCCGCGCGGAAGCCGGGTTCGCAAACGCGCCCTTCGCTTTGTCTGCGCCCTGAGGCGCGCGCTCTGTGCGCGAGTGTCTGGCACGTCGTCTGCCTCTCGAACCCGGTGGACCTTCTTATCTCGAGGAGAGGCAATCGGATGCGCAGCTTCGTGAAGACGATCCCGGCGGCCATCGTGCTGCTCGCGCTGGGCGCCTGCTCTCACGCGCCCAAGAAGCTGCCGAGCGAGCCGCAGGCCGAGGAGTACCTCATCGGCTATGAGGACGTGCTCGACGTGTCGGTCTGGCGCGACGCCGACCTCTCGCGCACGGTCCCCGTGCGGCCCGACGGCCGTGTGAGCATGCCGCTCATCGGCGAGATCCGCGTCGCCGGCAGGAGCGCGAGCCAGGTGGCCACCGAGATCCGCGAGCGGCTCCTGCCCTACATCCAGGACCCGCGCGTGGTGGTCATCGTGCGCGAGGTCAACTCGCCGCGGGTCTACGTGATCGGCGAGGTCGCCAGGCCCGGGGCCTTCCCGCTGCGCGGGCGGCTCACGGTGCTGCAGGCGCTCTCGCTCGCCGGCGGGCTGAGCGAGTTTGCCGACCGGTCGGGCATCGTCGTGCTGCGCGGCGCGCAGCGCGAGCGCTTCGAGCTCGACTATTCGGATCTCGTCTCGAACCAGGGGGAAGGCGACTTTGTGCTCGGGCCCGGCGACACGATCTACGTGCCTTAGCGGCGCGCTCGCGGCCCTGCTGCTCGCCCTCCCCGGCGCATCCTTCGCCGGCACCCGGCACGAGCCGCAGCTCGGCATCGCCGCCGAGATGCGCTACGACTCCGACGCGCTCGCCGGCGGGGGCGCCGAGCTGATGACCAAGCTGTCGCCTAGGGCGGGCTACCGGCTGCGCAACGAGCGGCGCCAGGCCGAGATCGGCTACGGGGTGGACCTCGTCCACCACGCCGAGGCCGGCAACGTCGGGGTGGACCACCGCGGCCAGCTCGCCTACCGCGACCGGCTGACGCGGCGGCTGACGCTGTCGCTCGAGGGCTCGCTCTTTCGGGTCGAGGACACCGCGACCCTGCCGCGCTTTGGCGTCGCCCAGGTGCGCTCGGGCGCGCTGTGGGCCATCGCCCGCGGCAGCGCGCGCCTTTCGCTCTCGCGCACCGAGAGCCTGGAGCTGGGCTATCGGGGCGAGGCGACCCGGCTGCTGCGCGCGGGCCAGCCGCTCGGCACGGTCCACGCCCCGAGCCTGCGCTACGCCTCGCTCGTCAGCCGCAGGCTCGAGCTGGGGGTGAGCTACCGCTACCAGCTTTTCAGCTCGGGCAGCGCGCGGTTTGCCGACACGCACGCGCCCGGGGCCACCCTTCGCTACCGGGTGGCGAGGCATACGTTCTTTCTTGCAGAGGCGGGGCCGATGTTCTTCCGCTCGAAAGACGCTTCGGCGCTCGAGGCGCGCCTGAGGGCCGAGCTGCAGTACGAGGTTCGCGGCGTCGAGGCCGGGCTGTCGGCCGGCCGCGACTACGTCGGCTCGGCCGGGGGCGCGAGCGCGCTGTGGGCCGACTACGTGCAGTCGGCGCTCACCTGGAGGCTCGGCGAGGCCTTCATGCTCTACGGGGCCGCGGGCCTGTTTCGCAACGGCCTCGCGCCCTCGCACCCGAGCGACCTGCTCGGCTACGGCCTGTCGGCCGGCGTCGAGTGGCGCTTCGCCAGGGGGCTGGCCGCCAACCTCGGCCTCGACCGGCTCGGCCAGATCGACCGCAGCGACCAGGGGCTCTCGATGGTCAGGAACATCATCAGCCTGCGGCTTTCGTACCGCATGCAGTAGGAGGCAAGACGGCAGCGGAGGCAGCGAAAGGCGACGAGCATGGACCGAGGGATTTCGGTGCAGGAGATGCTGAAGGGCCTGTGGAGGCGGCGCAAGCTGGTCGCGCTCGTCTTCGGGGGCGTCTTCGCCGCGGGCGTCTGGATGGTCGCGCTGGTGCCGCCGGTCTACCAGGCGGTCGCGGTCGTCCAGGTCGAGCCCTACCGCCCGGTCATCGAGCTGGTGCAGCCGACGGTCACCCAGCCCATCGAGGACCGGCTGACGACCGGCGCCCAGGAGCTGCTGTCGCGCCCGCTGCTCGAGCGGGCGATCCTGCGGCTGGACCTCTTTCCCAAGGCCCGCGCCCGCAAGGGCATGGACGCGGCGGTCGCCGAGCTGCGCTCGATGCTCGACGCGCGCATCGAGGGCGAGCGCGCCTTCGAGCTCATCGTCGAGGGCGACGACCCCAAGCTCGTCGCCGCGGTGGCGAACCTGCTGCCCGAGCTGTACGCCGAGCAGGTGCTCGAGGTGCGCGCACAGCAGGCGGCCGCGGTCAGCCGGCTGTTCGAGGAGGAGCTCGACCGGGTCGGCAAGCGCGTCGAGGAGCTCGAGAAGCAGATAGGCGAGTTCAAGCTCGCCCACCTCGGCGAGCTGCCCGAGCAGGCCGAATCGAACATGCGCGGGCTCGAGCGCATCATGGGGGTGACGACCGCGCGGATCGACGCGCGCCGCGAGCTGCAGCGGCGCATCAGCGAGCTGCGCACCGGGCGGGCCGACGCCGACAGCGAGCTTGGGCGCCTGCACCGCCAGGCGCTCGACGTCGAGCGTGCGCTGACCGAGGCGCGCTCGCAGTGGACCTCCGACCACCCCGAGGTCCTAAGGCTCGAGCGCGAGAGGGACGAGGTGCGCGCCAAGCTCTCCAAGGCCGAGGCCGCCGCCCAGGAGATCGACACCGAGCGCGGCTTTCTGCTCGGCCAGCTCTCCTCGATCAACGCCGAGCTCAAGGCGCTCGAGAAGGAGGGCGAGCTGTACCGCGGGCGGCTCGAGCGCATGCCGCGCTGGGCCCAGCAGCTCAACGTGCTTAACCGCGACTACGACCTGATGCGCACCAAGTACCAGTCGCTGCTGTCGCGCAAGGTCGAGGCCGAGGTCGCCCAGGAGCTCGAGGCGAAGGCGCGCGCGGGGATGTTCCGCACCCTGTCGCCGGCGACCGTGCCCAACGCGCCCTTCAAGCCGGACCGGGTGGCGGGCCTCGCCCTGGTGTTCTTGGCCGCGCTCGGGCTCGCGTTGCTCGCGGGCATCTTCCGCGAGCTGCAGGACGACTCGCTCAGGCGCGCCGAGCACGCCCGCGAGCTGGCGATGCCACTGCTCGCGCTCGTCCCGCGCATCCCGGCCGCCGGGACGAAGGGCCGGTAGCCAGGGGAGAAGGGGAGGGCTGTGACGATGGCCAAGGACGTGATGCAGAGGGCGAGCAACTTCCTGCCGGCCGCCGGCGAGCGGCGCTCCAACGAGCTCGAGGGCATCGACCGCGCGCTCGTCGTGCTCACCGCGCCCGCCTCGGTGGCCGCCGAGCAGTACCGGGTGCTCTACCACCGCATCGAGCGGGCCCGCGCGGCCGCCTCGATCAAGCTGGTGGCGATAACGAGCGCGGTCTCGGGCGAGGGCAAGAGCCTGACGGCGACCAACCTTGCGCTGGTGGCCGCGGCGGCAGACCCCGACAAGCGGGTGCTGCTCATCGACGCGGACCTGCGCCGGCCGTGCGTCCACTTCCTGCTCGACCTCGACTCGCGCCCGGGCCTGGGCGAGTTTCTCGACGGGGAGGCGACGCTCGAGGAGGCGGTGCGCCGGCTGCGCCGCCCGCGCCTGACGGTGCTGCCCGCGGGGGCGCCGCGCGAGGAGGCCGGACAGATCATCGGCAGCCAGACGATGCGGCTGTTCCTCGAGAAGGCGCGCGATCACTTCGACGAGATCTACCTGGACGCCCCGCCGGTGCTCGCGGTGGCCGACGGGGCGCTGCTCGCGGGGTTGAGCGACACCTCGATCCTCGTGGTGCGCGCCGGGGCGACCTCGCGCACCCTGGTCGAGCAGGCGATCGAGACGCTCTCTGGGGCGCGGCTGCTCGGCTGCGTGCTCAACGAGGTGGAGACGAGCGAGGTGCCTTATCTGTCGCGCAACAAGATGAAGGGGCGCTAGTCGAGAGTCGAGGGTCGAGAGTCGAGGGTTGAAGGGGGCGGGCGCGCTGCGCCCGGCGGGGTTCGCGCGGGGTAGGAACGGAGCCGGAGCGTCGGTCCTTGCGGTGGCTCGGGGCGCGAGCGCGCGAGGCCCGTGGGGCGCGCCGCAGAAGGTGGTGGCAAGGTGAGGGTCCTCAGGGTCTTCTACCACTGGTGCTCACCGCGCAAGATCCGGCTGTTTCTCGTGGAGCAGGCCGCCATCCTGCTCGCCTTCGAGGCGAGCGCGCTGGGCAGCGCGTTCGTCTGGCCGGCGGGCCGGGCGCACGTGAGCGCCATCGGCGCGCTCGCGCTGGTCTGCGGAGTCTTCATCCAGACGAGTCTCTACTTTGCCGATCTCTACGATCTGCAGACCGCCGCGGCCGACAGGCGCTCGGGAGGCCGCCTCTGGCGGGCGCTCGGGATAGCGCTCGCGCTCTACGCGGGGCTGCTAGTGCTGTGGCCGGCCACCGGGGCGGGCTTCGTGCTCGTCGCCGGCGCGCTGGGGGCGGCGGCGGCGACGCTGCTCGTCCGCGCGATGCTGCCGAGCATCGTCGGCGCGCCCGAGCGCGTGCTGGTCGTCGGTAACGGCAAGCGCGCGCACGAGGTGGGCCAGCTCCTCAAGGCGGGCGCCGAGTTCGAGCTGGCCGGCTACGCGAGCCTCGACGGGCCGGAGCCGGACCTGCTGCTCGACAAGCTGTACGCGCAGATCGTCGTCACCGCCCTCGACGAGGGCGAAGGGGCTCTGCCGGCCGAGTCGCTGCTGCGCTGCCGGCTGCGCGGGGCGCCGGTGTTCGAGGCGAGCGCGTTCGCCGAGCGGGCCTTCCGCCGCATTCCGATAGGGCTGCTTCGGGCCGAGGACCTGGTCTTCGCCGACGGCTTCCGCAGCCGGCCCTTCGACGAGCTGCTCGAGCGCGCGCTCGACCTGCTGGTCTCGGCGCTGCTGACGCTGCTCGCCGCGCCGCTCATCGGCTTTGCGGCGCTGCTCATCCGGCTCGAGTCGCGCGGGCCGGTCTTCTATCACCAGGAGCGCGTCGGCAAGGACGGGCGCACCTTCAAGCTGACCAAGCTGCGCACGATGCGCGTGGACGCCGAGGCGGCGGGCGCGCCGATCTGGGCAAAGCAGAACGACGACCGGGTGACGCGGGTCGGGCGCCTGCTGCGCAAGACGCGCATGGACGAGCTGCCGCAGATCCTCGCGGTGCTGCGCGGCGACATGAGCTTCGTCGGCCCGCGGCCGGAGCGGCCGTTCTTCGTCGCGCAGATCAAGGAGAAGGTCCCGTTCTACGAGCTGCGCGAGGTGGCCCGGCCGGGCATCACGGGCTGGGCACAGGTGCGCTACCCGTACGGCGCCTCTATCGAGGACGCGCGCAACAAGCTCGAGTACGACCTCTACTACCTGAAGAACCGCTCGTTCTTCCTCGACCTGACCATCCTCTTCCACACCGTGCGCCACGTGCTCACCGGGCGCGGGGCGAGGTGAGGGCGGCGAGGCTCAGTCTCCGTGAGCGACCAGCGGATTGCCGCAGCGCCACCGTGCGCGCGAAGCCAGTGAAGACCGTGGGCAAGGAGAGCGCCGGATAGACCGCAGAGCCACCGTGCGCAGTGAAGTCCTTGGGCACGGAGGACTCCGAATCGACCGTAGAGCCAGCGCGCGCGAAGGCGGTGGAAGTCCCCCCGCCCGCGCTTGCCATTCATCGCATTTTCCCGGACGCGCGCAGCGCTTCAATGATTTGCGCGGCATCTAGGACTCGTTCGAGTCCTCGGGCAATTACGGTGGTGCCGGGCATTTTGGTGGACGCACCTGTGGCT
>JBMNNX010000039.1:0-33139 GCA_050942745.1 Myxococcales bacterium
CTGCTCGAGCCGCATCAGGCCGAGCGTGAGGTAGACGGCCGCCAGGTCCTCGCCGCGCGGGTGCGAGGCGAGGCAGACCCGCAGCAGGTTGGTCGCGGCTATCGAGTAGCCCGCGTCGCGCAGCCAACGGGCGAGGACGACGCACTCGTGGGGCTCGAGCTGCGCCGCCCGCGCGGTGCTCAGCCTCGAGAGGGCCGCGAGCGCCATCCCGCGATCGCCCAGGTCGAGCGCGGCGCGGAGCTGCTCGATGACCGGGTCGGCGGCCGCGCTCGCCTCGACCGCCCTGCCGCGCGCCCACGCGAGGCGCCAGAGCGGATCCTTCCACGGCCACTGCCAGGCGAGCCGCTCGCCCACCAGCGCGGCGACCACGCCCGCGAAGAAGCCGCCGAGGTGCGCGCCGTAGGCGACGCTCGACTGCGAGCCCGACATCAGCGGCAGCAGGTTGTCCACGAGGATGTAGAGCCCGAGCACGAGCCGCGCCGGGACGAGGAAGACGTCGAAGAGGAACGGCGGCAGCGCCACCAGCATCTTCACGCGGTTGCGAGGGAAGAGGACGAAGTAGAAGCCGAGCACGCCGGCGATGGCGCCCGAGGCGCCGACCAGCGGCGACCACGAGGGCCCGGTGAGCAACGCGAAGGCGAGCGTCGCCACCACGCCGGAGCCGAGGTAGCCGACGAGGTAGCCGATGCACCCGAGCCGGTACTCGACGTTGCGGCCGTAGATGCCGAGGAAGAGCATGTTGCCGGCCAGGTGCAGGAAGCCGCCGTGCAGGAACATCGAGGCGAACAGGTCGGCGAACGACGGGGCGGCCGGCTTGTAGCCGTGCTCGAAGACGAAGAGGTCGTAGGCGCTCAGCGCCCGCAGGTCGATGCGCGCCGGCAGCGCCGGGGCGAGGTGGCGCAGGTAGCTGAGCAGCGCGGGGTCCCGGGGATCGACCGCCTGCACCGAGAGCGGGAACGTGACCAGCAGGTAGACGAGGACGTTGGCCGCGATGAAGGCCCAGGTGACGACCGGCACGAAGTTGCGAGGTTTCGGCGTGTCACCGATGGGAAGAATCACCGTCGTTCTCCTGCTTTCCCCGGGCCCGAGAGCCGGGGTGTCCGGCGGCGCCGAGGCTGCCGGTGACCAAACCGTACGATCGCGGGAAGGGCTGGACGCCAGCGAACGCACCTCGGGCGTTGCCTTGCCTTACGGCCGGGTGCGCTCTCGATTTCGGCTCGATGTGCCCGATTCGAAGGCCGCTGTCGAGCGGGTACCACAGGTCAGGATTCAGGCCGCTCTCCAGATAGTTGGAGTCGGCGCGTGCGCACAGGGTTCACGGGCTGCCGGACGAGCGCGCTCGAAGAGCGGCCGCAGGCACGCCCTTGCCCGCGGCGAGCCCTGCCGCTAGCCTCCGCCAACGCTGCTGGGAGTGAAACATGCAAGAGATGGCCGCTCGCTGCCCCAAGCACCCGGACCAGGAGGCGCTCGGCGTCTGCGCCCGGTGCGGGGGCTTCTTCTGCGGGCTCGATCGCGGACGAGTGGGCGACAAGGAGTACTGCGAAACCTGCGCGAAGCTTCCCGAGGTCGACTACCTCGAGGCGTTCCGCCTGAAGTACTGGGGCAAGCGCGACGGCTGGGCATGGCTCGTGGGAGCGAGCGGCCTGCTGTACGCAGTCTCGGGGCTGCCTCTGCTGGCCGCGGGCGCCCTCCAGCTTCGGATCAGCGCGGTGCTCTTCGGCTTTGCCAGCCTCGGGGTCGGCGCGCTCGGCGTCTGCTTCTGGCTCGGGTTCGCCTGGGCACGCGTTGGGTTGCTGGCGATGCCCTTGGTCGTAGCCGCGAGCAACACCGTGCTCGTCGGTCCCGCGGCCGCCCCGGCAGCGCTGCTGCCGCTGCTCGTCGGGGTCGCCGTCTACTTTGACACGCGCAACCGGCTCTTTTTCAAGGTCCCGGTCGCCCGCGAGAAGCTGCAGAGGCTGTGGCACCTCTACGAGAACAACGTCCTCGCGCGCATCGGGCTGGCGGTCAGCATCACCTCGCTGCTGCTCCTGCCGCTGGCTCCCGTCGGCCTGGTGCTGTCGATAGTCGGCCTGAGGCGCGTCAACCCGAACGCCATCCCTCCGGTCGGACGAAGAGGCCAAGCCATCGCCGGCACCATCATCGGCGCCGTGAGCACCCTGCTGGCGGTCGCGCTCGCCGTCGGACTGTTCCTGGAAACCCGCTGAGCGCGTCCCCCGCGCTCCCGCCCGGCTTGCATTTTGTTGATCGCCGGCGGCCGCGAGGGAATAACCAAGGCGCAACCCTGTTGGCAAATCAACGTCAGGCCCGTCGTCCGGTCCCGGTGGGACCGCTGCGGCGCCGGGCGCAATCCGTTCCGCCGAGCGGAACGCCGAGGCAACCCCGTGGCACAACTCGTTCGCCCCTCACGCAGCGCAGGCGCGGCAGCGCTCGCGTTGCTCTTGCTCGTCCCGTTCCTCGCCGCCGACGCGCGCGGCGAGGCCTGTTCGGTCGAGGAGCTGTCCGGCCTCTGCGCGCCCCCGACCGACGAGAAGCCGGCGAACAGGCCGGCCGAGCCGGGCGCGGCGCAGCCGGTCCTCACCAGCACCAGCAGCGCCGCCGCCAGCCCAGACGCCTCGGCGGGCTCCGACGCCCCGGTGCGGATGCAGATGTTCTACGCGCACGACTGCCCGCACTGCCACGAGGCGCTGCAGTGGCTCCCCGAGCTCGAGCGCGCCTTCCCCAAGCTCGTCATCGAGAAGCACCAGGTGAAGGGCGACGAGAAGGCTCGCAAGCTCTTCGAGGAGACCGCGGCGCGCCACGGCGCGAAGGTGCAAGGCGTGCCGACCTTCTTCGTCGGCGGCGAGAGCTTCGTGGGCTTCTACGCCGACCAGACCTGCGCGGCGCTCATCAACAAGGTGCGTGAGCTGTCCGGGAGGGCGACCGACAAGGACTGCGAGAAGGCCAACCAGCTCACCGTGCCCATCCTCGGGACGGTGCGCACCGACCGCATTTCGCTGCCGCAGCTCACCGTGGTGCTCGGCCTGCTCGACAGCATGAACCCCTGCGCGATGTGGGTGCTGACCTTCCTGCTGAGCATCCTCGTCCACTCGCACAGCCGCCGGAAGACGCTGATGGTCGGCGGGGTCTTCGTCGCCGCCTCGGGCCTGGTCTACTTCGCCTTCATGGCCGCCTGGCTCAACCTCTTCCTCGTCATCGGGATGCACAAGGTGATCACCGTGGCGCTCGCGCTGATCGCCATCGCGATGGGCCTGGTGAACTTGAAGGAGCTCTTCTTCTTCAAGAAGGGCTTCTCGCTGATGATCCCCGAGAGCGCCAAGCCCAAGATCGCCGAGCGGGTCCGCAAGATCCTGCGCGAGCGCAGCACGCTGCTCGCCTTGGCGAGCACCATGGTGCTCGCGGTCTTCGCCAACTTCGTCGAGCTCGGCTGCACGGTCGGGTTCCCGGCCATCTTCACCAAGGTGCTCGCGCAGCGGGAGACCAGCGCGCTGGCGCGCTACGGGTACATGGCGCTCTACAACACGATCTACGTCGTGCCCCTGGCGCTGATCGTCGGCGGGTTCGCGGTGACCCTGGGCCACTTCCGGCTCTCGGAGAAGCACGCCAAGGTGCTCAAGCTCGTCAGCGGCGCGGTGATGCTCGCCCTGGGCTTGGTGATGCTGCTCAAGCCCGAGCTGCTCGTCGTCAGCTAAGCCCCCGCCTCTTCGCAGCGCGCCGCCGCGGCGGATGATTCGTCGCGGCGCTGCGCTGGCTCGCGGCGATAACCCTTCGGGCCGCGCGACCTCGGATCCGGCGGGAGCGCTGACGGCGGCCGATGCGCCCGGGCGCCAGCTACTCCATCGGCCGAAGCTCTCGCGCCGCGCCACCTGCTGCGAAAGAGCCTCGGCGAGCGCCTCTCGATCTGGCGGTGGGCCGCTCGGCCGAAGCTTCCCGCGCCGCCCAGTCCAGTATCGGCGCGCGATCGCGGGCTGCGGGCGCCTGGCGCTCAGGGCTCAGCAGATGCGCGGAAGCTGCTCGCTCGCGAGGATGTCGTAGAGCCGCGTGCCGCCGTAGCGGGTCTCGAGCACCACCGGTCCGGCCGCGGCTTCGATCACCCTACCGACGACCATCGAGCCCTCGCCCCTGGGCGCGCCGCGCATCACGTTGAGCGCCTTGTCGGCCTGCGCGGCGGGGACGACGACCACCACCCTGCCCTCGCACGCGAGGTAGAGCGGATCGAGCCCGAGGATGTCGCAGACGCTGCGGACGCCGTCGCGCACAGGGAGATCGGCCTCGCGAACGCGCACCGAGATCGACGCCTCCTCGGCGAGCTCGGCGAGCACCGTCGCCAGGCCGCCGCGGGTGGGGTCGCGCATGAAGTGCGGGCGGACGCCGGCTTCGTAGAGCGCAGCGACGATCGCCGCGACCGGGCCGCAGTCGCTCTCGAGCCCCTGTAGCTCCATCCCCGAGCGCAGCGCCCCGATGACCGCGCCGTGGTCGCCTATCGGGCCGCTCACCAGGACCATGTCGCCCGGCTTCACCGACTTGGCGCCGGCGGGTGCCTCTTCGCGCAGCCGGCCAACGCCGGCGGTTGTGATGAAGACCCCGTCGCCGTGCCCGCGCTCGACGACCTTGGTGTCGCCGGTGACGACCGAAACCCCGGCGCGCTTTGCCGCATCGGCCATCGAGGCCGCGATGCGCTCGAGCTCATCGAGGCCAAAGCCCTCCTCGATGATGAACGAGGCAGAGAGGTAGAGCGGCTGCGCGCCGGCGACCGCGAGGTCGTTGACCGTGCCGTTGATGGCAAGCCGCCCGATGTCGCCGCCGGGGAAGAAGATGGGGCTGACGACAAAGCCGTCGGTCGAGAAGGCGAGCCGGCCCTGCACCGGCGCGAGCGCGGCCGCGTCGCCGAGCGACTCGAGCGCCGGGTTCGCCAGGTGGCGCACGAAGATGTCGCGGATGAGCGTCTGCGTCAGGCGCCCGCCGCTGCCGTGTCCGAGGGTGACGACCTTGGGCGAATCCATCGCTTCAGCGCTCCTTCTTGTGGACCCGCGAGGCGTAGCCGTGGCGGTAGCGCGCGTGGCAGGTGCCCTCGAAGGCGACCATGCACGGACCGATCGGCCGGTCGGGGTTGCAGCCGTTGCGAAACAGCGGGCAGTCCTCGGGCTCGATGTGCCCGAGCAGCACCTCGCCGCAGCGGCAGCCGGGGTGCGTGTCCTTGATGTCGGGGTCCGGCGAGATGCCGAAGCGGCGCATCGCGTCGTGGGCGGCGTACTGCTCGCGCACCCGGTAGCCGGAGGCGGGGATGACGCCGATGCCGCGCCACGACGAGTCGCAGGGCTCGAAGACGGTCTCCATCGTCTCGCGCGCGGCGGGGTTGCCCTCCTCGGCGACGGCGCGCCCGTAGGCGTTGAAGACGAGCTGTTCGTGGCGGCCCGGCTCGACGATGCGCTCGACGAGCTCTTTGACGGCGAGCAGCAGGTCTACCGGCTCGAAGCCGGCGACGGCCATCGGGATCTTCGTGCGCGCGGCGAGCTGGCGATAGTCGGCGAGGCCCGCAACCGCGCTGACGTGCCCCGGCAGGATGAAGCCGTCGAGCGCGTCGCCCTCGGAGGCGAGCAGCGCCTCGAGCGCCGGCGGCACGAGCCGGTGCGAGGTGAGGACCGAGAAGTTGTCGGGCAGGCCGCGCTTGAGCGCCGCGGCGGTCGTGCAGGCGGTCGTCTCGAAGCCGACCGCGAAGAAGACGACCTGGCGGCCGGGGTTCTGCTCGGCGATGCGGATGGCGTCGTCGATGCCGTAGACGACCCGGCTGTCGCCGCCGCGCGCCTTCACCTCGAGCAGCGTGACGCGCGCGGGCACGCGCACGACGTCGCCGAAGGTGGCGACGATGGCGCCGTGGTCGAGCCCGAGGCGCACCGCCATGTCGATGTCGGCCGCCGGGCAGACGCACACCGGGCACCCGGGGCCGGCGACGAGCTTGATCCACGGGGGCAGCAGGTCGCGCAGGCCGAACTGGCAGATGGCGTTCTCGTGCGTGCCGCACACGTGCATCACGCGCAGCAGGCGGCCGGGATCGAGCCGAGCGATGGCCTCGGAGAGCGCTCGGACCGCGGCCGGGTCGCGAAAGCGCGCGGCTACCATCTCTGGGCGGCGATCAAGGTTGGTCATCATGCCCCCTTCAGCGCGTCGGCGAGCAGCTTGAGCTGCTCCTCTGCAGCCTTCTCATCGAGCAGTTGGATGGCGTAGCCGGCGTGGACGATGACGAACTCGCCGACCTTGGCCCCGGGGACGAGGTCGAGCGAGACCTTGCGCGCGACGCCGTCGAGCTCTGCCTTCCCTTCGTTGCCCTCGACCGAGACGAGGCGCATGGGGACCGCGAGGCACATGGCTAGCTCTCCCTCCCGGCGCGGACGGCCTTGCAGCGCGTCTCAATCCAGCCGTACCACTCCTCGAGCCCCTCGCCGGTGCGCGCCGACATCTTGAGCACCTCGAGCTTGGGGTTGAGCGCGCGGGCGTCTCGGACCGCGGCGTCGACGTCGAAGTTGGTGTACGGCAGCAGGTCGATCTTGTTGAGGAGCATCGCCCGCGACTCGCGGAACATCAGCGGGTACTTGCCCGGCTTGTCGTGCCCCTCGGCGCACGAGAGGATCATCGCCTTGTCGTGCTCGCCGAGCTCGAACTCGGCGGGGCAGACGAGGTTGCCGACGTTCTCGATGATGAGGACGTCGAGCGACTTCAGATCCAGCTCGTCGCAGGCCTTGGCTATCTGGTGGGCCTCGATGTGGCAGGCGCCGCCGGTGTTGATCTGAAGCGCCGGGATGCCGTGCCTCCCGAGCCGGTCGGCGTCGCGGCGGGTCTCGAGGTCGCCGGTGATGATGGCGACCTTCAGCTTCGCCTTGAGCGCTTCGGCGGTCCGCTCGAGCAGCGTCGTCTTGCCCGCCCCCGGGCCACTCATGATGTTGAGCACGTAGACGCCGGCCTCGTCGAAGCGCTGCCGGTTGGCCTTCGCGTCGCGCGCGTTGTCGTGCAGCACGTCTTGGGCGACCGTCACCTCAGTCATCGGCTTGTCTCCTCCGCGCCGCCCTCGGACGAGGGGGCGTCTTCCAGGTCAATGGTGTCGATCCTCAGCTCGCGGCCCTGCAGCACCTCGAAGCCGACGCTCTGACACCGCGGGCACGGCTCGAGCAAATCGCCCTCGTGGACCCCGCCGCAGGCCTGGCACTTGAGCTTCGCTGCGACCGGCAGGATCTCGAGGCGACAGCCCTCGGCCGCGGTCCCGCGGCAGGCGATCTCGAAGGCGAAGCGCAGGGTCTCTGGCTCTACGCAGGTCAGCGCGCCGAGCAGCAGCCTGGCCGTACGCACCCGGCCGCCGCCGTTTCGCCTCGCCGCCTCCAGCGTGATCTCGAGCATCCGCTCGGCTACCGACACCTCGTGCATCTTGCCTCCCCACACCCAACCGGTCCCGGCTGCCGCGGCAGCCTGCAAGAGCGGGAGATCAACATGGATATTTCCGGGTTCATGCCGGGCAGAAGCAGTGGACGCCGGCAACCCACCCGCGGGCAACAAGCTAACAAGGAGCCGCCCGTCGAGTCTCATGAAAAATCAGCCGGCAAACGCAAAGCGCGGGCGGGCGGCCGGACACCTGCGAGCGAGGCCGCCGCGGGTAGGCGGTCGGACCGAACCCGGCACGGCGGAGGTCGACCAGGCAACCTGAGCCGTTCCCGGGCGCGCTCCCCCGGCCGGCAAGATGATGCTCGCGCGCGTCCTCCGAGGGAGGTAGCCTCCGCACCCCGAGCGACGGCCGCGACGACCGCTGCCGCCGAGACACCCGCCGAACGAGAACGAACGCATGCCCCTTCGCCGCCTCCTTCCCATCGCGCTCGTGTCGCTGCTGCTCGGCCTCTCGGCGGCGGCCTGTGGGCGCGTCGGCGACGGTCGCGGCTCCAGCGGCGACGGCTCGCGCTCGTCCGCGTTCTACGCTGACAGCAGCTCCAGCTTCGGCCTGGGCTCCCTGCGCTTGAGCAGCAGGAAATCGCTGGCAGAGAACTGCCGCTCGCTGTGCCTGCTCCTGACGCTCACCCTGGTCTTCGGACTGGTGAAGAGGGCCATCGACGGCCGGGCCAATTGGAGCACCTCTCGCCATATCCACGAGCTCTCCCGACAGCGGCTGACCGCCCGTCTCCAGCGTTCCGAAAAGATCGAGGAAGCGCTCGCCCGCATCGCCGACCGCGACCCGGGCTTTGGCCGCGACGCTTTCCTGCGGCACGTCGAGAAGGCGTTCGCCGAGATCCAACTCGCCCAGTCAACGGGCGACTTCCGGGTAGCGCGCCGCTTCATGTCCGACGGCGTGCTCGAGCGCTTCAACGTCGAGCTCGCTCTCGACAAGCTTCGCGGCTGGCGCGGCGCGACCTGCGGCGCGCGCCTCCTCGACAAGACGATCGTCGGCGTCGAGAGCGACGACGAGCTCGACACGGTGCACGTCGAGCTGCGCGCCGCGCGAGGCCCGGAGAGCACCTTCACCGAATACTGGTCCTTCGTTCGCTCCACCGCCGCCGGCACCGGGAAAAGAGCGAGCAAGCTGGCCGAAGGCAAGTGCCCAGCGTGCGGCGCACCGCTCGCGCAGGCGCCCAACCCGACCTGCGAGTCCTGCGGCGCCATCCTCAACTCCGGCGCCTTCGACTGGGTGCTCTCGGGGATCGCGCAGGTGGGCGAGCTTCGGGGAATCGGCGCTCCAACGAGCGGCTTTGCCCGCCTCAAGGCGCTCGACCCTGCCATCAGCCGACAGGCGCTCGAGGACCGCGCCAGCGTCGTGTTCTGGAAGTGGATAGAGGCCCTCGCCACCGGCGCGCCGAAGCGCTTTGCCCGGCACTGCGCGCCCCAGAGCTTCGCGCACCTGCAGGGCATCGAAGGCAAGCCCTCCGATGGCCACTCCCAGGCCGCCCTCGGGTCGGTCGAGCTCATCTTCGTGGACTCGGACGCCGAGTACGACCGCGCGTGGTTCCTGCTGCGCTGGAGCACCGCAGGCGCAAGCACCGACATCGTCCGCACCTCGGTGATGCAGCTCGCGCGCAGGGCGGGCCTGATGACGAACCCCAAGGCAGGCTTCGCCACCGACCGGTGCCACGGCTGCGCGGCCTTCCTCAACGGGCTCGACGCCGGCGAGTGCGTCCACTGCGGGGCGGTGCTCTCCCAGAACTGGGCCTTCCTCGAGATGGTCTCGCCCGAGGAGTTCGAGCTGCAGCGGAAGGCGGCCAGGCAGCAGGAGATAACCGGCCTGGCCGAGCGCATCGGCGGAATCGCCGATCCCTGGGAGCGGCGCCGCGCCCTCACGCTGATGGTCGCGGCCGCGCGCGCCGACGGCTTCGTCTCCATGCGGGAGCAGAGCCTGCTGAGGACCTGCGCGAAGCGCTGGGAGATCGACCAGGCGCAGCTCAAGGCGCTGCTCGGCGCTCCGCTCGACCAGCTCGCCGACGTGCGGCCTAAGAGCGCTGACGAGGCCCGGGTACTCTTCCGCGCGCTGGTGGTGGCGGCGCTTGTCGACGGCCGCATCGACGGCAAAGAGAAGGATCTGCTCGAGAGCACGGGACGGCACCTGAAGCTCCAGGCGACCGAGACCGCGGCGATCGTCAACGAGCTCAGCCGCGCCGCCCGGCCGCCTGCCTGAGCCTCGATCCGGCTCGAACTCGCTAGGATGAACGAGCTCGAATGCAGCGGACGGGACGGCCGGTCTCGTCCCGCGTGGAATAGCTATGCACCTCCTCGATAGACACCGCCTCCACGCCCTGCTCGCCCTGCTGGCGAGCCTCGCCCTCGGCCTCGGCTGCCCGTCGGGCGAAGAGCCCGATCCGCCTCCGGACGAGACCGAGCTCGACGGCGGCACGCAGGTCGAGCCGGACGCGGGCGACGTCGCCCCTGACGCCGGCGAGCAACCGGGGCCAGACGCGGGCATCACCGGCCCTCCGGTCACCTTCAAGGTGATGACCTGGAACGTCCACGACCTGTTCGACGAGGTGAACGACGACTGGCAGGACTGGCCGCTCAGCTCCAAGGATGTCGATGCCAAGCTCGAAAAGCTGGCGCGGGTCATCCGCGCCGCGAACCCCGACATCCTGGCGTTGCAGGAGGTCGAGAAGAAGGAGCTGCTGGCGCGCCTCAACGCGAAGCTCTCGAACGCGCTGCCGCACCAGGTGCTCGAGCGCACCTACGACCCGCGCGGGATCAACGTGGCTCTCATGTCGCGCTTCCCGGTCGTCAAGGTCCAGTCGCACGCCAGCGAGCGCGTCTTCACGCCGGATGGCCAAGGTCCCTTCACCTTCTCGCGCGACTGTCTCGAGGTGCAGCTCGACGTCGGCGGGAACCGCGTCGTGGCGATGCTGGTCAACCACCACATCTCGATGCTCGAGGACCACTCCGAGACCAAGCGCCAGGCGCAGGCCAACGGCGCCAAGGAGATAGCCAACAGGCTGCGCGCCGAGAACCCGTTCCTCCGGGTGATCATCGCCGGCGACATGAACGCCGACGAGGGCTCCCCGACCATCGCGATCATGTTGGACAACGGCAACTACGTGGACATCGGCCAGCAGGCAGACGAGCGCCACCGCTGGACCTACGTCTACGGCGGCGAGAAGCAGCGGCTCGACTACCTGCTGCCCGACTCGACGCTCGCCTCGTGGTGCGCCAGCCCGTCGTGCGGCGTCTACTTCGTCCACAGCAGCGACGTGAGCGCCGCCTCGGATCACGAGCCGGTGACCGCGAGCTTCACCTTCCCGTAGCGGCCCGGGCGCCGTGCGGCGTCGATCGGGCGGCTCCCGGCCTATCGCTTCCGAGCGCCCGCCAGCAGCTCCTCGAGCTCGGCCGGCGTGTTCGCCCCGCGGAGGCAGCCGGGCGAGCACTCGACCAGCGTCGTGACGCGAAAGTGGCGCGCGAGGGCGTCGCGCAGCGTCAGGCTCGCGCGATCGCTGACGATCGCCTTGGCGACCTTCGGGCTCAGGGCAATCGGGTGGCCCGGCTCGCCGTTCCAGCCAGCCACCGCCACGTCGCTGCCGGCGCTGAGCACCCGCCTCACGTCGGTGGCGAGGACGAGCGGCTGGTCCACGAGGTGGAGCACGATGCGCGCAGGCTCGAGCCGCAATGCCGCCCGAAGGCCCACCTTCGCGCTCGAGAGCTGGCCCTGCTCCCAGTCGGGATTGAGCGCAAGCAGCGCCTTCTCCGGCAGATTCGCAGCGATCTCGCGCACGTGCTTGCCCGCAACCACGATCAGCGCGTCGCAACCGCCGGCGAGCAGCGTCCGGGTGAGCCGCGCGAGGAAGGCCTGGCCACGCTCGTCCTCGAGCAGCGCCTTGGGCCTGCCCATGCGCGAAGAGGCCCCCGCCGCGAGGAGCACCCCGATCCTCAGACCGCGGCTCGCGCGCTTGTCGTTCGCCGCCATGAGATCAGGATGCCTTGGCGCGAAGCTTCGCCTGTTGGAGGGCCTCGAAGGGAATGCCGTTGCGCACCGCGACGAGCTCGGCGGCGATGGAGAGGGCGATCTCCTCGGGCGCCTGCCCGCCGATGTTGATTCCCATTGGGCTGCGCAGCCGAGCGACGACTTCGGGGCTGAAGCCCTTGGCCTCGAGCTGCGAGCGGCAGCGCTCGGCCTTTCGGCGACTGCCGATGACCCCGAGGTAGCGCAGCGGGCGAGGCGCGAGGATCTCGACGATCTCCTGATCGAGCCCGTGGTCGTGTGTCATCACGCAGGCGTAGCAGCGCTCGTCGAGGGGCAGGGTCCGCGCCGCCTCGCGCGGGTCTTCGACCCGCCGCTCGACGCCGGGGAAACGCTCCTCGGTCAGCAGCGCCTCGCGCGCGTCGGCGACGGTGACCAGAAAGCCGACCCCGCGGGCGAAGAAGGCGAGCGCCTTTCCCACGTGCCCGGCGCCGAAGATGATCAGGCGCTCGGCCGCGGCGACCTTCTCGAGAAAGACGGTCATCTTCCCGCCGCAGCTCATGCCCAGGTCCTTGCCCAGGTCCGTCTCGAGCAGGCGTGTCGTCGCCCCGGGATCGGCCAGCAGCTCGCGCGCGGTGTCAACGACCTGCCGCTCTATCGCGCCGCCTCCCACCGTCCCGCGAATCGAGCCGTCGCCCAGGACGACGATGCGCGCCCCCGGCTTCTGCGGCGAGGAGCCGCGGGCCTCGACCACGGTGGCGATGACGAAGGAGAGCCCCTGCGCGGCGAGCTGCGCGATGTCCGAGAAGATGTTCATGGTCCGCGGATTGTAGAGCGCGAAACAGTCGAAAAGAAGCTTCGTTTCCGGTGCGCGCCAGGCGCTGAACGGGAGGGCTCCCGCTCCGCTGGACAGCGGAGCTCCAGCTCCGCCAAGTCGCCCTCGTGTCCTCTGGACGGCGGAACTCCAGCTCCACCAAGTCGGCCTCGTGTCGCCGCACACCAGGCGCTCGATCGCTGTCGATCGCAGTCTTTCCAAGGGGTTCGGCGGCAGGCCGGGCCCTAAGCTTGCGACCGCTCGGGATTTCGGCGATCCCTAGGGCCGTGAAACTTCCCAGCGTTGAATCAGCAACAGTGTGGCTCTTGGTCGCTGCGCTCGCGTCGCCCGCCTTCGCGACCGCCGACCCGGTGCGTGCCGTCGGTCAGACCTGCGCCCAGATCGCCACCGAGAGACCCGACGACTTCCCCGCTCGCCTGTGCGCCTCGATGAGCCTCGAGGAGAAGCTCGCGCAGATGATCATGAGCTACCCGCCCCTCGACAAAGAGGCGCCGGTGACCGTCGGGGCGGTCATCATTCTCGGCCCGCTGCTCAAGAGCTCGAAGACCATCCGCGAGAAGGTCGCCGACCTCCAGAAGCACGCGCGCATCCCGCTGCTGGTCGCCGTCGACATGGAGGGCGGCAAGCTGAACCGGCTGCAGTTCGTCCCCGCGCTCAAGTCGGCTCCTTCGGGCCGGGAGCTCGGGAAGATGAGCGAGGCGGAGGTCGAGGCCTGGGGCCGCAAGATCGGGCGCGAGATGCGGGCGCTCGGCCTCAACTGCAACCTGGGCCCGGTGCTCGACCTCGCCAGCAGCGGATTGATGTTCGAGTCGGAGCGCTCGATGGGCGATGACGCCGCGCGAGTCGCGCGGCTCGGCACCGCCTACGCGCGCGGCCTTCGCGCCGAGGGCGTCATCCCCATCGGCAAGCACTTCCCGGGCTACGGCGAGCTTGCGGAGAACTCCGACTACAGCCTCGTCATCACCGATCGCAGCGCCGATCTCATCGAGCAGCACGCCAAGGCGTTCTTCGACGTGGGCAACCACCTCGGCGGCGTGATGCTCACCAACGTCGCCTTCTCCGTCCACGGGGCGATGCCCGCCATCCTGTCGCCCGACCTCGTCGCGATGGCCCACCGCAACGGCAACGGCTGGATCACCATGACCGACGATCTGGCCATCAAGATGCTCGGCGACGCCACCGGAGGCGACCAGGAAGAGGTCGTCCGCCGCGCCTTCCTCGCCGGCAACGACTTCCTGCTCACCACCGCGCCGGTCGACTGGGAGAAGGCCATTGACTTGCGGCGCCTGCTGAAGGAGCTCGTCAAGCGCCGCCCGGAGCTGGAGGCGCGCGTCGACGCGAGCGTCCTGCGCATCCTGCGCCTCAAAGAGAGCGCCGGCCTGCTCGAGCCGCTCAAGCGGCCCCGCACCACCTCGGGCAAGACGCACAAGGGCCAGGTCTCGCAAGGCTCCAGGGGCAAGGGGGAGATGTAGGCGACGGTCGAGAGTCGAGGGTCGAGGGTCGAGAGTTGCGGGCTGGGGCTTCACCGGGACTCGGCGAGTCGCCGCGGGTCGGTTGAGGCGCATGGCATTGCGCCCGTCGAGGAATCTTGCGGGCCTGCGGCGGTATTTGGGTTCTCGGCGCCCGGCACGCAGGCCGGCGCTCCGGAGTCGTGCCGCCCTGCCGTTCCCGCGGGAGCCGTTCCGCTCGCGCCCCCGGCGCACCGAGAGCGCGATACGAAACCGAGCCGCCGAGGCGGCGTTCCCCTACTCGCCGATCGCCTTGATGACCAGCCGCTTGGGCCTGCGCCCGTCGAACTCGTAGTAGAAGACTTGCTGCCACGGACCGAGGTCGAGCCTGCCCTTGGTTATCGGCACGATGACCTGGTGCCCGATGAGCAGGTTCTTCAGGTGCGCGTCGCCGTTGTCCTCGCCGGAGCGGTGATGCCGATAGTCGGGCCCCGCCCGGCTGTCGTCGGCGGCCGGCCCGGGCGCCAGCTTCTGCACCCAGTCCTCGATGTCGGCGTGCAGCCCGGGCTCGTCGTCGTTGATGAAGACGCCCGCGGTGATGTGCATCGCGCTCACCAACACCATCCCCTCCTCGATGCCGCTCTCTTCGACGACGCTCGCCACCTCGTCCGTTATCCGAGCGAGCTCGCGGCGCTTGCGGGTGTTGAAGGTGAGGTAGCGGGTGTGGCTCTTCATCGAATTCCTCCTGAAGGTCAAGACCGTGATCCCTCCGCGCGAACACGGCATACTAACGCGGCGCGTGCGACCGCGTGTCCCGCCTCTCGCCGTGTCGCCAACCCCTGACCTGCAAGGAGAAATGATGTCGCGCCTGAGCCTTTTGTCTCTTGCACTTCTGCTGAACGGTTGCGTCATGCAGAGCACCTTCGACGCTCTGCAGAAGGACTACGACAACACCCGGGCGACTCTGCAGCAGCGCGAGTCCGAGAATGCCGACCTCAAGGCAGCCTTGGGGAAGGAGAAGGCCGCGCTCGAGAAGGAGAAGGCGACCTCGCGCGAGCTCGGAAGCCAGATCAAGAGCCTCCAGGCCGAGCTCGAGCGCACCATCAAGGCGCGCGAGGCGCTCGAGGCCGAGAAGTCGGCGATGCTCAGCGACACCTCGCGGCTGCAGGCCTCCATCGAAGAGATGAAGTCGGCCCTCGCCGATCTGGCGCGGCGCAAGGCCGAGGCCGACGCGCGCATCGCCGAGTTCAAGAGCCTGCTGGGCCGCTTCAAGTCGCTCATCGACGCCGGCAAGCTGAAGGTGAAGATGGCCGACGGCCGCATGGTCGTCGAGCTCGCCTCCGACGTGCTCTTCGCCTCCGGTTCGGCCAACCTCTCGAAGGAGGGCAAGGCCGCCATCGCCGAGGTCGCGCAGCTCCTGGCCGAAATCCCCGACCGCAAGTTCCAGATCGAGGGCCACACCGACAACGTGCCTATCGCCACCGCCCAGTACCCGTCGAACTGGGAGCTCGCTTCGGCGCGCGCGGTCACCGTCCTCAAGACGATGGTCGACGCGGGCATGCCCGTCGATCGCATCAGCGCGGCCAGCTACGGCGACAGCAAGCCCGCCCTGCCCAACGACACGTCCGAAGGCCGCGCGGCCAACCGCCGCATCGAGATCGTCGTCGTCCCCGATCTCTCGAGCCTGCCCGGGTTCGAAGAGCTGAACCGCGTCTCCGCGCAGTAGCGCGATCGAGACTTGCTCGAACGAGAAGGCCGCGTTCGGAATCGACCGCGGCGCTCGCGTTTCAAGCTGTCGGGACGGCCAGGTTACGTCTCGGTCGTGCCCTCACCGCCGGAGCCCTCGTCACCACCGGCTGCGTCGCTCTCGGCGTCGGTGGCGCCGTTGCCTTCGCCCGCCGATGCGTCGCCCTCGGCGCCCTCGCCGCTCTCGCCGGCGACATCCTCGGGCAGCTTGGCGAGGCCCGAGACCTTCTCCTCGTCGCTCTCGAGCGTGATCAGCCGGACGCCCTGCGTGTTGCGGCCGATGACCGAGATCTCGCTGACGCGCGTGCGGATGAGCATGCCGCGGTTGGTGATGATGACGATCTCGTCGCCGTCCTGGACCTGCAGCACGCCGGCGACCGAGCCGTTCCTGTCGCTGGTCTTGATGGCGAAGATGCCCTTGCCGCCGCGGTTCTGGATTCGGTACTCGGCCTCCTCGGTGCGCTTGCCGTAGCCGTTCTCGGTAATCGTCAGGATGGTCTTGCCCGGCTCGATCACCTCGGCGCCGACGACCTCGTCGCCGCCTTCGAGGGTGATGCCCTTGACGCCGTAGGCCGCTCGGCCCATCGAGCGCACCCGGCTCTCCTCGAAGCGGATGGCGATGCCGTTCTTGGTGACCAGCAGGAGCTGCTGGTTGCCGTCGGTCAGCTTGGCCGAGACGAGCGCGTCGCCGTCCTCGATGCCCAGGGCGATGATCCCCGAGGGGCGCGGGTTGGAGAACTGCTCGAGCTCGGTGCGCTTGACGATACCCTTGCGCGTGACGAAGGCGACGTAGCGCCCGGGCTCGAAGCTGCGCACCGCGAGCACCGCGGCGAGCTTTTCGTCCTCGCCGAACTGCACTAGGTTGACGATGGCCTTGCCGCGCGCGGTGCGCCCGCCGGCCGGGATCGCGTGGACCTTCAGCCAGTAGAGCCTGCCGCGCGTCGAGAAGACGAGCACGTAGTCGTGGGTCGATGCCACGAAGACCTGCTCGACGAAATCGTCCTCCTTGGTCGCCGCCCCGGCCTTGCCGCGCCCGCCGCGCTTCTGGGCGCGGTATTCGGAGACGGGGGTCCGCTTGACGTAGCCGGCGTGCGAGAGCGTGATGACCACGTCCTCCTCGGCGATGAGGTCCTCGATGGAGAGATCGCTGCTCTCCTCGACGATCCGCGTGCGCCGCTCGTCGGCGTACTTCGCGCGCACCTCGCGCAGCTCGGCCTTGATGACCTCGAGCAGCACGTGCTCGTGCGCCAGGATGTCCTCGAGCCGCGCGATCTCGCGGGTCAACTCGAGCAGCTCCTTGACCAGAGCCTCGCGCTCGAGGCCGGTCAGGCGCTGCAGGCGCATCTCGAGGATGGCCTTGGCCTGTTCCGGCGAGAACCCGCCGCCCGGGTAGGTGCGCGTCAGCCCCTTGTAGATCGGCTCCTCGCCTTGCAGGCGCGCGACCAGCGCGACCATGCGCGACTGGGCGGCCTCCAGGTCGATGCGCGGCAGGTCCTTGAACGCGTCGCGCTCGTAGATCTCGTCAGAGAGCACCCGCTGCAGGCCCCACGCTGCCTCCTCGGGGTCCTTCGACTTGCGGATGAGCGAGATGACGTGGTCGATGAAGTCCTGCGCGACGAGCAGGCCCTCGACGATGTGCTGGCGGGCGAGCGCCTTCTTCAGCTCGAAGCGGCTGCGCCGGGTGACCACGTCGCGGCGGTGCCCGATGAAGCGCTCGAGCATCTCCTTGAGGTTGAGCACCCGCGGCTGGCCGCCGTCGATGGCCAGCATGATCACGCCGAAGGTCGTCTGCAGGTCGGTGTGCGCAAAGAGGTTGTTGAGCACCACCTGGCCGATGGCATTGCGCGAGACCTCGATGACCACGCGCATGCCCGTGCGGTCCGACTCGTCGCGCAGGCCCGTGATGCCCTCGATGACCTTGTCGCGGTGCAGGTGGGCGATGCTCTCGATGAGCTTCGCCTTGTTCACCTGGTAGGGCAGCTCGGTGACGATGATCGTCTCGCGCTCGGTCTTCGGATCGACCTCGATCTCGGCCTTGGCGCGCACTTTGAGCAGGCCACGGCCGGTCGTGTAGGCGTCGTAGATGCCCTTCTTGTCGTAGATGAAGCCCGCGGTCGGGAAGTCGGGGCCGGGCATGATCCCCATCAGCTCGGGGATGGTCGCCTTGGGGTTGTCGATGAGGTGGATGGCCGCGTCGATGGTCTCGCCCATGTTGTGGGGCGGGATGTTGGTGGCCATGCCCACCGCGATGCCCGAGGAGCCGTTGACCAGCAGGTTCGGGAAGCGAGTGGGCAGCACGAGCGGCTCTTCGAGCGAGTCGTCGTAGTTAGGCCCGAAGTCGACGGTCTCCTTCTCGATGTCGGCCAGCATCTCCTCGGCGAGCCGAGTGAGGCGCGACTCGGTGTAGCGCATCGCCGCCGGAGGGTCGCCGTCGACCGAACCGAAGTTGCCCTGGCCGTCGACGAGCAGGTAGCGCAGCGAGAAGTCCTGCGCCATGCGCACGAGCGTGTCGTAGACCGCCTGATCGCCGTGCGGGTGGAACTTACCGATGACGTCGCCGACGATGCGCGCCGACTTCTTGTACGGCTTGTTGTGGTGGTTCCCCAGCTCGTGCATCGCGAAGAGCACGCGCCGGTGCACCGGCTTGAGGCCGTCGCGAACGTCGGGGAGAGCGCGCCCGATGATCACGCTCATCGAGTAGTCGAGATACGACCTGCGCATCTCGTCTTCGATGGCGACGGGCAGCACGTTCATCCCCGGGGGAGGGGTCTGATTGCCGCTGGCGCCGTTGCCGCCGGGATGGACGAGCTCCCCACCGCCGGAACCTTGAGTCTTCTTGGGGTCTTCGATGTCGGGCATGAGCTTCGAGAGGGGCGGCTGAGTGAAAGGCCGCGCTACGAGCGACCGCGGCGCCATGCGGTTTGACCGCGCAATGATCCAAACGCCACGGGGGCGAGGATTATTGCCCGAAACGGAACAGATGTGGGCGGAAATCTTGCCGTTTTTCCGAGAACGCGCGGCCCGGCCCGGACCGTTGCGCCGCGCGCTCGCGGATCCCCGTGGCTCGCAGGCGAGCCCGAAGGACGCGGCGCCATGCCATCGACCGCTCGGCGGCCCGCACATGGGGCCTGCAGGAAGCACGAGCGACTCGGCAGGAGCGGCGTTGCGAACCGAAAACAACTCTGAGACGCCGGCGCTTCCAGCCTTCGGCCCCGGTCAAGACGCGGGCGGCCCCGACTTCAGGCCCTTCGGTGCGGCAGCCTCCGCCCCGGCCTCTGGTCGCGGGCAGATGGTTTTCGGCAACCTCACGAGCTCCTGAGAAGCGCCGGTCGGCCCCCGCGGCAATTCACCAAGCGCGCCTCGTGTAGAGCGACACTGATATTGCCCCCCTTGCGACAGCAAAACTGCCCCCCTCCGGGCCCGAAGACAGGAGGCCGTTGGATGGAGCGAGAGGTGGGAGTAGTGGCACCCCGGAGTCAGGAGGTGCCAATGGTTGGGCCGGAGGTAGTACAGCAGCTGCGACAGGTGGCGCAGCTGGGCTGGGGAAGCAAGCGGATCGGCCGGACGCTGGGGATCGCGCGGAACACGGTGAAGCGGTTTTTGCGCGGGGGTGCAGAGGCGGAGGTGCAGGTGCGTCCGAAGGCGCGGCGGCTCGATGCGGTGGCCAGCGCCAAGGCGGTGCCGCGCACCGGGAGCGCCCGGCGCGCGATCGGCGCTGTTGACCATTCTGTCGCACGCAAGTAAATGCTCGCTAGCTTTCGCTTGGCGGTTCGCCTCCCCTCGCCCACACCAGGGCGGGGCCAGACGATCCACTTCGCAGCTACTTCTCGTTTCGCCGCCTCGGCGGTCACGGAGCAGTTCAGATGCAAAAGTCCAAACCGGAAGGGAAGCTCGCCGTCCTGATGCCCGGCATGGGAGCCGTGGCAACCACCTTCGTCGCCGGCACCGAGCTCATCCGCAAGGGCGTTTCGGCGCCTATCGGGTCTTTGACGCTGATGGGCACCGCGCGCATCGGCAAGCGCACCGACGGCAAGACCGTCAAGATCAACGAGCTCGTCCCCCTCGCCTCGATCGACGACCTCGTCTTCGGAGGCTGGGACGTCCACGGCGAGGACGCCGAGCAGGTCGCGCTGCGCTCGGGCGTGCTCACCCGCGAGCACATCGCCGGCGCGGGTGAGCTGCTGCGCAGCGTCAAGGCCAAGCCCGCGGTCCACGACCCTGAGTTCGTGCGCCGGCTCGAGGCGAAGAGCGTCTGCCCGGCCAAGACGCAGGCCGAGCGGGTCGAGGCGCTGCGCCAGGACATCCGCGACTTCAAGCGCGACCTGAAGGCCTCGCGCGCGGTGATGCTCTTCACCGCTTCGACCGAGACCTTCCACGGCTCGCACGGCGAGGCGACCAGCTCGCTCGCCGCCTTCCAGAAGGCCATCGAGGCCAACGACCCGAGCATCAGCCCGACGATGCTCTACGCGTACGCGGCGCTGCTCGAGGGCGTACCCTTCGCCAACGGCACCCCGAACTTCTCGGTGGACCTGCCCGCGTTCCAGGAGCTGGCCCGCGAGCGCTGCCTGCCCATCGCCGGCAAGGACCTCAAGAGCGGCCAGACGATGATGAAGACCGTGCTCGCCCCGGCGTTCAAGGCCCGCATGCTCGGCCTGCGCGGCTGGTTCAGCACCAACATCCTGGGCAACCGCGACGGCGAGGTGCTCGACGATCCGGCGGCCTTCAAGTCGAAGGAAGTCACCAAGACCGGCGTGCTCGACACCATCCTGCAGGCCGACCAGTACCCCGAGCTCTACGGCAAGTTCAGCCACAAGGTGTCGATCCACTACTACCCGCCGCGCGGCGACGAGAAGGAAGGCTGGGACAACATCGACATCACCGGGTGGCTGGGCTACCCGATGCAGATCAAGGTCAACTTCCTGTGCCGCGACTCCATCCTCGCCGCGCCGCTGTGCCTCGACCTCGCGCTGTTCATGGACATGGCCGCCCGCAACGAGTGGCGCGGCATCCAGGAGTGGCTCTCGTTCTACTTCAAGAGCCCGATGGCGGCCCCGGGCCTGTACCCGGAGCACGACCTGTTCATCCAGCTCACCAAGCTGAAGAACACGCTGCGCGTCGCCGCCGGCGAGGCGCCGATCACGCACCTTGGCCTCGAGTATTACGGCGACGACTTGCCGATCGCCGGGTAGTCGGACCCGGGAGTTCCCGGCCTGCCGGCGGCCCTCGGGCCGCCGGTGACCGCCACCACCTGCAGGGCCCCGCGGGCGCGCGGAGGAGTCGATGGAGCAGATCATCGGGATCGTCACCGGGGAGATGACGCCGCAGGCGCGGATCTGGACGGCCCTCGCGCCGGCGCTGCTCATCACCGCCTACTTCGTCTTCGGCTTTCTCGCCTTCCTCGCCCGCTGCGCCCTCTGGGGCGTGCCCCGCGACGCCGAGACCGTCCAGCGCGGCGGCAGCCTCCTGACCGCCGAGTTCCTGCGCCACTACTTCTTCTGGCTCATCCAGCCGCTCTGGTCCCTGGTGCTGCGCTCGGGCATCCCGCCGATCGCGCTCACCACGCTGTCGGTGCTGCTCGGCTTCGCCTCGGGCATCGCCGCGGCCGCCGGGCGCTTCTCGCTGGCGGGCTGGCTCTTCATCTTCAGCGGCATCTGCGACACGCTCGACGGGCGCGTCGCGCGCACCCGGAAGCTGGCGACGCCCTGGGGCGCGGCCATCGACTCGACGCTCGATCGCTACACCGACTCGGCGATCCTCATCGGCCTGGCCTGGTACTACCGCGGCAGCTGGGTGCTGCTGCCGGTGCTGCTCGCGCTGATGGGCGGCTCGCTCGTCCCCTACGTGCGCGCTCGCGGCGAGGCGCTCGGCGTCTCGGTCAAGCACGGGCTCGCCCAGCGCGTCGACCGCGTCCTCTACCTCGGCGTGGGCTGCGCGCTCAGCCCGATCATCGAGGCCATCTGGTTTCCCGAGGACGCGCACCCGACGCACTGGCTCGCGGTCGCCAGCCTCTGCTTCCTCGCCGTGACGAGCAACTACACCGCGGCCGGGCGGCTGCTCAGCGTCGTGCGCAAGCTGCGCGAGGCGGCCGAGCTCGCGGCTCCCGCCGGCGAAGCGACGCCCGCCGCGGGCCCCGATCTGCGCCGCCCCAGGATGATCGAGAAGCTGAGCCTCCACCTCTTCGCCGCCGTAGTCGCCACGGGCGTCGATTTCCTCACCGTGCTGCTACTCGTCGAGGAGCTCGGGGTCACGCCCGCGCTCGCCACCGCGGGAGGCTGCGCGGTCGGCGCCGCCGTCAACTTCAGCCTCAACCGCGCCGTCACCTTCCGCAGCTCGTCGGCGGCGCTGCCGCAGATGGGCCGCTACCTCGTGGTGAGCGTGTCGAGCATGCTGCTCAACGCCGGCGGCGTCGCGGTCTTCGCCCTGCTGCCCATCATCAGCTACCAGGTCTCGTGGTGGGTCGTGCGCGCCGCGGTCTTCCTCCTTTGGACCTACCCGCTGCTCAACTCCTACGTCTTCGACGACGGGCTCGAAAAAGGCCACGCCATCTAACCGAATCCGCCGGGCCGCCGCGCGGTGCGGTCCTCCGGCGCCCAGAACTCGCATCCCGGGCTCGTCCGTGTCCCTTTTCGCCCTCAGCGCCCTGCTGCCCGTCGTCCTCGGCGCGGCGCCCGTCCTCGAGCCGGCGGTGCTCGAGCAGGACGAGTACGCGGAGAGCTTCACCTTCATCGCCGACCTCGACGACGGGACCTACGTGCAGCTGCAGCTCGTGGTGACCAACCTCGGCCCCGGCTCGCGCACCGGCGCCTGCCGCGCCCTGGTCGTCCGAGCGGGCAAAGAGCCCTGGACCAAGGGCGAGAGGTTCGACAGTGACGAGTGGCGCCACAGCGCCTCCGAATCAAAGGAGCGGCTCGAGATAGGCCCCTGCTACGCCGAGGCGGGCGAGCAGCTCGAGGCGCGCACCAGGGTTGGAAAGGCGGACGTGAGCCTGCGCTATCCGCACAAGGTCGCGCCGGTCTCGCCCCCGTCGCACACCATCGCGGTGCGCAAGCGCCAGCACCGCACGTGGTTGCTCGCGCCGTTCTCCAGGGTGAGCGCGCGCATCGCGCTGCCCGGGGAGCCGCCGGTCGAGCTCGCCGGCGGCGGCTACGCCGACCACTCGCGCGGCAACGTCCCCGCCAACAAGCTGGCGCGCCGCTGGCTGCGCTTTCGCGGGCTGCGCGGCTCCGAGCGCGTCCTGCTGCTGGCCCGCGAAGGCCTCTCGGGCAGCTTCGGGCCCGCCTGGATCTGGATCGAGGGGAGCGAGCCCCTCTCGTTCGAGAGCTTTGCGCTCAGGCGGGCGGGGAAGAAGAAGGCGCCGCAGTGGAGCGCCTCGCTCGCCGGCGGTCTCGAGGGGGAGATCGTCTCGACCTCGCAGCTCTACCGCTATGCTCCGGTCGAAGAGCTCGGCGCTCTCGGGTGGCTCGTCGCGCCGATCGTCGGCTCGCCCGTCACCTACACCCACCGAGCCAGGCTCGCGCTGAAGGGCCCCGCCCCCGTCTCAGGCATCCTGGAAGTCTCGCTCCTCGAGGAATAGCGCCCGTGTCAGAACCGAAGTGGATGAAGCACCTGGAGCGCGGGGTCGGAGCTGCGGCTGCCTGCTCGCACCGGCATCCGCTGGTCGCGCTGGCGCTCGCCGGCCTGCTGACCGCCTGCGGAATGTGGCTCTCGGCCCGTCTGTCGCTCAACGCCGACCTGACCGAGCTGCTGCCCCGCACGTTCCAAAGCGTGCGCGACCTCGACATGCTGCGCGAGCGGTTCGGGGGCATGGGCTACGTCGTCATCGTCGGCATGGAGGCCGAGCCCGAGGCGCTGCGCCGCTTCGCCGACGACACGGCCGCCAAGCTCGAGACGCTCGAAGGCATCCGCTTCGTCGACTACCGCCGCGAGACCGACTTCTTCCGCGAGCGGGCGCTCTACTACCTCCAGCTCGACGACCTTCAGGAGGTCGCCCGCCGCATCCGCGAGCGCGAGAAGTGGGAGCGCCGGCAGCGCAACCCGATGTTCATCAAGCTCGACGACGAGCCCGCCCCCGCGCTCGACGTCTCGGATCTCGAGGCGAAGTACACGGGCAGCTCGATGCAGCGGCTGAGCGGCGGTGGCGAGCGCTACTACCTCGACCCCGAGCAGCGGCTCGTCGTGCTGCTCGCCAAGCCTGACGGGACCTCGGCCGACCTCGACTACGCCAAGCAGATCGTCGGGCGGGTCGAGCGCTTCCTCGGCGGCCAGGACCTGTCGGCCTATCCCGGCCTGAAGATCGCGCTGACCGGCACCTACAAGAAGAAGCTCGACCAGCAGGGCCAGATAGCCTCCGACGTCGCCTGGGCCTCGTCGGTCGCGCTCGTCTTGATGCTGCTCTACCTCGCCTTCCACTTCCGCAGCCTGCTCGGCATGGGGCTCATCATCGTGCCGGTGAGCGTGGGCCTCACGTGGACCTACGGCTTCGTGGGGCTCGCCTACGGGTCGGTCAACCTGCTGACCGCCTTCCTCGGCGCTATCCTCGGCGGCCTGGGGACCGAGCACGGGATCCACCTGCTCGGCCGCTACTCGGGCTTGCGCTCCGGGGGGATGGGCTCGGAGGAAGCTATTCGCGAGGCCTTCATGCGCAGCGGCAGCTCGGCGTTCATCTCGTCGCTGGTCGCCGCGCTCACCTTCTGCAGCCTGGCCATCTCCGAGTTTCGCGCCTTCCGCGAGTTCGGCGTCATCGCCGCGGCCGGCATGCTCATCGTCGTCGTGGCCTACATCGCCGTCTTCCCCTCGATCATCGGCCTCGCGGCCCGCTTCGGCTGGAGGATCGCGGCGCGCGACGCGGTCGCCGGCAAGCGCTCGAGCATCGCCGCGCTGCTGCCGCGCCACACCGGCCTGGTCGCCGCGACGGTCGGCGGGCTGCTCGTGCTGCTCGCCCTGCGCGTGCCCTGGTCGCGCTTCAACTACGACCTCGGCGCGCTCGAGGACAGCGACCTGCCCTCGTTCCAGCTCGACCGCAAGGTGAACAAGCTGCTCGGCTACTCGCAGACCCCGGTGGTCATCTTCACCGACTCCTCGGAGGACGAGCGCGCCCTGGTCGCGCAGATCACCGATCGTAAGAAGGCGCTCGGCGAGGCCTCGACCGTCGACTTCGCCGCCGCGCTCGACGACCTCGTCCCGCCGCAGCAGAGCGAGAAGCAGAAGGTGCTCGCGCGGATCAAGAAGACGCTCGACCGGGTAGACCGCGAAGGCCTCGACGAGCAGACCCGGAGGCGCTTCGACGATCTCGTCAAGATGGTCCGGGCCGAGCCGTTCACCCGCGACGACATCCCCAAGACCATCCGGCGCCAGTTCGAGGGGCTGGCCGGACAGGGCGGCTTCGTCCTCATCTTCCCGGGCATCAGCCTGAGCGACGGGGCCAAGGTCCAGGCGCTGGCCGAAGAGGTGCGCGGATTGAAGCTTCCGGGAGACCGGACTGTCTCGGCCATCGGCGAGGCGATGATCCTCGCGGACATCATCGACATGGTGACCCGGGAGTCGGGCCCGGTGCTGGTCGCCGCTGTGATCCTGGTGCTGCTCGCGATGTGGGCGACGCTAGGCAGCCTCAAGCTCTCGCTCACCTGCCTGAGCCCGACGGTGATCTCCATCCTCGGGCTGGTAGGTTTCATGACCGTCTCGGACCTGGAGTTCAACTTCCTGAACATCGTCGCGATCCCGGTGCTCATCGGCACCACCGTGGACGCGGGGGTCCACCTCATCTGCCGGCTCAACGATGGCCGGCAGTTCGAGTCGGTCCTCGCCGAGACCGGGCGCGCCATCTGCGGCGGCCTGCTGACCAGCGCGGTCGGCTTCGGCGCCTTGCTGCTCGCCGACCACCCGGGCCTGCGTTCGCTGGGCACGCTGACGATCCTCGGCTTCTCGCTCAACCTGGTGGTGATGCTGCTCGGCTTCCCCGCCTTCCTGCTGCTCATCATGCGGCGGGCGCGCTCCAAAGTGGACGCGCCGCAGACGACGACCCCGTAGGCACCGGGCCGAAGAGGCCCGAAATCGAGGAGGACGACCATGGCACTCCGACACCTGCTCGCGGCAGCGCTGCTGCTGGCTCCGCTGGCCGCCCGCTCCGCCGAACCCGACGTCGCAGCACAGACCAACGCGCTCGTCGCCGCCTTCAAGAAGGCCAAGCCCGACGACGGGAAGCTCTCCAAGGCCGACCGCGAAGCGAACGCCAAGGCCTTCGCCGAGCTCGACGCGCTGCTCGACGGCGAGTACTTCACCTCGGTGAGCATCCAGCCGCGCGCCGACAAGTTCAGCCCCGAGCAGTTGACGCGCTTCAAGAGCATGTTCTGGCAGGTCGTGCAGCTTGTGGCCTACCCGAACTCGGGCGCATTCTTCCGCGAGGCGAAGCTCACCTTCGAGAAGCCGACGCAGAAGGGCGAGGTGTGGGCCGCGCCGATCAAGGCCTTCCTGCCGGCCGAGGACCTCGAGACCGTCATCGAGCTGCACTGGCGCAAGGGTGACAAGGGTCTGAAGGTCGTCGACGTGCTCTTCGACGGCGACTCGCTGGTGCGCGACTACCAGAACCAGTTCTCCCGCATCGTCGACAAGAGCGGCGCCGACGGCCTGCTCAAGGCGCTCGAGGAGAAGCGCGCCGAGCTCAGCGTGAACAGGGACAAGAAGTAATGCACGCAGCACTGCTCACGCTCGTCCTCGCGGCGGCCGCGCCGGCCGCCGAGGCCCGCCCGCTCACCGTCGACGACTGCGTGGCGATGGCCATCCGCGAAAGCGGCCAGGTCATGGAGGCCGAGGCCAAGGTCGCCGAGTGGAAGGCGCGGCTGGCCGAGGTCGAGTCGATCTTCTACCCGAAGCTGTCGGCCACCGCCTTCGCCGCGCCGATGTTCACGGTGCACGGCAACGCCTTCACCAACGACGTCGAGCGCCGCTGGAAGTCGCCGGGCGACTGGGGCCCGTACCTGCGGCTCGAGGCGCTGCTCGCGCAGCCGATCTACACCTTCGGAAGAGCCGCCGCCGGCGAGAAGGCGGCCCAGGAGCGGCTCGCGGTCGAGCAGGCGCGCCTCGCCGCGGCGCGCAACGCCGTCGCGCTCGAGGCGCGCAAGTTCTACTACCTGCACCTCTACGCGAAGAGCCTGCGCCCCGGCCTGAGCGCGGCGCGCAAGATGCTCGACTCCGCGCTCGAGAAGGCCAACTCGCTCTACGAGACCGCTTCGGGCAAGGTGACCAACGTCGACCTGATGAA
Organism: Myxococcales bacterium; assembly: GCA_050942745.1. GTDB lineage: Bacteria > Myxococcota > Myxococcia > Myxococcales > UBA5297 > UBA10939. The sequence goes on from JBMNNX010000039.1 coordinate 26,685, forward strand.
GCTCACCTACGCGTCGAGCGAGCTGGACAAGTACTTGATCCAGGCGGAGGTCGGCGAGGGCCTCGCGCTGGCGGCGCTCAAGCACACGATGGGCGTCTCCGAGGCGATGCCGCTGCTGCTCGCCGACGACGTGCTGCCCGACGCCGGGGACGATCCACCGGAGCTGGCGGAGCTGCTCAGGATCGCCCTTGAGAAGCGGCCCGAGCTCGCGCAAGTCAGGCACGGGAAGCAGGCCGCGCTGGCGCTCGAGAGGGCCGAGCGCCTGGCGAACCTCCCGGTCGTCGCGCTCGCCGGCCAGTTCCAAGCCAGTTGGACCCCGACGCGCGACGACAGCAAGAACCCGTACCACGTCGATCCGTACAACGACCTCTTCGGCGGGGTCGCGCTCGCGCTGCAGTTCGACCTCGATCCCGCGCTCGCCAAGGCCAAGGGCGACGCTGCCCGCGCGATGGGCGAACAGGTAGCCGGGCTCGAGAAGCTCGCGACGACCGGCATCCCGCTCGAGGTGCGCAAGGCGCGCGAGGAAGAGATACAGGCCCGCCGCATGCTCGAGCTCTCGAAGAAGGGCAGCGTCGCTACCCGAAAGTGGATGATCTTCGCGGGCACCGCCTACGCGAGCGGGACTGGAGAGACGAAGGACCTGCTCGAGGGCATCGCGGCCCACCTGCAGGCGAAGAAGGCCTACTACGACAACCTGCTCGCGGTTCACACCGCGCGGGCCGAGCTGCTCCGCGCGACCGGAGAGGTCACGTCCGCGCAGCTCCTTACCGCGGCGCGCGAGCCTTGAGGCCTGGCGCTGGGCGATTTGAGGAGCTGAAACGCGCAGCGTGCGAGGCCGTCCTGAGGAAATCGGCGGAACCTAGCGGGACGGGGGGAGAGGATGGCGCATGGCGAGTCGGCGACAACCGACGGCAGAGAGGCGCAAACAGATCGCTGAGGCCGCGCTGCGGATCATCGGCCGCAAGGGTTTCAGGAAGCTGACCGCGGCAGAGCTCGGCCGCGAGGTGGGCATCGCCGACGCGACCGTGTTTCGCCACTTCCGCAACAAGCACGAGATAGTGCTTGCGGCCATCGACCGTCTGCACCAGCTGCTCTTCGAGGGCTTTCCGCCCAAGGAGGCCGATCCCATCGAGCGGCTGAAGAGCTTCTTCATGGACCGGCTCGAGATGACGCGGGCGCGCCCCGAGCTGGTCCAGTTCACGCTCAACTACCGGCTCGCGGAGGCGGCGGGAACCGAGGGCCTGGCGAAGATCTTCGCCGTCATGGAGCGCCAAGCCGGCTTCGTCGAGACCTGCCTCGCGGAAGCGCAGGCCAAGGGGCGCGTCAACCAAGCCCTCGCCGTGAGGCCGCTCGCGCTCATCTTCCTCAGCTCCCTTCACACGACCGCCTTCTCGCAGCTCAGGTCGTGCCCGCGAACGCCGGTCGATCCGCTGGAGGTCTGGGACACGGTGGAGTCGCTCCTGCGCGGCGGTGCCTTGCCGGCCGCGGCGCGCCGCAAGCAAACCGCCGGGTAGAGAGCCTCAGCTCGAGCCGCGCCCCCCCCCCCGCGCCGATGGAACGCCGCCGCTCGCTCCATCGGCGCCACAAGACGGGTGGCTGCATACGAACCGAGCTCCTCGCCGCATCTCGTTGCGCTGGCGCATCGCCTTGCGTGCGGCGGCAGCGGAATCCCTACCGCTCTCGAAGCTGGCACCACGCGACCTTGGTGCTCGGCCCGAAGAAGTAGCGCGTGCCGTTCCTGGGGCCAATCGCGGGCGGCGATTGGTTGGCTTCGGCGCACCTGGGTTCGCTGCCGAAGGCGACCGCCTCACCCGGCCTGCGCCGCGTCGCCGCTTGCCAGGCAGCTCGTCCATCACCCTGCCAGCAGGCCGAAGATGAACTTGACGCTCCCTTCGCCGGCCCTATCCTTGGCCGCCGCTCGATGCGTGAGCGGGAACCGTCTTCCTAACCCGGAGGTTTCGAGCGATGAGACGAGCACTGACCGCCCTTACCCTGGCCGCCGCGCTGGCAGCGACCGGTTTCTCGAGCCCGGCCGCCGCCGAAGGCGTCCGCTCGCCCGGAGGCCTGCTTGACCAAAGCCCGCAGGAGCGCTCGCAGATGCTGTCGGTCTACGGCTTCCTGCCCTGGGGTTGGGGCTTCGGCGGGGCGGTTCGCTACTCCATCCCCATCGTCCCCCAGGGATTCATCTCGAAGCTCAACGACTCGATCGACCTCGAGTTCGGCGCTGACTTCTACTCGCACTGGGCCTTCAATGACTTCGGAGCCATCGGCGTGGGCGAGGCACGCTGGACCTTCCAGATCCTGCCCAAGCTGGGCGTCTATGGGAAAGCGGTCGTCGGACTCCAGTACGACACGGACTGGGGCGTTGGTCCCTACTGGGACTTCGTTCCGGGCGTCATCTTCCAGCTCAACGACACGCTCGCGCTGCGCGGTGAAGTTGGTTACCGCGGACTCCGGGCAGGTCTCGGGTTCAGCTTCTAAGCCCCCGAGGGCCGGCAGCCCTGCAGATAGGTTTGCCGGCAGCAGTCCCGCCACAGGTTTCGAGGCCGCCTTCGGATCGAGGGCGGCCTCGGTCGTTTGTGGGATGCGCGCGAGCGCCAGCCGCGCGGCGAGCGAGCTGCGGTGGCGCGAGGGGCGTAGGGAGCCAGCCCGGCGATAGCCCGCCTACTTGGCCGGCTCCTCGATCGATACGGGCTGCGCGCCTACCCGCGGGCCCCCGGTGTCGGAGGCGCGCCTGCCGAGCTCGAACGACAGCAGGAGCAACCCCAAGACGAGCGCGGCCAGCACCGCGTACGCATGCTCCCTGCGCTTGACGAACGAGAAGAGCGAGACCGCGACACGCGCCACCGGCGTCGCCACCAGCGTCAACAAGCCGAGGACGACGAGCGCCCGGCCGCTGCCCTCGCCCACGCCCTCGAAGACCTCGAGCAGGGTCCGAGGCGTGTAGGCCGCGCTCCACGCGGCCGCCGTCGGCGCCCGCGTCCGCTCGAAAAACGTAGGGTTGTTCAGGTAGCTGAGCGCGGTGCCCAGCGCCATCAGCGCGATGCTGACGAAGATGCCCGCGCGAAGCAGCCGGCTGAGAAGGGCCTCGAGCGTCGGGGCCGGCCGCGCTTCGGGACTGGCCGCTTCAGGCGGGCGCTCGGTCATCGCAAGCCCTTTCGCAGCATCTCGAACCCGATCCAGCAGAGGACGACGACGAAGACCCAACGCAGCACCCGGGTGCCTATCCTCCCGAGGAGCGCCGACCCGATGCTCGAGCCGGCCAGCACACCGGCGGCCACCGGCGCGGCGATGAACGCGTCGATGTCGCCTCTGGCGAAGTAGACCCCAGCGCTCGCGGCCGCGGTCACCCCGAGCATGAAGGTGCTCGTCGCCGCAGAGACCTTCATCGGCAGTCGCATCGCGAGGTCGGTCGCCGGGACGCGAAGCGCTCCTGCGCCCGCGCCGAGCATTCCGCTGACCGCGCCGACGAAGAACATGATGGCAAACCCGAGGCCTGGCCGGGCGACGCGATAGGAGACCGACTGGCCGGTCGCGTCGTCGAAGTAGCTTCCGTGCAGCCGCAGAGCGTCGGCGAGCGGGTCGGCGGGCACCGGCGCCGCACCCGAATCGCCCCGGCGCAGCATGGCCACGACCGAGAACAGGAGCATCCCCGCGAACAGCAAGTAGAGCCAGCTCTTGGGCACCAGGCCCGCGGCAAGCGCTCCGGCGAGCGCGCCGCCGACCATGGCGAGCTCGAGGAACATCCCGACGCGAACGTTGACGAGCCCCTTCTTCAGGTAGGCCGAGGAGGAAGCGGTCGAGGTCGCGACGACCGAGACTATCGAAGCCCCGATCGCGAATCGGATGTCCATCTCGAGGAGCAGCGTGAGCGCCGGGACGATGATCACGCCGCCGCCAAAGCCGAGCAGTGCGCCGAGAAGCCCCGCGCCAAACGCTACGGGGAACGCGAAGAGGGCGAAGTCGAGGGGTGTCATCGACCGTGCGGTGAAGCGAGGGTCGGCCAGGGTACATGATCGAGCGCCCGTGTCGCACCCAAGCTCGCGTCCCGCCGAGGAGCGGGCTTTGGGTCGGAGGCGAAGTCTGTTCGAGCGCCTGCCTGGCCTATGGCGGGCGACTCGCCGAGTTGCTCCCCTCGCCCATTGTCAAAGCCGCAACCGTCCGGAGGATCCCAAGAGCTGGTCGAGCATCAGCCTCTCGAGGCAGCGCGGCGGCTGCCAGATCGCTCTCGCAACGATCGAATGGCCTCGCGGCCGCTTGCCCGGTCAAGCGGCCTATCGATGGGAGCTGCCGTGGCCCTGCCAGAGCCGACCCCGCCGTCCTCCTCACTACTGCTGCCTTCGAGGTTCTTGCGCGGCAGCACGGCTCCGAAGCGGCAGGCCTTCGTGCCGGCAGCAGTGACCCCGCGAATTCGCCGCAAGTGTGCTCGATTGCTCGACGGGCGCATTGCCGTGCGCCCCTACCAACCTGCGACGATTCGCTTCGATTCCCCCGAAGCCCGGGCCGTGGCCCACCGAGGGCACGCCGCCCCGGCGAACGGATCGCTGCCCTTGGTGGCGGCGCGAAGCCTATCCGCCGACTGCGTCTGGATGCAGGTAGGTGAAGTCCATCGAGTCGGCCGTCGGAAGCCGCTGTCCGTCGAGTCCCATCGGAATCGGATAGCGCTCGGCGAGGCTCGCAAAGACCTCGAGCGCCTTGTCGAGGTGGCTGCGTTCGTGGGCCGGCATGATGCTCGTGCGGATGAGCGCCTGCCCGAGCGGAACGGCGGGATTGACGACCGGAGTGGTGAACACGCCCATGTCGAGCGCCTCGCGGCACACCCGGAAGGCGAGCGATTCCGAGCCCACGAACAGCGGCAGGATCGGCGTGCGGCTGCCCATCGTGTAGTAGCCGATCTGCGCGAGCCCTTCGCGGAAGTAGGCGACGTTGTCCCAGAGGCGCTGGAAGAGCATCTCGTCGCGCTTCATCACGCCGAGCGCCGCGAGCGCCGCGGCCGCGCAGGCGGGCGGCAGGGCCGCGGAGAACACCAGCGTGCGCGCCTTGTGCTTCAGGTAGTCGATGACGCGCGCCTCACCGGCGACAAACCCCCCGAGGCTCGCGAACGACTTGCTGAAGGTGCCGAAGATCAAGTCCACCTCGTCCTCGACACCCTGCGCCGCGGCTGTGCCGCGACCCTGCGGACCGAGGACCCCGATGCCGTGCGCGTCATCGACGTAGAGGCGGAAACCGTACCTGCGCCTCAGATCGCACAGGCGCCTGAGATCGACGACACGCCCGGTCATCGAGAAGACCGCGTCGGTGACCACCAGGGCGTTCTCCCAGCTGTTGCGCCGGGAGAGCTTGCGCTCGAGGTCGTCGAGGTCCTCGTACACACAGACCGCGCCGCGGGCGATGCGCGAGCCCTCGATGAGGCTCGCGTGATTCTCGGCCTCGGAGAAGATGACGCTGTCGGCGCTCTTTGCCAGCAGGCCGACGCTGCCCATGTTCGCGAGAAAGCCCGTCGAGAACACGACGGCCGCTTCCTTGTGCGTGAACTCGGCGAGCTCGCGCTCGAGCTGCTCGTGAAGGTCGAGGTTGCCGTTCAGGAGGCGCGAACCGGTGCAGCTCGTGCCGTACTTGTCGATGGCCTGGTGCGCGGCCTTGACCACCTCGGGATGGTGCGTCAGCCCGAGGTAGTTGTTCGAGCCGAGCATGATGACCTGCCGCCCCTTCACCGTGACGACTGGCCCTTCGGATGACGAGAGCGTATGGAAGAAAGGGTAGATGCCAGCGGCTTTGATCAGCTCGGCTTCCTGGAAGGTGAAGCACGGCTCGAAAATGTCCATTCGCGCGGCCTTTCTCCTGGGAAACGGCTTCAAATCGGGCCGCGAATATAGGCAGCGCCTTCGCACAAGCAACGCGGCGCGCAGCCGCACAAACAGCGCTGTCCGGCGCCAGACAATGCCTCGCTCCAGGACGTGTTTGCCCTGTCCGCGGCAGTCGAAGACCGCATACTCGTCGCCCTTCATTGCGAGGGAATCGAGCCGATGGGGACGGGGGCAATGGACAAGGGAAAGAGCGCGCGGCGGGTCCTCGTGACCGGAGCGGGCAGCGGCCTCGGCCGCGCCATCGCCGAGAGGCTCGCGGGCTCGGGCGACGAGGTGACCGGCACGGTGCGCTCGCCCGAGCGCGCCGCCGCGCTGACCGACCAGGCGCGCCTCGCGGGCCTTCCGCTGCGCTTCCTGCCGCTCGAGCTCAGCGCGACCGAGCAAATCCACGCGACGGCGCGGACGCTCGAGGCCGAGGGCGGAATCGACGTGCTCGTCCACAACGCCGGATTCGGAATCTTCGGCGCCATCGAACAGACCGACGGCGAGGCGACCTCCCGCCAGTTCGCCGTCAACCTGTTCGGCCCGCTGGAGCTGACCCGCCTGCTGCTGCCCGGACTGCGGACGCGCGGCGGGGGGGGGGGGTGG
>JBMNNX010000231.1:0-10745 GCA_050942745.1 Myxococcales bacterium
CCTCGGTCAGCGACGCGATGCGCCTCGAGCTCGCGCCGCTGGGCGTCGCCGTCACCTGCGTCGAGCCGGGCGACTTCTCGACCGGCTTCACCGACGCCCGCCAGCGGGCGGGCACCGACGATCCGCTGTACCGCGAGCGCATCGAACGCTGCCTGCAGGCGATCGAGCAGCAGGAGCGCGGCGGCGCGCACCCGGAGCTGGTGGCGCGGGCAGTCGAGAAGCTCTCGAGGCTGAGGAGCCCGCCCGCTCGCTACCCGGTCGGCCGCTGGGCGAACACGCTCTGCCTGCTGCATCGGCTGCTGCCCGACGCGATCCGCGAGGGCGTCGTTCGCCGGCTCTACCGGGTTTGACCAGGCTTCGCCTCGAGGCAACGCGGCGGCCAGCTCGGAATGGAGCCGAGAGCCTTCGGCCGAGCCGGGATGGACTCAGGCTGCGCCGAGTTCGGGATCCCGGCCTTGCAGCGCTGCACTCGGTTGCTGTGCGAGAGACGACGCCCCTACCTTCGTTAGGAGGTAGCGTCCATGCTGGCCCTCGCGCTCGTCGGGCTCCTGGCGGCTGTGCCGCCGGGCGCGCTGCAGGTAGCTCCCCAAGGAGTCGAGCGGGACCGATGCACCGGCGAGCCCCCGGTCACCTCTAGCGTCGGGGCGACCAGCAGTCGCCCCGAAGTCGGGCAACTGTGTCGAGGAGCAAGAGGCTCTTCTCCAGTCACCCAGAGCGCAGCCTCCCGCGGGACGCGGGAGGCGAAGTCGAGTGGCCGCGACGGAATCGACCAGGCCTTCGACTCCGCTGCTGACGCAAGCGTCGGCAGCTACGCTCTTGCCGACCGGCGGGCCGACGAGAAGTCGCGTCCGAGCAACCTGCGCCGGGGCGAGCTGCTGACGCCCGAAGGCGTCGTGATCGATCGGGCCGAATTCGCCGACCACGCCGAGCGGGCCGACTTCATCCTCATCGGCGAATCGCACGCGAGCCGTTGCGACCACCTGATGCAGGCCAGCCTCATCGCCGGCCTCGCGCACCGCGGCCTCAGCCCCACCGTCGGCCTGGAGGCGATTCCGGTCGATCAGCGGGCGGTCATCGATCTCTTCAACCAGGGCCGCATCGAGCCGCAGGACCTGGGCAAGGCGCTGGCTTGGCCCACGATCTGGGGCTTCGACTACGGGCTGTACGAGCCTGTCTTCCAAGTCGCCCGGCGCTTCGAGCTGCCGGTCGCCGCGCTCAACGTCCCGAAGAACGTCGTGCGCATGGTGCTCGACGGGAAGGTCAAGCCCGCCGAAGTGAAGCCACGCTGGCTGCTGCCGCGCGTGGTCATCCTCGCGCCCCCGGCCCAGGAGCCCGAGCTGCGCCGCGTCTTCGAGGAGCACCGCGCCTTCGGACACGGCAAGCAGCGCGGACGGCGCGACCGCGGGACTCTCGAGGAGGAGTTCGAGCGCTTCGTGCTCGCGCAGTCGCTCTGGGACAGCAAGATGGCGCTCGAGGCCATCGACGCGCACAAGAAGCACGGCAGCCCGGTGGTCATCCTCGCCGGCGTTGGCCATGTCGAGCACGGCTGGGGCGTTCCCCACCGCTTGCAGGTGCTCGCGCCCGAAGCGCGCGTCCTCACGGTGCTCCCGTGGCGCGGCGGGGAGCAGCCCGAGGCTGGCGCCGCCGACCTCTTCTTCTACTGCCCCATGGACCAGGACGACTGACGGGCGCCAGGCCAGACGGCGCGCGGGGGACGCAAGATGCGCGTGCCCGGCACGCAGATGCATTGGAGGCAGTTCCTTCGCGCTCTCGGCAGGGAGCTCAAGGACGACAACGTCGTTGACGTCGCCGCCGCCGTCGCCTTCTTCGGCATCCTCGCCCTCTTCCCGTTCCTGCTCTTCCTGGTCGCCCTGGCGAGCGTGCTCATCGACGTCTCCACCGCCGAGTCGCTGATCGGCTCACTCGAGGCGATCGCTCCGGCGGCCGTCACCGACATCCTCGGCGAGCGCATCCGCGCGTTGGGCGAGCGCAGCAGCACGGGCCTGCTCACCCTCGGCGCGGCGCTCGCTCTTTGGACGGCGTCGGGCGGCGCGATGGCCCTGATGCGCGCGCTCAACCGCGCCTTCGGCGTCACCGAGAGCCGGCCGTTCTGGAAGACCCGCGGCATCGCCCTGCTCGTCACGCTCGCGGTGGCGGTGCTCGGGCTGCTCGCCGCGCTGATTACCGTGGTCACGCCGATAGTCGTCGAGGCCCTCGGCGGCGGCTGGGGCGGCGTGCTCGTTCGCGCCCTTCGCATCCCCATCGCCGGCCTGCTCGTCTCGATCCTGTGGGCGCTGCTTTTCTACTTCCTGCCCAACACCCGCCGGACGCTGCGGGTCTTCTCTCCGGGCTCGCTGGTCGGCGTCGTCCTCTGGTTGGCCGTCTCGTGGGCCTTCTCCTTCTACGTCGCCAACTTCGGCAACTACGACGCGACCTACGGCGCGATAGGCGGGGTCATCGTCCTGCTGCTCTGGATGCTCCTCTCGGTGCTCGCCTTCCTGCTGGGTGCCGAGATCAACGACCTCGTCTTCAAGCAGCGCCAGAAGGGCAAGGCGGGAGCCTGAGCCGCGCGGGCGGGGTTCAACCGGCGCGCAAGGCGACGAGCTCACCGAGCAGCGCGACGACGCCCTCGCCGTCGGGCAGATCGAGGACGCGATCGGCGACGGCCTTGAGCTCGTCCACCGCGTTGGCGACCGCGACCCCGAGCCCGGCGACCTCGAGCATCTCGCGGTCGTTCTCCGCGTCGCCGACCGCGACCGCCTGCGCGAGCTCGACCCCGAGGCTGGCGGCCGCGTGCGAAAGCCCGCTCGCCTTGGAGACCGACGCGGGCAACACCATCAGCGAGGCGCGGTTGCGCACCAGCCGCACGTCGAGCCCCAGGCGCGCGACCTCCTCCTCGACGATCGATGCCCGGCGCGCCTCGGTGGCGACCATCACCTCGCCCTCGGCGACGACCAGGCCTCGCGCGTCGAGCGCCTGGGCAAGCCGCGGGTCCACGCGCTCTGCCAGCCGCTGGCTGCTGCCCTCGCCGCGGATCAGAACGGCGCCGTTTTCGGCGACTATCCGGTCGAAGAGCCTCCTCGCCTCCGGGCAGACGCGCTCGAGATCCCAGAGCTGGCGCCCGGTGACGAGCACGAGCGCGAACCCGGCCGCGCGCGCCTGTTCGAGCGCCCGGATCACCTCGGGCGAAAGCCGGCCGGTGTGCGTAAGCGTCGCGTCATAGTCGAAGGCGATGACCAACGGAGCCGTCACAGGTGCCTCTCCTCTCTTCGCGAATTTCTACGCCGGGGCGCCGCCGCGCCGCTCAGCGTCCCTTCCGCTCGCCCGGATCGAGCCGCGAGGCGCCCGCGGCCCGGCTCTCCGGGTCCGGGTCGCGCTCGGGCTCTCCCTCGACGAGGTCGGCGGTCGTCACCGCCTTGGGCCCCCAGCGCGCCGCGATGCGGTCGAGCGCGGCGTTGAGCGCCTCGGCCTTCCTCGGCCGCGCCCCGAAGAGCGATAGCTGGCCGCCGCCCGAGTGCAGGTCTTGAGCGCTGACGCCCGTCAGGCGAATCGCCCGGCCCGGCTCGACCCGATCCACGAGGGCCGAAACCTCGCGGTAGAGCGCCTGCCCGTTGTCGGTCGGCGCCTCGAGCGTCGCGCGGCGGGTAATCACTTCGAAGTCGGAGAACTTCACCTTGAGCTGCACCACCCGCGCCTTCACGCCCGCCCGGCGCAGCCTCCGGCCCACCCGCAGCGCCTGCGAGTGCAGCCGCGCTCGCAGCGCGTCGCGATCGCGAAGATCCTCCTCGAAGGTGTCCTCGGCCCCCACGCTCTTTGCTTCGCGATCGGGGACGACCTGCCTCTCGTCGATGCCGTTGCTCAGGCGCCAAAGGTGCGGCCCCATCGTCCCCAGCCGCCGCTCGAGCCAGTCAGGATCGCGCGCGGCGACGTCGCCGATGGTGCGCAGCCCGACCGACGCGAGCGTCTGCTCGGTCTTGGGCCCCACACCCCACAGGCGAGAGACCGGCAACGGCCGCAGGAAGTCGAGCAGCTCGCCCTCGCGCACCTCCTTCTGCCCGTTCGGCTTGGCGAGGTCGGAGGCGATCTTCGCGGCGAACTTGACCGGCGCGATCCCCGCCGAAGACGGCAGGCGCACCTCGGCTGCGATGCGCTCGCGGATCCTCCGGGCGATCTCGGCGGGGCTGCCGAAGAGCCCCGTCGAGCCCGTGACGTCGAGGAACGCCTCGTCGAGCGAGAGCGGCTCGATCAGCGGAGTGAAGCTCTCGAAGATGCCGAAGACCTGCTCGCTCGCCTGCGCGTAGGCTTTGAACCGCGGCGGGACGACGACCGCGTGCGGGGCGAGCTTGATCGCGCGGGCCATCGGGATGGCGCTGCACACGCCGTAGGGCCGCACCTCGTACGAAGCGGCGAGCACGACACCGCGCTTCGGGTGCCCGCCGACGATGACCGGCTTGCCCTTCAGCGACGGATCGTCGCGCTGCTCGACGGACGCGTAGAAGGCGTCCATGTCAACGTGGATGATGGCCGGGGTGCCCACGGGTACGGAGTCTAGCCGCAAGCCACCACCGATCGGCTCCGAGCCGCGCGCCGCGAGCGGGCTCGGGCAGCGCCGCTCCCTAGCGCTCCTGGCGCTCGAGAGCCTCGAGGCTCTGCCGCGCCTCGTCGAGCCGCCGCGCGGATTCTCGCGCGGCCTTGCGGCGCTCGGCGGCCCCTGCCCTCGCCTCCTCCCATTCCGACCGGGCCTGTCTGGCGGCCCGCTCCGCACGCTCGGCCTCGCTCTCGAGCTCCTCGGCTCGCTTGCCGAGAGCTTCCGCCTCACGCTCGAGCGCTTCTGCTTCTCGTGCCGCGCTCTCCGCTTCACGGGCCGCGAGCTCGCGCGCTCTCCGGGCCTGCTGAACGAGCCGGCGCCGCTCGGCTCGCCTTCGCGCCTGCTCTTCGAGGCTCTCCCGCTCCTCCTCCCGCTGCCGCGCTGGCGGTCGTGCGCGCGCTGGAGCCGCGGGGGCTCGTGCCGCTGTCGGCGAGGGCTTTCGCGAGGTCGGCGCAGGCGCCGGGATCTCGCCGAGCAGCTCGTCGAATCGCGCCGGGCTCAGCGGCCGACTGAGCCATCCCCGCGCCACGAGCCGCCTGTCTGCCTCGGAGGCGCTCGCCAGCGCCGTCAGCGTCGCCCGCACCGGCTCGACGTGGGCGGGCGAGGGCGTGAAGCCGGCGCGCTCGAGGATGGAAGCTGCCTCCCGGGTCAGCTCACTCACCAGCGCGCGTTCGCGCTTCGAGGCCTCGTGCAGCTCCTCGCCTCCCGCGCCCGCGAGGACGCGCTCTTGCGCCTCGCGCAGCGCATCGCCCGCCCGCATCAAGGCCCGCATCTTCTCGGGGCGGCGCCGCGCGAGCTGATCGACGGCCCAGGCCGGCACGGTCGGCTTCCTCAGCGCCTTGACCTGTGTCGCGAGCTGCCCCTTGCCCTCCCGGCGCAAGCGTGCCGAGAGCTTGTCGCGCGCGGCCGTAAACCGCTCGAGCGGCAGCGCGAAGAGCTGGTCTACCTCCGCTCGCTCACCCTCGAGCGCGTCGAGGTCGCTGGCCCTTCCGCGGTCCATTCGCGGGCTCCCCTCCGACAAACGTAGGCGCAGGATGCGCGACTCCGCGTCAGCCGGGAGCGCCGGGCGCCGGCTCGCCTATGGCCGCGGGAGCGCGGCGCACGGTCAACACCGGGCAGGGCGCGTGACGCACCACCCGCTCCGCGGTGGAACCGACGAGCACCCGAAGCACGGCGGTGCGCCCGTGCGTGCCCATCACGATCAGATCGCACGCCTGCTCCTCGGCGAAGCGGACGATCTCGGCATAGGCGACGCCCGAGGCCGCGTGCGTGGTCACCTCTGACGCGCCCATGCCCAGCGCCTCGCTCTTCCACTCGCCGAGCGCCTGCGTGACGACCTTGATGAGCCTGTCAACCGGCGAGCGTCCTCCATAGATGGCGGCCTCCGGCGTCGCGACGCCCGGGAGCTGATAGACGTGCAGGAGCACCAGCTCGGCGCCCAAGCGCTTCGCCAAATCGACGGCGACCCGCATCGCGTCGCGCGAGGGCTCCGAGAAGTCGATAGGACAGACGATCCGCCGCCACTCGAGCATCGGCCCGCGCTCCCCCTCGAGCGCTTCCCTTCATGAAGATGGGCATCTGCGATGCGGCCGAAGCAAGGGCTGCCGCTGCCCTAGCCCTGCCCCGTCAGTGCTCGGTCGTCGGGAAGGCTCGCCATGTTGCGCCACAGCCAGTCCGCCTCGAGCGGGCTCAGGTCGAAGCGCAGGCACGCCTCGTCGATGACCCTGGCGAGCTTCTCCTCCGGAAAGTCGCGGCGCCGGTCGCTGATCCAGCGAACGGCCCTGCGCAGCGACTCACCAGCGGGAAGGACGGCGTGGCTCACGGTGCCCACCTCGGTGCCGCAACAGCCCGCGACAGCATTTCAAGAGCTCGAAGCCTGCCCGCGATCGTACTCGCCAGAGATGCGTCCGGGCGAACACTTTCCTCGCGAAGACCACCGGCGCGCCAGAGTGTCCGTCGGACGAATCTTGTGACCCGCGGGAGAAAATCGCCAAGCAACCGGTTATAAACGCACCGCTTCGCAGGTCCTTGGAGCGAAGCCCGATTCCCAGAAAGGCAAGCAAATGCACAAGATGCTCCTCACCTCTGCGCTCGTCCTGGCCATGACGGCCGGCAGCGCCCTGGCGGCCAAGCCGCTGAAGACCGAAGAGGACAAGACCCTCTATGCGCTCGGCCTATCGGTCGGACAGAGCCTCAAGGCCTTCGCGCTGACCCCCGCCGAGCTCGAGCGGGTCAAGCAGGGCATGACCGACGCGGTCACCGGCGCCAAGCCGCAGGTCGAGATCCAGGACTACATGTTCAAGCTCAACGAGCTGGCCAAGACGCGCCAGACCGCAGCCGCGGCGCTCGAGAAGAAGAAGGGTGAGGAGTACGCCGCCAAGGCCGCGAAGGAGAAGGGCGCGGTCAAGACCGAGTCGGGCCTCGTCTACAAGGAGCTGGTGGCCGGCAAGGGCGAGTCGCCCAAGGCCACCGACAACGTGAAGGTCCACTACCGCGGCACCCTCATCGACGGCACCGAATTCGACAGCTCCTACAAGCGCAACGAGCCGGCGACCTTCCCGCTCAACGGCGTGATCCCCTGCTGGACCGAGGGCGTTCAGAAGATGCAGCCAGGCGGCAAGGCGAAGCTGATCTGCCCCTCGTCGATCGCCTATGGCGATCGCGGCCGCCCGTCGATCCCCGGCGGCGCGACGCTCGTCTTCGAGGTCGAGCTGCTCGAAGTCGTCAAGTAGCCAGCCTCTCGCCTCTCCTCCCGCTCTCCCGGAGAGCGGGAGGAGGCCATATTTACTTGCCGCTCGCCGGAAAACTAGAATCCGGCCATGCGAGCTCTCCATCTACTAGCAGCGGCAACAGTAGCCCTCTCTCTGCTCAGCGCGCCGAGCGCCTTCGCGGCGACCGAGAAGGTCCCCGTTGATCTTGGCCTCGGGCCGGCCGCCTACCACTTCTTCGGCGCGATTGGAGAGGACCAGCCGGTCCACTTCGGGCTGAAGATCTCGCTCGAGGCGGTCATCGACCAGCAGATGATTCGCCGCAACCAGCGCAAAGTGCCGGCGAATTACCGCAAGATGGCCCGGGACATGAACGAGGTGCGCTATTCGCCCTCGGTCTTCATCCCGGACGCGCTGATCATCTCGCCGAAGTACAAGGACACAGGGATCTACGGGATCACCTGGCGCCCGCTGGGCCTCGGGTTGCCGCTGCTGACCGGTCGCGTTCGCCTCTCGGTCGGCGCCGGGCTGCTGCTCACCTACGCCTTCATCCACACCGATCTCGACAATGATCTGCCGGCCGGCGCGCCTGCGCCGGCTGTGCGCGACACCCACTTCGTGCGGCCGGGCCTCGACCTCGGCGCCGAGCTCGAGATAGCGCTCACCAAGAGCTTCCTCATCAGCCTTGGCTGGTCTTCGGGCCTCTACGTGCCGCAGACCCTCGGCAGCTTCGGCATGGATCTCGAGAAGCTCGACGAGTCGATCTGGCACGTCGGCCAGGCGTTCCTGCAGCTCCACTTCCGGTTCCCGTACACGGTCAAGCTGTAGGCGCTGCGACCGGGTGCCGGGCAGGGAGGCAGGCGTCCGGCCATCCCCCATACCCGTGCGAGCGAGCGCCGGGACGGGCGCGTCAAGGCGAGCCAGGCCGTCCGGCCGATTCGCTCGCCCCGGTTGTGAGCCGGAGTGTTGGGAAAAACGCAACGATCAGTGATCCCGCACACAGACGGGTAGGCGAATCACAGATCGCAGTGGCTTCGGGAACCTTTTCGTTAAGAAAAACGCAAAGATCAGTGGCTCCCGCACACAAACGGGTAGGTGGAGCCACAGATCGGAGTGGCTTTCGGAACCTCTTCGTTAAGAAAAACGCAAAGATCAGTGGCTCCCGCACACGAACGGGTAGGCGGAGCCACAGATCGGAGCGGCTTTCGAGACCTCTTCGTCCGGTAGAACGCAAGGATCAGTCAGTCGAGAGCACCCCGGCCGCGCATCCCAAGGGCCGACCGGCCGATTGGGCGGGCACGAGCGCCCAGGCGTCCCGAGACCGGCCAACCGATCGGCCGACGGTTCCTCGCGCGGTGCCGCAAGGCTGGCCTGAACCGCTTTGGGCTCGAGCGACTCTCATCGATCAGGAGAACCCGAGCACGCGATTGCCGGGAACGACCGGCAATCAGGGAGGACCTTCGATGGCATACGGACCCGAGCTGACGATTACGTTTCCAGGCGGCAAGCGCGTAGACGCCGAGTTGGCGGGCAGGCTCATCCCCACCGACCAATCGAGAGCGGCTGGCGGAGAAGGCAGCGCGCCTGAGCCCTTCGCGCTCTTCCTCGCCTCCATCGGCACCTGCGCCGGCATCTACGTCTTGAGCTTCTGCCAGACGCGCAACCTTCCGACCGAAGGAATCCGCCTGACGCAGCGTATGGAATTCGACCCGGCGACGCGCGCGCTCAGCCGCGTCCACCTCGACATCCACGTGCCGCCGACCTTCCCCGAGAAATATCGCAATGCGCTGGTGCGCGCGGCCGACGGCTGTGCCGTAAAGAGGGCCATCCAGGCGCATCCCGAGTTCGTGGTGCAAACGGTGGTCGAAGACAGTCGAGAGTCGAGGGTCGAGAGTCGAGAGTCTGTCGCGTGAGCGGATAAGTGCCGCCGAGAGGCCGCCGCATCGCGTTGCAGGTGCACAGTGCCCGGCCTGTCGGTCGGGCACCGGCGCTCAGGCGAGAAACGAAGGAAACCCTGCCCTGAGCCGGCTGGGGTCCTGCTTCGACCCGTCAACGCCTTCGCAAGACACGCGAAGCGGGGCTGCGCCGACAGACGCGAGCGGGTTGCCGCGCGCTCGTGCACTTCCGGAAGCGCGGCGCTTGTTAGGATCCCTCTTCGCTTCGGGCTCCTGGTCTACTCAAAACTCCAAACTCAAAACTCGCAACTCAAGACTCACAACTTCTGCCCTCTCTCGTGCCCGCCTCTCGACATCCCGCTGTCCTCTTCGACCTCGGCAATGTCCTCGTGCGACTGGACATGGAGCGCGGCCTGGAACACTTGCGGCGCCTCGCGCCCGCGACCGCGCCGGCCTCGCTCGACCTCGCGCGCACCTACTTCTCCGAGGCATCGCTCGCCTGCAATCGGGGCGCGCTTGCGCCCGAGCGCTTCCTCGAAACGCTCGCTCGCGACCTGCGCATCCCGGACGTCCCGCGCGACGCGCTGGCGGCTGCCTGGTGCGACATCTTCACGCGCTGGGCGGAGATGGAGTCCGTCGCCGAGCGCGTGCTCGCCGCCGGGCACGCCGCGTTCCTGCTCTCGAACACCGACCCTCTGCACTATGCGTGGCTGAGCACGCGCCTCCCGGTGCTGCGCCAGTTGAGCGGGCTCTTCCTCTCGTTCGAGAACGGTGTGCTCAAGCCCGACCCGGCCTTCTTCGTCGCGGCGTTGCGGCGCTTCGCGCTGGACGCACGCCATTGCGTCTTCCTCGACGACAGGCCGGAGAACGTCGAGTCCGCCCGAAGCGTCGGCATCCGCGCGCATGTCGTTCGCGGCGATCACCTCGAGGTCGTCGAGCTCCTGCGCGCCAATGAGGTGGCGCTCTAGCTACGCAAGGGCAGTCGAGCCGCTGACGGCCGCCCTTCGCGCGGTTAGGCGGACTCACCCCTGCGCGGCATTTGGTTGCTCGGCCTGCGACGCGCGCAGCCGCGCGGCGCGGCGGTTCCAGCACACGGCGAAGACGAACCGAAAGACGATGAAGAAGAGCCCGGTCGTCGCGCCCATGCCCGCGCTGACGTTGCGGACCACTATGGTCGCGTCCCAGGACCCGAGCATGAGCAGGCTCGCGATGCCGAGCAGCGCGCCCGGAAGGGCCGCAAAGGCGAGCGCAACGGTCGCGACTCGCAACGTCGTGAAGGGCTCGTGACGCGGTGGCCTCAGCCGGAGAAACGGCCACCAGCTCCAGTCGAGATCATTCAAGCGATTGATGAAGTCTTCGCATGCGCTCATGGGGCAAGTGTAGCCGCGCCCGTGCGACGTGCGGCACGAGAGAAGCTGCAGGCTGGCGAGAGGCTCTCGCGGTCCTCGCCCCTAGGTGGCTGGTGTTAAGCGACTCTCTCTGAGGGCGCGGTGGCTGTGGAAAACCACTATGCACCTGAGCGCGGTCCACAGGGGCGCGTTCTCGGGGAGACCG
>JBMNNX010000016.1:0-43851 GCA_050942745.1 Myxococcales bacterium
CCTCGGGGTGACCCGGGTCACGGGGCATCGCAATCGATTGAGCCTCGCGCTGACCGGGGTCACGGGGCAGCGCAATCGCTTGACCCTCGGGGTGACCGGGGTCACGGGGCAGCGCAATCGATTGACCCTCGGGGTGGCCCGGGTCACGGGGCATCGCAATCGCTTGACCCTCGTGGTGACCCGGGTCACGAGGCGGCGCAATCGCCCGCGCCCTCGGGGGCTTCATTGCCCGCGGATGCTTGCCGGTTGGAGGGACCGCACTCGCGGCATCGACAGGTCTCGAGTGCCGAGAGCGCCGGGGGGCGCAAGCCGTCAGCCCTTCTCCCGCGTCATCTCTACCATCGTGCGGCGGAAGCCGAGCGACTCGAAGAGGCGCTGGGCGCCTTCGTTTGGCCACGCCGCGTAGAGCACGACCCGCGGAGCGCCGAGGGACTCGAGGCGCCGGACGGCCTCGGTGACCAGCCGCCGGCCGATGCCCTGGCCGCGCGCCGACTCGTCTACGAAGAGGTCGTGCAGCGCCCCGTGCGTGTCGAGCAGCATCGCCCAGTCGCGCGGCTCGATCCGGCCGTAGGCGTAGCCGACCACGCGGCCGTCGAGGTAGGCGGCGAGGAGCACCGCCTGGGGGTTTTGGAGCTCGGAGGCGAGGAAGCGCTCGTAGCCGGGCTCTATCGCCTCGGTGATGAAGAAGCGATCGGGATCGAAAGAGTGGTGCACGCGCACCATCTTGGCGGCCAGGAGCGCGACGGCGGGCAGCTCCTGGCGCGACGGCGAACGGATTTCGAAGTTGGTTGTCGAGCTCACGGGCGCCATCGTCGCGATTCGCGGTCTCGGCGACAAGCTCGACTTCGGCACGGGGAGCGCGGCCGCGCTCGGCGCAGTGCCGGCGCCCGTGGGCAGGGCAGATGCGCGGTCGCGCCGTCGCTCGATTCCGAGGAGAACGCCTCGCCGACTGCTCTCGAGCCGCCGGGAACCTCGCCCGCGCGGCTGGCCGTTACCGGGGAGGCGGCGGGCGAGGCGACCGCGAGCGGACGGCTGGCGCGCCACCAGGAACGATTGCCTCTTGATCTCCACTATACCGTGCGGTACAGGAGTGCACAGTGAGCACCAATCGAGAGCGCCTCTTGGAGATCGCCCTGCGGCACTTCGCCGCGCGGGGCTATGAGGGCGTCGGCGTCCAGGAGATCGTCTCCGAGGCCGGCGTCACCAAGCCGACGCTCTACCACTACTTCGGCAGCAAGAAGGGGCTGCTGCGC
This sequence comes from Myxococcales bacterium, assembly GCA_050942745.1. Taxonomy (GTDB): domain Bacteria; phylum Myxococcota; class Myxococcia; order Myxococcales; family UBA5297; genus UBA10939. The sequence continues at coordinate 1,254 of JBMNNX010000016.1, forward strand.
AGCCTGCTCGAGGAGCGGCTCGAACCGTTCACTGCCCGCCTGCGCGCCGCGGCCCAACCCCCGGACGACCTGCCGCTCGCGCTCAACCGGGTGACGCGCGCCTTCTTCCAGTTCTCCGCCGCCAATACGGAGCTGTACCGGTTGCTGCTCGCGCTCGCCTCGGCGCCCCCGGACAGCGAGGCGGCCCAGGTGTTCGCCCCCTTCGCCAAGACCTGGTCCGACCTGCTCGAGTCGCTCTTTGCCGCAGCGGCGAACACCCGGGTGCACAGCCGCGCCCGCCAGCTCGCCGCGACTTTCCTGGGGATGATCAACACCTGGATCGCCATGGCGCTGCAGGGCAGGGCGACGCTCGACGAGGAGCTCATCTTCCAGGCGGTCCACCAGTACATGCACGGCATCTACGCCTGATTTTTTTTACCCCGATCCTATACCGACCGGTAGCCAAGGAGGAGCCATGAACCACTGGGCGAGCGACGCCATCTTCTACCACCTGCATCCGCTCGGAGCCTGCGGGGCGCCGCAGCGCAACGAGCTAGGCGCGCCGCCCGAGCGCCGGCTCGAGACGCTCTTCGCGTGGATAGGCCACTGGCGCGAGCTGGTGGTCAACGCGCTCTACCTCGGCCCGGTCTTCGAGTCGTCGGCGCACGGCTACGACACTGCGGACTTCTTCCGAATCGACAGGCGCCTGGGCGACTGGGAGCTCTTCAAGCGCTTCGTCGCCGAGGTACACGGCGCGGGCATGCGCGTCGTCCTCGACGGCGTCTTCCACCACGTCGGGCGCGACTTCTGGGCCTTTCGCGACGTGCGCGAGCGCGGTCCGGGCTCGCAGCACTGCGGCTGGTTCTCGGGGCTGCGCTTCGACCGCCGCAACCGCTTCGGCGACCCGTTCGCCTACGACGGCTGGAACGGCTGCGAGGACCTGGTGAAGCTCAACCTCGGCGACCCGGCCGTGCGCGAGCACCTCTTCTGTGCGGTCGAGGCCTGGATGCGCGACTTCGGCATCGACGGCCTGCGGCTCGACGCCGCCGACTGCATCGACCTCGGCTTTCTCGCCGACCTCGCTGGCTTCTGCCGCTCGAAGCGCTCGGACTTCCTGCTCCTCGGTGAGGTGGTCCACGGCGACTACCGGCGCTGGGCGAACCCGCAGACGCTCGACTCGACGACCAACTACGAGTGCTTCAAGGGGCTCTACTCGAGCTTAAACGACAAGAACCTCTTCGAGATCGCCGCCTCGCTGCGCCGCCAGTTCGGCGAGCACGGTCTCTACGTCGGCCTGCCGCTCTACGCCTTTGCCGACAACCACGACGTGGACCGGGTCGCCAGCCTGCTGAAGAACCGGGCGCACCTCTACCCGCTGTACCTGCTGCTCTTCGCGATGCCCGGCATGCCGTCGATCTACTACGGCAGTGAGTGGGGGCTACGGGGGACGAAGCAGCAGGGAGGAGACCCGGCGCTGAGGCCGCCGCTGCCCCGGCGCGACGCGCTCGCAGGCGTCCCCGAGCCCGACCTGGCGCAGGCGCTCGCCCGCATCGCGCGGGTGCGCCGCGAGAGCGCGGCGCTGCGCCGGGGCTCCTACCGCGAGCTGCTCGTGCGCTCCGAGCAGCTCGTGTTCGCGCGCGAGCTGGGCGACGAGACGGTGATCGTCGCCGTCAACGCCTCGGATTCGCCCGCGAGCCTCGAGCTGCCCGCTGGGGCGTGGAGCGGGCGCGAGCTCATCGACGTGCTCAACCCGCCGGACGTCGTTCGGCTCTCGCCGGAAGCGCCGCTCGCGCTGCCGCCGTGCTGGGGGCGCGTGCTGCGAGCGCGCTGAGGAGCGGCGCGGGCCCGCCGGTGCGTCTGCGTCGTGCCCCTGGCCGGGCGAGCGCCGGCGAAGGGCGGCCCGTGGCGCGCCGCCCGGAAGGCGCCATCGCCCCGCGCGCCCAAAGGGTCGAGGCGAGCGCCGCGGCGACGGTCCGAAGAAAGAAGAACGCGGCGCTGCCCAGCCGAGCAGCGCCGCGTTCGGATGTCGTCCAGCCTGTCGGAGCGCCTGCGCTACGCCTGGACCAGCGTGTAGCTGAAGGAGGCGTTCGTGCCGCCGAGGGCGGAGACGAAGCGCGAGAAGTCGCTCGGGGCGAGGGTCTGACAGCCGATGGAGCGGGGCGAGCTTGCGTTGCCCGGGTGGAAGAGGACGGCGGTGATCTTGTCGCCGCGCTGCTCGGAAGCGCGGCGCTCGGCGCCTGAATAGACGCCGTCCTGGTTGGTGTCACGCCAGCCTGGCAGAGAGCCGGAGCCGCCCAGGGTCCGCACATGGAAGCTGGGGCTGCCGCGGTACATGCCGTTGGGCACGACCATGTAGTTGCCCGGCTTGATGATCCCGATGTCGCCGCGGCCGTCTCGGGTGACGTCCGGCGCGGCCGAAGAGCTGGTCTGCCCGGCGTGGGTGGCGCCGCGGAACTCGTAGCAGCGCCCGTTCGGCGTCAGGACCACGAAGACGTCGTCATACGAGCGGCTGTTGGTCGTCTCGTGGCGCGTGCCGTCGAGCCGCATGCCGCGGATGCCGAGCACCGTCGGCTTGCCGTCCGGGTTCACCTGCCCGCCGTGCGCGCGGATGATGCGCGCGTAGTGAGCGAACTTCTCGGCTTCCGACATGTTGCGCGGAGCGATCGTGACGCTGGGAGCCCCGGAATCGAAGGTGTCGGTCGGGGTCGGCGTGCTCGCGGGAGGCTGGGGAGCCGCTCCTCGCAGCGCGCCCCAGGTCTGGGGACCGACGATGCCGTCAACCAGCAGCCCGCGGCTTCTCTGGAACGCGAGCACCGCCTCGCGCGTGCGGGCGCCGAAGATGCCGTCGGCGGGCCCCGGATCGAAACCGGCCTGCTTGAGCAAGCGCTGCAGGTCCGCCACGGACGAGCCGCGGCTGCCCTTCCGGAGCACCGGGTCGGAGCGGTAGGTGGAAACAGGGGAGCTGCTGGTTCGCTGTACGCTGGGCATCGCTGACCTCCAGGCTCATTGTCGCGGGCCGCGTCCGATGGTTGCGTCTGTTTCTCTTCCGAATTCGCGGGGATGGGCGCTGTTGTGTGCCGATGTCGGCGGCGGTGAGCCGGCTGCCTACACGGCGCGCGCAGCGCACTCGACCCGCGGGTCGCGAGCGGTGCGGCGCTGGTGGGCCCCGGCACCTCCGAGGCCTGTGAATCCGGGCGCACGGCCATGCGCTCCGACGAGCACCGGGCGCGCTGCGAGCGCCGATCGCGCGATGAGCGGACCGCGCGGCGATTTCTTTCCATTCCGCACTGTCCGGTTTTCCCTTTTGACGCTGGGTTGCTTTTGAGGTTGTCTCCCGGACGACCCAAGCCAGCACAAGGAGATCCGCAGATGCTCGATCCGAGGATGGAGAAGCTCGCTGAAACCCTCGTCAACTACTCGTGCAGCGTCGCCAAGGGCGAGCGCGTGCTCATCGAGGCGACCGACATCCCCGACGAGATGGTCGCGATCACCGTGCGCAAGGTGCGCGAGGCGGGCGGCATCCCCTTTGTCACCATCAAGCGGACCCGCGTCCTGCGCGAGCTGTACCGCGGCGCCGACGAAGAGGGGATGGCGCTGACCGGCGAGTACGAGCGCTTCCGGATGGAGAAGATGCAGGCCTACATCGGCCTGCGCGGCGCGCAGAACGTCAACGAGCACTCCGACGTGCCGGCCGAGAAGATGAAGATGTTCCAGCGCCTGTGGATGAAGCCCGTCCACATGGAGGTGCGCGTGCCGCGCACGAAGTGGGTCGTGCTGCGCTGGCCGACCGCAGGCATGGCCCAGCAGGCCGAGATGTCCACCGAAGGGTTCGAGGACTTCTACTTCGACGTCTGTACCCTCGACTACGCGAAGATGTCCGAGGCGATGAAGCCGCTCGTCGAGCTGATGAGGAAGACCGACAAGGTGCGCCTGGTTGGCCCGGGCACTGACCTGAGCTTCTCGATCAAGGGCATCCCGGTCATCCCGTGCGACGGCAAGATGAACATCCCCGACGGCGAGATCTTCACCGCGCCGGTGCGCGAGTCGGTCAACGGCACCATCCGCTACAACACCGAGACGCTCTACATGGGCACCAAGTTCTCGGGGATCGAGCTCACCTTCCGCGACGGCAAGATCGTCGAGGCCAAGGGCAATCCGCAGGACCGGCTCAACGCGGTGCTCGACTCCGACGAGGGCGCCCGCTACGTCGGCGAGTTCGCCATCGGCGTGAACCCCTTCGTGCGCAAGCCGATGCTCGACACGCTCTTCGATGAGAAGATCGCCGGCTCGATCCACTTCACGCCCGGCAACTCCTACGACGACGCGCCGAACGGCAACAAGTCCCAGGTCCACTGGGACATCGTGCTCATCCAGACCAAGGAGATGGGCGGCGGCGAGATCTGGTTCGACGACGTGCTCGTGCGCAAGGACGGACTCTTCGTGCTCGATGAGCTGAAGGGGCTCAACCCCGAGAGCCTGGCGTCCCGCTGAGCGGCGCGCGATCCGAGGCTCGCGGCGCCGGGCTGCCCGCGTCCCCGGCGCCCGCGCTCTCGCATCAGGCCGCGGCCAAGCGAGAGCGCGGAGCTTCGGTTGGGCTCGCCCGCGCACATCAGGAGCGAAGCTTCGCGACGAAGGAAGCCGAGTCGAGCCGCCCTCGACCTCGGCCTCGCAAGCGCGGATTTCCATCGGGCTGATTCGGAAACCGCTCGGACGGTTCTTTCATCATCGGGAGGCCTCAGCATGAAAGTCATCGCCATCAACGGTTCGGCGAGGAAGAACGGGAACACGGCAACGCTCATCGAGGCCGTCTTCGAGCCGCTGCGCGCGGCGGGGATCGAGTGCGTCCAGATCGAGCTCGCGGGCACGGACGTGCGCGGCTGCACGGCCTGCGGAGCCTGCTTCGAGAAGAAGGACGGCAAGTGCCACGGCCGGCGCGACTTCGGCAACGAAGTGATCGAGGCGCTCAAGAGCGCCGACGGCATCATCCTCGGCAGCCCCGTCTACTTCTCCGACGTGAGCTCGGAGCTCAAGGCGATCATCGACCGCGCCGGTTACGTCGCCCGCGCGAACGGGAACATGTTCGCGCGCAAGCCCGGCGCCGCCGTGGTCGCCGTGCGCCGCGCCGGGGCGCTGCACGCGCTCGACACGATCAACCACTTCTTCCTCATCGGCGAGATGCTCGTGGTCGGCTCGAGCTACTGGAACCTCGGCCTCGGCAGACGCCGGGGCGAGGTCGCCGACGACGCCGAAGGCATGGCCACGATGCGGCGGCTCGGCGAAAACCTCGCCTGGGTACTCTCCAAGCTCCACGAGCAGCGCGAGGTCCCGCCATCCGCCTGACGACGTAAGCCAGCCGGTCGTCTTCCCGGCTGGACGGCCGTCCGCGCGCGCCGCAATTTGACTCGAGGCTTCGAGCAGGTGCCTCGGAGGCGCGGCGATGGCCGAGGCGGACCAGGCAGGGAATCGACGCAAGCCCAAAGGCATCGGCTGGCTCTGGTGGCTCGTGCTGGCGGTGGCCGTGGTCGCCGGCGTCGGCTGGCTCGTCTGGTGGGGCGCCGTGGGCGAGAAGCGGGCCAGGGGGGCGGTGACCGTCGCCGCGGTCCTGCAGAACCGGGAGCTCGAAGGGCAGACCGTCGTGGTCACAGGAAGGGCCGCCGGCCCGGTGGGGCAGCGGGCGTTTCTGTTGGCGGGCGAGGCGGGCGAGCGGCTCCTCGTCTTGCTGGGACCCGAAATGGGCGCGGCCGCCTTGCCGCAAGCCGGGCGGGAGTTCCAGGTCACGGGCGAGGTCGTCCGCATCGACACGGCCGCCCTGCGGCGCGAGGACGAGCGGTTCGCACCCGAGACGCTCGCGCAGTGGGAGGGCAGGCCCGCGGTCATCGCTTCCGAGGTCGAGCCGTACGTAGAAGAGCCGTAGCCCTCGGCGGGCGAGCACCGCGCTTCGCGGCGCGCCTTCCCTTCCGCGCGGAGCTCCCGCGCCAAAGAGTTCGTCCGCGCGAAAAACCCGAATCCGCAAGTGGCCGGATTTACGGGCGAGTTGTGGGAGATTCTCGTCCAAATCAGGTTTGGGAGGCGAATCCGCGAGTCCCTCGACTCCGAGGCTCCCGCTGGTCGCCTCTACGCTCGGGATGAGCGGAGATCGCCCAAGTTGCTTGGACAAGGCGGAACGAACTCAGGCGCCCTTCTCAGCTCGGGTACATGGGCCAGAAGACCGGAATGAGTATCGAGGCGAGGACCCACATGATCACCTCGAGCGGCAAGCCGATCTTCAGGTAGTCGCGAAACTGGTAGCCGCCGGGGCCGAAGACGATGGTGTTCGTCTGATACCCGATTGGGGTGGCGAAGTCGGCGCTGGCGCCGAAGGCGACCGCCACGAGCAGCGGTTTCGCGTCGATTCCGAGGCCGGCCGACAGGCTCAAGGCGATGGGCGTGAGCAGCACGGCGGTCGCGCTGTTGGACAGCAGCGCCGTCAGCACCACCGTCAGCAGGTAGAAGGCGCTGATGATGAGCCGCGGCGAGCTCGTGCCAGTCAGCGCCAGGGTCCCGTCCACGATCCTCTGGGCGAGCCCCGTGCGCTGCATCGCCAGTCCGAGGGGAATGGTGCCGACGAGGAGGAAGAGGATCGACAGGTCGATGGCGCGGATCGCCTCGTCGATCCGCAGGCAGCGCGTGAGCACCATCGCCAGCGCGCCGGTGACGGCGATGACCGAGATCGGCACGTCGCTGAAGCTCGCGAGGCCGATGACCCCGAGCATGATGGGGATCGACAACCTGCGGCGCCTTCGGCGGGGCACGACCTGCTCGAGCCCTTCGACGAGCAGCACCGCTTCGCTCTCGCGAAGGCGCGCGAAGCTCTGGCTGTCGCCCTGCAAAAGCATCACGTCGCCCGGTCGAAGCTGAAGCTCGCTCACCTGAAAGCGGTGATGGCGCCCGCGCCGTTGCACGGCGAGCACCCGGGCGCCGAAGCGCCGGTTGAGAGCGAGCTCGCCCACGCTTCGCCCGACGAAGGGCGAGTCGGGCAGCACGACCGCCTCGCCGAGCATCAGGGACGCGCTGCGGACGGGCACCCAGTGGTCGTCCTCGAGCACCGAGGCGAACGAGGTGCCCCAGTGCGCGAGCAGCTCGGCGATGCGCTTGGAGGTGCCCTTGATGATGAGCAGGTCGTCGCCCTGCAGGCGCATCTGCTCGGCCTCGAACCCGAAGATCACCTCCTCGCCGCGCACGAGCTGCAGCAGGACCACGTTCGAGCCGCGCCGGAAGACCTCGCCGGCCGGCCGGCCGACGAGCGGCGAGCTGTGGTCGATGACGAGCTCGGTGACGAACTCGGCGCTGCGCTCGCGCGGCACCAGCGCGCTCAGCGGCGCGCGGTCCGGCAACAGCTTCTGCCCGAAGAGCAGGATGAAGGCGATGCCGCCGGCCGAGTAGACCAGCCCCATCGGCGTGAAGTCGAACAGCCCGAAGCCCGGTCCGCCCGCGCCGATGTACAGCTCGTTGACGATGATGTTGGTGCTCGTGCCGATGAGGGTGAGCGTGCCGCCGAGGATGGTGATGTAGCTCAGCGGGATCATCAGCTTGGAGGGCGCCACGTCGATCTCGCGGGCGAGCGAGAGCAGCACCGGCACCATCATCACCACCACCGGCGTGTTGTTCATGAAGCCGCTGATGAGCGGCAGGGTGAGCGCGAGCAGGACGAGGACGCGCCGTGGGCTGCCCTTGCCGAAGCGCTTGAAGAAGTCGATGAGCGGATCGAGCGCGCCGGTGCGCGACAGGCCTGCCGAGAGGATGAACATCGCGCCGACGGTGACCGTGGCGCCGTTCGACAAGCCGGCGAAGACGAGATCGATGGGCAGCAGGCCGGTGAAGTAGAGCGCCGGCAGGATGAGCAGCGCGGTGAGCTCGAGCGGCAGCCACTGCGTGATGAAGAGCAGCACGGCGACCGCGAGGATGATCGAGAGGACGAGCATCTTGGCGCCAGCCCGGGTGCCGAGCCGCCAGCAGAACTTAAGGTTGTCCGAGGGGGAGCCCAACTGCCCGGTCGGCACCGGAGGATCAATGGAAGGCCCGGATTGGCTGGTGAGCATCCTCAGGCTCGGGCTCTCGGCGCTGCTCGGGGCCGTGATTGGCGTCGAGCGCGAGGTGCACGGCAAGGAGGCCGGGCTGAAGATCAGCGCCCTCGTCGCGCTGGGGGCGACGCTGTTCACGCTGGCCTCCTATTCGGCGCTCCGTTTGGCCGGCGGCGGGGCGATCGATCCGACCCGCATCGCGGCGCAGGTGGTCACCGGGGTCGGATTCCTGGGCGCCGGGGCGATCATCCAGGCCCGAGGCAGCGTCTACGGGATGACGACCGCCGCCTCCATTTGGATAGTCGCGGCGATCGGAACCGCGGTCGGTCTTGGCTTCTATCGCGGTGCGCTGCTCGCCACCGGGCTCGTCGTGCTGGTGTTGCTGGTGCTTCCCTTCGTCGAGCGGCGGATCGCCTCCGCGCGCCCGGTGCACAGCCAAGTCAAGGCGCGCCTGCCTACCAAGGGTGACCTCGCCTGGATCGATGAGCTCGTGCGCGAGCTGCACATCGAGGCGCTGCGCTGGGAGGCTTCGCAGGAAGGGGCGACCGTCGAGGTGCTCTTCGACGGGTTCCTTCGGGAGGAGCAACTGCAGTCGCTGCTCGAGAAGCTGCGGGCAAGGGGCGACATCTCGCAGCTCTCGGTGACCCGGAGCTGAGGCTCGCGCGGGCGGTTGGGAAAGCGCCGGCCCTCGTGCCGGCGGCCGCGATGGCAGCGCGCGGGCTTGGTTTCCCCCTCCGTGGGCTTGGTTTCCCCCGACTTGGTCGCCCGACGAGACACTTCCTCGCGTCGGGAGCACCTGCCTTCGTGCCGGCGCCCCGATGGCGGCACGCCGCGTTCCGGCCATGAGCCAGGCAGGCGCCCGGCCGCCTGCTGCCCCTTACCGGGCTCGGGCTTTCACCCGCCGTACGCGCACCATTTCGAAGGCAAACTGGCAGAAAGGTTGGTTCTCAATCCATTGAGGAATCTGGCGCTCGAACGGTTCCTTCGATTGTGGTGAGATGGGCGGATGCCGCGTTTAGACAACACACCCAGAATGACTTCGCTCACGCGCCTCAGTGCCCTTCTCCTTTGCCTGGTCGGCCTCGGCGCCTGCCCTGGGCCCGACCCCGAACCCGGACCCGACGACGCGTGCGTCCCGATGACCTGCGAGGGCGCCGGCAAGCAGTGCGGCACCGCGCCGGACGGCTGCGGCGGCACGCTCGAGTGCGGCGAGTGCGCCGACGGCAAGGTCTGCCGCAGCAACGGAGAGCTCAACATCTGCGTGCCGCCCGGCTGCGAGCCGGCGAGCTGCCCCGAGAACTCCTGTGGCGAGTACCCCGACGGCTGCGGCGGCACGATGAGCTGCGGAGGATGCCCCGAGCCCGACGTCTGCAGCGCGCCGACCGAAGGGGTTTGTCGCTGCGAGGGCGAGAGCGACGCCGAGCTCTGCGCGCGCATCTTCAAGAACTGCGGGACCGTCACCGCGGTGGACCGGTGCGGCGAGACCCGCGCGGTCGAGTGCGGCACCTGCGCCGAGCCGCAGACCTGCGGCGGCGGTGGGATAGAGAACCTGTGCGGCTGCAGGCCGAAGACTTGCGAAGAGCTCGGCGCCTGCGGCCAGGTGTTCGACGGCTGCAGCCGCACCCTCGACTGCTGGTGCAGCGCTCCCAACTCGTGCGGCGGAGGCGGCGTCGAGGGGATGTGCGGCTGCACGCCCATCGGCTGCGCCGAGCAGGGCGTGAGCTGCGGCGAGGCCTACGACGGCTGCGGCCAGATGATCGACTGCGGCCCCTGCCCCTCGGGCACCTCGCCTCCGCCGCTCGCGTTGCGGGTGATGGCCGCCAACACCACCAGCGGCAACCGCCAGTCCTACGATTCGGGCGAGGGCATCCGCATCTTCCAGGGCCTGAAGCCCGACGTGGTGCTCATCCAGGAGTTCAACTACGGGTCGAACGACGCGCGCAGCATCCGCTCGATGGTCGAGACCGCCTTCGGCCCGGGCTTCTACCACTCACGCGAGCTCGACTCCTCCATCCCCAACGGCGTCGTCAGCCGCTATCCCATCGTGCAGTCAGGCGAGTGGACGGATACCCGCGCGAATAACCGGGACTTCGCCTGGGCGCGCATCGACCTGCCGGGTCCGCGCGACCTTTGGGTCGTCAGCGTGCACTTCCTCACCTCGAACTCGGGCGACCGGGCGAGCGAGGCCCACCAAGTGGTCACCAAGGTCGAGCAGGTCGTGCCCGACGGCGACTACCTGGTCATCGGCGGCGACTTCAACACCTCGACCCGCAACGAGTCGTGCATCAGCACGCTGCGCTCGGTCGTCGTGACCGCCGGCCCCTACCCCGCCGACCATCGCGGAAACACGAACACCAACGCCAATCGGACCTCGCAGTACGACTGGGTCTTGGCCGACGACGACCTCGACGCGCACGCCTACCCGGTGGTCATCGGCTCGCGGACCTTCGAGGACGGGCTCGTCTTCGACAGCCGCATCTACACGCCGCTCAGCGATGTCGCCCCCGTGCAGCGCGACGACAGCGACGCGCTCAACATGCAGCACATGGCCGTCGTGCGCGACTTCCGGGTGCCTCGGCGGTAGTCGGGAGCGCCGGCCATCGCGCCGGCGCCGTGCGATGCGCCGTGGTGAAGGGAGCGCCGGCCATCGTGTGCCGGCGCCGAGCGTTGCGCGGCTCAAGGGCCCAGGCCCAACCCAAGGATCTCACTGCCCATCTTGACCGACAGGGCGAGGACGACGGCGAGGACCGCGCCGCGCACGAGCCGGTCGCCGCGGCGCACCGCGAGGTGCGCGCCCAGCCAGCCGCCGGCGAACTGAGCGGCGGCCATCGGCACGGCCAGCTTCCAGACGATGGCGTCGCGGCTCGCGAAGAGCGCCATCGCCGCGAGGTTCGAAGCGAAGTTGACCACCTTGGCGTTGGCCGAGGCGCGCGCGAGCTCGTCGCCGAGCAGCAGCACGAACGCGATGATGAGGAAGGTCCCAGTCCCCGGGCCGAAGAACCCGTCATAGGCGCCGATGACCAAGCCGGTCGCCGCCGCGACGAGCAGCTCCCGGCGCGTCGAGACGTCCTTCTTGCGCCCCTGGAGCTGCGGCCGGAAGGCGAGGAAGGCGGCGACCGCGATAAGCAGGATGAGCACGAGCGGGCGGAGCGACTCGGGGCGCAGCCGCATCACCAGCGAGGCCCCGAGGAACGAGCCGGCGAGCCCTGCCGGGAAGGCGACGAGCGCGCGCGAGCCCCCGACCATCGACGAGCGCGCGTAGCGCACCAGGGCCGCGCCCGAGCCGAAGACCGACTGGCCCTTGTTCGTCCCGAGCGCGAGGTGCGGCGGCAGGCCGGTGGCGAGCAGCGCCGGGAGCGTCAGCAGGCCGCCTCCGCCGGCGACGGCGTCAACGGCCCCGGCGGCCAGGGCGACCGACGTCAGCAAGAGTAGCTCGGGGACCGACGGCTCCAGTGTCGACTCCGGCGAAAGCGGCGTTCAGGCGGGCGCAAGCGCGGCGGGACCGGCGCGCGGGGCAGCTACTGAGGATGCGTCGAAAAACCCTTCGAGCGGAAACCGGTCAGCCCGAGCCCTTTCGACAGGCTCGAGGGGCCGAGCTTGCGAGGCCGAAAACCGAAGGCCCTTCGAGCCTGCTCCCGCCGCCGGCGCGTCGGGAGCTGCGCTCAAGGTGAGAGGGGAACGAATCGACAGGCCGGCGGTGCGCTACCCGGCCGACCGCGGGCGGGCCGGGGCCTTCTGCGCAGTCGGGCTAGAGGAGTCGGCCGCCTTGGCCTTGCGGGGCGCCGGCGCCGGTCGCGACTCTGCGACAGCCCCGGGCTTGCGGTGGGCGCGGGTCGTCGGCGCGGGTGCTGGCTTGACCGAGGCCACCGCGATCCTCTTCGGCGGCAGCACGGCATTGCCGACGAGGTTCTTGCGGTCGCCCTTGGGGCGAGGGCCGGGCAGGCGCCGCGGAGGCAGCAACTCGGGCTCGGCCGTCACCTTCTGCGCGAGGAAGATGGCCGCATCGAGCTTGTAGAAGTTGCGCTTGCGGTACCAGGAGAGCGCAGCCTCGTTGTTCTCGGCGACCTCGAGGACGAGGTGCGTGCAGCCGCGCACGCGAGCCAGGTGCTGGAGCTGGTCGAGCATGAAGGCGCCCACGCCCCGCCCTTGGAAGCCGGGGTGGACGGCGAGCTCGTCGACGAACAGCGGCCGCATCCCGCGCTTCTCGAAGTAGCGAGGGTTGACCCAGTTGTCGTCGCCGCTCGTGTCGAAGGCGCACTCGGCGTAGCCGACGATCTCGCCGGAGTCGATCTCGAACAGGAGCTGCTCGATGCCTTCCTGGTCGTAGATCTCGAGGAAACGGCGCTTGGAGAACGGACGCTGGTATTCGACCGTCTCGCGATTGACGTCGCGAAAGACGAGCTTGAGGAACTCCCAGGTCCGATTCAAATCGCGCCGGTGAATCCTTCGCACGCGCACCTGCAGGGAGCCGTCAGTCGCCAGTGGAAGCTTTCTCATAGCGGGGCGACTCTATACCGGCAGGCGTCGCACCGGGGATAGGGCGTCATTCGGCCTCTTCCCCTTCCTGTCGACGACCGGGCCGAAGTGGCCCGGCCGGGTCGGTTTGCAGGAGTCCGAGGCCGCTCATTCCAGGCCGACCGAGAGCAAGCGCCACAGCAGCGCGCCGAAAGGCGTCGTCGCGAGCGTCACGCACGCGCCGGCGAGCGCGATAGAGCCGTTCACGAACGGCCGCTGCCGAAGCAGCTCGAGCCACTCGGCGGCCAGCGGCCGGGACCTGCGCTCGACCTGCTCGGCGACTGCGCCCGCCATCCGCGAAACCTGCTCGGCCGAAGGGTCGAGCGCCTCCATCTCGGCGGCCAGGCGCTTGTCGTCCGCCTCTAGTCGTTCGTTCATGCGCTCCTCCCTGCCGCCTCCGGCGCGCCGAGCTTGGCCTCGAGGAGATCGAGCAGCTTGCGGCGTTGACGTTCGCAGATCTTTCGCACGTTCACCTCGCTCAGCCCGGTGGCCTCCGCGACCTCCGCGCAGCTCAGCTCCGAGCCGTAGCGCAGCGAGACGATCTCTCGGTCCCGCGGCGCCAGCGTGGCGAGCGCCTCGAGCAGCGCGGCGCGGCGGCGGCGGTTATCGAGCAGCTCGTCGGGCGGGGGATCGTCCGACGGATCGGGCTCCTCGCAGGAGTAGACGGCGCGGCGGAACCAGCGCGAGCGGCGGCGGGCCACGTTCGCGGCGATGGTCATCAGCCACGAGACGAAGCGGCGGCCCGGCCTAGGGCGGAAGCCGCCGATCCCGGCGAGCGCGCGCACGAAGGACTCCTGCACGACGTCCTCGGTCTCCTGCTCGCTGCGGCAGAGCGGCCGGACGGCTCGGAAGACGCGGTGGACGTGCATCCGGTAGAGCGCCTCGCCGGCCGACCGGTCGCCGTTCTGGGCGCGGGCGACGAGGCGGAGCACCTCGGCCTGGTCGTCCGGCTGCACGGCGCCCGGGGCGAGCGCCGCGAACCAGTGGACGAGGACGGAATCGATGGATGTCATCGCTCAGGCCGCCCTCTGCTCGTCGAGAAAGCCTAGGGTCCAGACGGCCGAGCCGTAGGCGCCGGTGATGCCCGCGATGGGGACGAGCACCGGCAGCAGCAGGACGAGGGCGACCACGATCGCCGGGATGAGGCCGGCGAGGAAGTAGAGGGCGATCCCTATCGCGGCCGCGGGGAGCAGGGCGACGAAGGCCGCGATTCCGCCGGCGAAGGCGCCGACGCCCCACGCGAGCAAGAGCTGCAGCGACACGAGGACGCGGCCGTGCAGCCAGGCGATGGCCGCTCGCACTGCGTCGATGGGAGGCGCGCCCTCGAGGACCGCGAAGCGCAGGGCGTAGAGGTAGACGAAGTAGAAGGAGAGGCCCACGGGGATGGCCAGGAGCGCCAGGAGGACCGTCGCCGGGATGCCGAGCCAGAGCGGGATCACTTCGAAGACGGCCAGCAGCGTTGGGGCGACGATGGTTACGCCGATCACGAGGAACGCGAGCGCGGCCAACAGCTTGATGCCGAGCACGCGCCAGAAGTGGCGGAAGCCGACCCCGAACCCTGCGCGCGTGCCGAAAGGCCTCCCCTCGCGGTGGCGGCGCACGCCTTCGATGACGGCCGCCTCGCTCACCACGTGCATCACCAGCGCGACGAGCGCGACCACCAGCATCGAGGCGAGCAGCGGGATGAGCCACGCAGGCAGGTTCTGCCCGTTGCCCGTCGCCGCGGGTTCGGCCCTGCGCGCGCCGCCGCCTCCTGCTCCGCCGGCAAGGAAGAAGCCAAAGAACCAGAGGTACTTGTGTCTCCAGACGACCCGGATGGCCTGCTTGGCGACCGTGACGATGTTCATCGTGGCTCCTTGCGCGCGAGCGGTCGGTGCGGCCCCGCAGCGCGCTTCGTTTGCCAGCTCTAATCCAGCTCGCCGAAAGACGTGACAGTCGAATTCCGGATGGCGCCTTGTTCCTGACCAAGAGGCAGGGGGGCGGCCCGGACCAGATACGCAGGGCGTCTATCGAGGAGCGCCTGGTTGCACGGGGTCGGAAACCGCCCGGGCGGTTCCGGCGGCGCTGGGCCGGCCCACTGGGCGTCGGACGAGATTCGAGCCGCCCCACGGGCGCGGCGCCGCCATCCCAGGCAATGCGGGCGCGCAAAGCCGTTCGCGAGGGAAGCAGGGCGTCCGGAACCGATCGCGAGGCCCCGGAGGCACTTCGCGCTGGGGACTTCGGCTGGAGACATGGCGGACCGCGCGTCGCCTATCCGAAGAAGAGGCGCGCCAGCAGGACCGAGCCGAGGATGCCGAGCGTGTCGGCGCAGAGGCAGGCGGCGACCGTATGGCGGGCTGCGCGCACCTGGACCGCGCCGAAGTAGACCGCGAGCACGTAGAAGGTCGTCTCGGTCGAGCCGTTCATGATCGAGACGATGTAGCCGATCAAAGAGTCCGGCCCGTAGGTGCGCATCGTCTCGGTCATCACCGCGAGGGCGCCGCTGCCCGACAGCGGCCGGATGAGCGCCATCGGCAGCGTCTCGGCCGGCATCCCGATGAGGCCGGTTATCGGCGAGAGCGCGCCTGTGAGCGCCTCCATCGCGCCCGAGGCCCGGAACATGCCGATAGCGACGATGATCGCGAGCAGGAACGGGATGATCGTGACCGCGATTTGGAAGGCGTCCTTCGCGCCGGCGATGAAGGACTCGTAGACCTTCACCTTCCGGGCGAAGCCGACGGTGACGATCGCCAGCATCAGCACCGGCAGCAGCCAGTCGGACATCAGCGCTCGGGTGATCTCGAGGCCCGTCCCGCTGGCGTTGCGAACGAAGGGAACGAGCGCCGCGGCGACGGCCAGCCAGACGACCGCAGCCACCGCGGTGCGTCCTCGGCTCGCGGAGACGACCTCGGCGGCGAGCTGCTCGGCCTGTTCCAGACCCTTGATCGGCTGCTGCGTGGCCGTCGTACCCTCGCTCGCGAGCTCATACCTCTCGAGGGCGAAGAAGCGCCTCTTCTCGAGCAGCTTGACGACGATGAGGGCGGTGAGGGTGCTGAGCGCCGTGGCGATGATCGAGGGGATGACGATGCCGGCCGCGTCGCTCGAGCCGAGCGTCGCGCGCACCGCGATGACGCCGAGCGGGAGGACGGCCACGCCTGACGTGTTGATGGCGAGGAAGAGCGCCATGGCGTTCGTCGCCACGCCCTTGCGCGGATTGAGCTTGTCGAGCTCGACCATCGCCTTGAGCCCGAAGGGCGTGGCGGCGTTTCCGAGCCCGAGCATGTTGGCCGCGATGTTCATGATCATCGCGCCCATGGCCGGGTGGTCGCCGGGGACGTCCGGGAAGAGGCGGCGCATCACCGGCGCGAGCAGGCGCGACAGGGTGCGCATCATCCCCGCGTCCTGGAGCACGCGCATGAAGCCGAGCCAGAGCCCCATCTGACCGATGAGCCCGATGGCCAGCTCGACCGCGGCCTTGGCCGAGGAAAGCGAGGCGTCGGTCACCTGCTTCATCGTGCCGGTGAACGCGGCGGTGATGACCGCCCCGCCGACGAGGATGAGAAAAACCCAATTGAGCAAATCGGTCTCCGCTCGGAAGCCGCCTCAGGGCGCGCGAGCCCGAAGGTCCCCGAATCCTAGCGGGAATCGTCGATCCGTCGAGCCTTTGGCGATTGCTCGGTCGGGCAGCGTCCCGCAGGGGCTCGCCCTTCCGTCCGAGCCGCGAGCGCGCCGGGGTGTGCAGGCGAGGTCTTGGGTTTGGTACTCGTCCCTTGGCCGGCTGCGACCGCGAATCGCCACCGGACAGCCCCGGCCCCTTCGACAAACGGCGCCCTCAGCGCGCCGTGCAGGAGGGGGCTTGCGCTTGCGGCGGCACTTCGCGCCGAGACAGGGACGAACGGCTGGAAGGCCAAGACTTGGGAGGGCCGTGCGTGGCCGCCCGGCAAGAGTGGAAGGGAGGGCCGCCTACGTGGAGCACTACATAAGCGGCTCTCCTTTTCTCTGGCCTCCCGCCGACTGTCCCGCCGTCCACCCTGCTGGCTGCCGGACGTTCTTCGGCCCGCCGCTTCGATGAGCCGCTATCCTCGCGCAGAAGACCTGACGCACGCCGCCATGCGCCGAGCCTGGCCAGAGCACCATCAAGAGCCGGAGGGAAAGAGGAGCGCGACATGAGCTCAAGGTCCACATCGGCGCTCGTGACCGGAGCGAGCGGCTTTTTCGGCAGCCACCTCGCCGCGGCGCTCCTTGCCCGCGGCTATCGGGTTCGGGCGCTCGTGCGTCGCACCAGCGACCTGTCGCGGCTTCAGGGGCTGGGTGTCGAGCGCTTCTACGGCGACGTGTGCGACCCCGCCTCGCTGCGGCGCGCGACCGAGGGCCAGCGCCTCGTCTTCCACTGCGCCGGCAAGGTTTCGGACTGGGGCACCTACGACCAATTCTTCGCCGCCAACGTCATCGGCACGCGCAACGTCGTCGCGGCCTGTCAGGACTCGGGCGTCGCTCGGCTCGTTCACATCAGCTCGCTCACGGTGCTCGGCTTGCCGCGCACCCGCGAGGTCCTGACCGAAGAGTCGCCGTACGCGAGCGAAGTCTCCGACGCCTACACCCTCACCAAGATCAAGGCCGAGGGCCTGGCGCGGGCCGCGCACGGCGAGCGCGGCCTCGAGGTCGTCGTCGTGCGGCCTGGCGTCATCTGGGGGCGCGGCGACACGACCATCCTGCCGCGCTTCGTCGAGCTCATGCGCAAGCGGCAGATGGTCTACATCGACGGCTGGCACAACCTCGTCGCCCTCTCGCACGTCGAGAACCTGAGCCTCGGCTGCGCCCTGGCTGCGGAGGTCCCTGCGGCGGCCGGGCGCCTCTACCACGTCACCGACGGTGAAGACCTGACCGCGCGCGAGGTGCTCGACGGTCTCGCCGATGTCTTCCATGTGCCGAGGCCGCGTCTTTCGCTGCCCTTTTCCGTCGTCTACGCCATTGCCGGTGCGATGGAGCGGATCGCGTTGGCGCGGGACAGCTCCAGGCCGCCTGCGATAACTCGGTACGGCGTGCGGCTCGTCTCGAACGACTGTCGCTACGACATCTCGAGGGCGCGCAGAGAGCTTGGATACAAGCCTATCGTTTCGTTTCGGGAAGGCATCCGGACGCTGGCGCAGTAGCGGCGGCCTCGCAACTCTCGCCCTTCTAGCCGCTCGTCGTTGCCTCGAAGCGAGAGGGCGCTGAGCGTGAAAGCCCCCTTCTGCACGGCGCGTTGAGGCTGCTGTGTCGTGCCGAGCGGTTGGATGCGCGCCGCGCGGGAGAGAGGACGGGGGTAGGTGGCACGCCCGGCCGCTCGAAACTGACGCTGCGTTCTGCGCCTTGCCACCCCGGCCGCCATTGGTCCTTGCCTCGCAGCGACAAGCCGCCGAGCGTGAAAGCCCCCTCCTGCACGGCGCGCTGAGGGCGTTGTTCGTGCCCCGCGGGTGGATGCGCGCCGAGCGGGAGGGGGGGGCGGGGGTAGGTGGTGCGCCCGGTCGCTCGGACTCGGCGCAAAGGAACGAGCCGGTTGAATCCCTGCGTCTTGCGCCTGCCATGCAGGCCGCTGTCTCGGGTCCTCACCGCGGGGCCGATGTCTCTCGTTCGTTGGCTTAGGGTTGGGGCAAAGCGCTAGGTGTACCGGCGGGCGGAAGTCGCGGGCGGCACGAAGTCCGGGGCGCCGCTCCCTACCCCCAAACCCCCTCTCCCTCGGGCGCGCGAACGAAGTGCGTACTAGTCGCGACCGCCTCAGCGCGCCCGAGGGGAGGGGGCTTTCACAGTGTGCGCGCGGCAGAGGAAGGGTTCGACGAAGGTCGCAGCATCGCGACCGCCTCAGCGCGCCCGAGGGGAGGGGGCTTTCACAGTGTGCGCGCGGCAGAGGAAGGGCTCGACGAAGGTCGCAGCATCGCGACCGCCTCAGCGCGCCCGAGGGCAGGCGGCTTTCACGGTGGCCGCGCGGCAAGAGGAGAGCCCGATGGAATCGATGGCATCACTCCATCCGTCCTCGCCTCCTGCGAAACAGCGCCCGACCGAGCCCAAGCCGCCAAACTCGCCCCGAACCCACTCCCAACTCACAACTAACAACTGTCAACTAGACAAGTGGTAGCCCGTCAGCCCGGGACGTGGCAGATTGAGACGCCCGTGGGGGCGAACCGCGACCGCGCGGAAGGCGCTGTCTCGGAAGAAGGTTGTGTCTTCATGTTTGAGTCGTCGCTGTCGGCCTCTCCCATCGCCACGTTGCTGAAGCAGCGCGACCTCGTCCTCGTGACCGGCAAGGGCGGCACCGGCAAGAGCACCCTCGTCGCGGCGCTCGCCAAGATGGCCGCCCGAACGCGCGGCCGAGCGCTCGCCGTCGAATTCTCCGCCCACCCGCACCTGCCGCAGATGCTCGAGGGCGCCGGCGCGGTGCGCGCGGTGAACATCGACGCCGAGCAGGTCGTGGGGGCGGCGCTCGGCCGGCTGCTCGGCCTGCCCGCGCTCGCCGGGGCCGTGCTGAGCAACCGCGTCCTGCGGCTCTTCATCCGCACCTCGCCCGCCATCCGCGAGATGATCGCCCTCGACGAGCTGCGCCACCTCGTCGACACCAGCTCGAAGGAGGGCTTCCCGGTCATCGCCGATCTGCCGGCGACCGGCCACGCGCTCTCTTTCCTCGACACCCCGCGCGCGGTCCACAACATGCTGCGCGTCGGCCCCCTCGCGCAGGTCGCCCGCCGGGTCGAGGAGCTGCTACTCGACCCCTCGCGCAGCGAGCTCGTCGCGGTCGCCCTGCCCGAAGAGCTGCCGGTCAACGAGACCATCGAGCTGATGCGCCGCGCCGCCGAGATCGGCGTCGGCAGCGGGACCGTCGTCGTCAACCAGGTCCCCTCCAGCCCGATGAGCGCGGTCGATCAGCCGCTGCTCGAGGCGCTGCAGTGCCAGGCGGACGGCGCGCTCGCCCGGTTTGCCGGCTCGGCGTGGAGCGATCTCGAGGGCGCCGATCAGGCCCGGGCCCAGGTCGAGCGGCTGCGCGCCGCGGTCGGCGCCCGGGTCATCGAGGTGCCGCGCTATTTCGTCCCCGACCCCCGCGCCTGCGTCGACACGCTCGCCCGGGCCCTCGCCTCATGAGCCAGCCTCCCCTCGCGCAGCTCATCGACCGCGCCCGGCTCGTCGTCTGCCTCGGCCCCGGCGGGGTCGGCAAGACCACGCTGTCGGCCGTCATCGCCCTGCGCCAGGCGGCCTTCGGGCGACGCGCGCTCGTGCTCACCATCGACCCGGCTCGCCGGCTCGCCGACGCGCTCAACGTCACCGGGCTCACCAACGACCCGGTCGAGGTCAACTCCTTCCGCAAGCTGCACCCCGGAGGCTCGCTCAGCGCGCTGATGCTCGATCCGACGAGCACCTTCGATCACATGATCTCGCTGCTCGTCGCCGACCCGGACCGGCGGGCGCAGCTCTTCGAGAACCGCTTCTATCAGCACCTGTCGCGCAGCCTGTCGGGCACCCTCGAGTACATGGCCGTCGAGCGGCTCCACGATCTGACCGCGAGCGCCCAGTTCGACCGCATCGTTCTCGACACCCCGCCGACGACCAACGCCCTCGACTTCCTCGAGGCCCCGGACCGCCTCGCCGACTTCTTCAGCGAGAAGGTCACCCGCTGGTTCATGCCCTCGGCGCGCGAGCAGGCCCCGAGCTGGACGGCGCGCCTGTTCAGCCGCGCCGGCTCGACCGCCCTCGGGCTGCTCAGCCGGGTCGCGGGCGAGTCGTTCGTCGAGGACACCGTCGGCTTTTTCGCCGCCTTCGCCGACATCTTCGGCCACGTGCGCACCCGCGGGGTCGCGGTCGGCAAGCTGCTGCGCGACCCGAGCACCCTGTTCCTCATCGTCTGCTCGCCCGACTCGAACCGGCTCTCCGAGGCGATGGAGATCGACCGGCGGCTCGCGCAGGCCGGGTGCACGGCGGGCGCCTTCATCGTCAACCGCGTCGACGAGCCGTTTGTGCCCGAGCCGGAGGATCTCGAGCGGGCCGTCGAGCGCACCGCCGCGCTGCTGGGAGAGAAGCAAGGCTCCGAGCGCGTGCGCGCCTTTCTCCGTCGGCTCGAGAAGACCCGCGAGGCGCACCAGTCGGCCGCGGCCGCGCACGCGCGGGCCCTCGCGGAGCTGCGCGCGCACGCCGGAGCGCGCCCGGTCTACGCCGCGCCGCGGGTGCCCGGCGGACAGAGTCCGCGGGCGGCGCTGCTCGCGCTGTACGTCGGGCTCTTCTCGGAAGAGGCGCCGCGCGTCGAGCAGGCCCGGGAGCGGCGCGAGGGCGATTCTCCGTAGCCTGCGCCCTCGCTTCGGCTACCTTGCAGCGCCTGCGGCGGGCACCCGCGCCCGCCTCGCCTTGAGACGAATCATCGTGAACCCGAAGCAATCGCCCCACGCCCCGGCCCGACCGCCGCCCGCCAAAGTGAAGATCGAGAGCCTCGGGGTCTATCTGCCGGACAAGGTGATGACGATGGAGGAGCTGCTCTCCTCCTGCCGCCGCCGCCCGCGCTGGGACCTCGAGCGCATCACCGGCATCCACGAGCGGCGCGTCGCCGAGGGCGAGCACGCGGTCGATCTCGCCGTGAAGGCCGCGCGGCGCGCCCTGGCGATGTCGCGCTACCGGCCCGAAGAGCTCGACGTCATCGTCTGCACCAGCATCTCCAAGCACAACGCGCCCGACCAGTTCGACCTCGAGCCCTCGACCGCGGTCCTGGTGCGCAAGGCTCTCGGCGCGAAGAAGGCGCTCGTCTTCGACGTGGTCAACGCCTGCGCCGGGATGATCAACGGCATCTACGTCGTGCAGGGCCTCATCCGCGCCGGGCTCGCCCGCTGCGGCATGGTCGTCAGCGGCGAGCAGAACATGCCGCTGGCCGCCACGGCCGCCCGCCAGATGCGCCACGACTTCGACGGCCAGATAGCCGCGCTCACCCTCGGCGACTGCGGCGCGGCGCTCATCCTCGACCGGTCCGAGGACCCGCGCTACGGCTTCCACCTGCTCGACCTGGTCACCGGCGCCAAGCACGACCACTACTGCTACTCGAAGCCCTCGCCGCGCGGCCCCGGCGGGATGCTCGTCACCAAGGCGAGCGGCCTGCAGCGCAAGGGCAACGAACACTTTCCCTTCTACTTTAAGCAGGCGCTCGACCAGACCGGCTGGAGCTTCGACGACCTCGACCACGTCATCCCGCACCAGGTCTCGGTGCGCGCGATGCGCAACAGCTTCAAGGCGGTGAAGCGCTTCCTGGGCACCGACGCGCCGGACATCGTGCGCTGCTGCTGCGACAGGTACGCGAACACCACGACGACGAGCCACTTCCTGGCGATGCACGACCTCGCGGCGCGCGGCGAGCTCCAGCCGGGGAACAACATCCTGCTGGTGAGCGGGGCGTCGGGCATCGTCATCTCGCACGCCACCCTGACGCTCGACGATCTTCCCGATCGCTACCGCGCCCACCTCGCGGAGGGAGCCTGAAGATGCAGCGCTGTCGCATCGAGAGCCTGGGCGTGAGCCTGCAGCCGGGGCCGCTGTTTCGGCGCGGCTCGATCGACCACGCGGTGCGCGCCGGGCGCGCCTGCCTCAAGGGCTCGCGCTACAACCCCGAGGACGTGCGGGTGCTCGTCAACGCGGGGATTCACCGCGACGGCCACGTCTGCGAGCCGGCGATAGCCGCGTACATCCAGCGCCGGCTCGGCATCAACGTCGAGTTCCAGGGCCGGCGCACGCTCGCGTTCGATCTGCAGAACGGCGGCTGCGGCATGCTCAACGCGGCGCACGTGCTGAGCGCGCTGCTGCTGTCGGGCGAGGCGCAGGTCGGGATGGTCGTCGCCAGCGAGGCGAACAGCGATCGCCGGCCGGACCCCGCCTACACCTACCCGCCGAGCGGTGCGGCGACGCTCATCGACCTCTCACCGCGCGAGGGTGTCGGCTTTGGCGCCTTCGCCTTCCACACGCACGACGAGTACTCGGAGCTCTACAGCTCGGTGGTCAGCCTGAAAGTCGCGCGCGGGCAGCTTCAGCTTCGCCGCCGCGGCGAGGAGCTCGAGGAGGTCTACCTCTCGAAGGCGCGCGCGGTCGTGGACGAGGTGCTCGAGAAGGACGGGCTGCGCCGCGAGGACGTGGCGCTCGTCGTGCCCGCGCAGATCTCGCAGCGCTTCCTGGAGAAGCTGCCCGAGGCTATCGGCTTTCCGAAGGAGCGCGTGGCGAGCTACACCGACAGGCTCGCCGACACGCTGTCCACCTCGACGTTCCTCGCGCTGCACGAGGCGATGAAGGGGCCGGAGTGCGCGCCGGGCAAGACGGTGGTGCTGCTCGCCTTCGGCTCGGGGGTGACGATCGGCGCGGCGAGCTATACGCGCTAGTCGAGGGTCGAGAGTCGAGAGTCGAGAGTGCGGGGGTGCTCGAGTCTCGCGGGCCGGAGGTCAGCTCAGGCCTCCGAGGCCGACGTCGCTCCTTGCTTGGTGGGCTCGAACGCGTGCGTCGAGAGTTTGGCCAGGTGGTTCTGGATGTCCTCTGGCCAGTCGCTTGTTTGAGCACGAAATCTGTTCTTTTCGCCGGCGAAGAGGGCTCGCGATGCCTCCTCGAACCCTGGGAGGTTTCCGGCCATCTCCCACATGAACCGGTGGGTCGCCTCTCGGGCCTTTCTCACGAGATCCTCGCCCTGGCTGCGCTTCATCGCCTCCTCGACGAGTTTGCGAAGCGCCGCTGAAGCGCCGCTCGGCTGCTCGGCGAGCCAGCTCCAATGCCGTGGCAGCAGCGAGACCTCTCTCGAGACGACTCCGAGCTTCGGCCGCCCGGGGCCGACGCGCTTCTCGACCGGCTGGCGATACTTGCCAAGCACCGGGTGCGCGGCAAGCCGGGCGAGGACCTCCGCGGGCGTGCCGCGAAAGTCGATGTCCACTCGCACCCCGGTCGCGTCCTCGAAAAAGGCGATGCGCTCGGTCTCGCCAGCGTCGATTCGCTCCTTCGCTTTGAGGATGACCTGCTCCAATGCGCCGGACTCGATGCGCTGGTTTCCGGCAAACGCCGTGAACTCGCCGACTTGCTGCCCCAAATCCATGACCGACTCCTCTCTGTGGGTTTTGCCCGGGCAAAATGTCTGGCCAAAAATGCACCGGGTAGAATGCGCTGTCAATATCTGCCGGGTGAAAACACCGAGCGAGGCTTGGTGCGGCTGCTCGGCAGCCCACGCGGGAGGGGTGGGGGCAGGTTGCGCCGCCGAGGCCGGCGGAGGGCCCTCGCCCCAGGTCGGGTGGGGCGGGCTATGCGACTTCTGCGAGCTTGCCCCGGCTTGATTGCCCAGGTGTGTGCAGTCTAGGTTGGGCGCCCGCCGGACGATGGAGTCTGGGCGGTGACGATTGGAGAAAGACGCGATGCGACCTCTCTTGGCCCATGCCCCCGCTGCCCTCCTTGCTCTGGCGACTCTCGGCGTCTCGGCGTGTGCTTCGAGCAAGGCGGCGCCGGAAAAGGACTACAAGGCGATGGGCCCGTCGATGAACGCGCGGCGCTACGCGACGCTTCAGAAGATCGCGGTCAAGGACCTGAAGTGCCCGGTCGAACAGCTCAAGCACGAGTACTTGGGCAACAACCAGCACGCGATGAGCGGGTGCGCGACGAACGGAGTCTACGAGCTGCGCTGCATGATGGGCTCGTGCGTCTGGATTCCGGACGTCCGCGCGCGCGCCGAGTTCGACCTGGGGTGCCCACGCCTTCAGATTCAGGTGATCGAGCTCGACCCGAGCACGCGCGGCGCCAGCGGCTGCGGCAAGCGCGCGACCTACAAGATGTCGCCCATGGACGGGAGCTGGATCCTCAACTCGGTCGCCACCGACCAGGTGCAGGAGCCGACGCCGGCCCCCGCGGTGCGCGGCGGAACGCTGTAGAGAGCGCGGCTTCGGATCGCTGCCCTTCGCGATTCTGTGGGAACACCGCCGAATCGAGGAGGGAGAGCCGCCGTCTCGGCGGCTTGCGGGCTCGAGGGGCGGAGCGTCAACGAATCGGAGTGATGCCCTTGGTGGCGGCGCCTGACGAGGCGCTCGAGCGAAGGTGCGCTTCCATTACGGCTAGAGTGACGTGTGAGTTCTTCATGCTCGGTCTGAACCGCGCAGCTCGAGCCTCTGCGGGTGTCGCCCTGCTAGCCGCGAGTACGACCTGACGCCATCCATTCGGACGGCCAGTGCTTTGTACGTTGTGGAGGAGGTCGAGCGCGCGAATCAGAGGCTGCGATCTGGCGCCGCCGCGTCAAGCCGCTGCCAGCACCGCTTCGTCAACCATGCCGGCGTAACACAGATCCTTGGGGTCGATGGGCTCAACGTGCGCGAGCGCCCGGCGCATGTTCGCCAGCCCCATGATCCGGGTCTTGGTCGCAGCGCTCAGCCTCGAGTGGCGCACCTGATACCAAATCTGGCCAATCTCCAAGTCTTCTACTGTCTCAATCCGTCCGGTCGGCGTTTCGATGGGCGCTCGTAGGAAGGGCCGCAGCTGCGGCAGAAGCGCGCAGCGCCGCTCCTCGATGAGCGGGAAGAGCACGGTCAGCTCCGCATTCCAGACCCGCTGAGTGATCTCCTGCTCCCTCTCCTCGAGCGCGAGGGCAGCCGGGTGATCGAATGGCGAGCCGCGCCACTGATCACTCCAGCCAACGGCCCAGCGGTCTCTGGTGCCGGGTCTTCGCCAGCCTCGCGCCCGCGCTTCCTCTTGCAGTATCCGCGTGGGCCGCAGCAGCTCCGCGAGGGAGCGCTCCGCCAATTGGCGCGCGAGCTCGAGATCCCAGCCCGCAAGCTCGACCGCAATGGCCAGGCGAAGCCGCTCCTCCACCGAGCCGCTTTCCGAGAAGTCCGCGAGGTGGATCAGCGCGTCCTCGTAGCGCAAGCGTCCTCTCCACTTGAGAACCCGCAGCCCAATCTCGGCGCGCACAGCTGTCTCCGGACCGACGACGAGGAGGAGTGAGCCCGTCGTCCCGGCCGGCTCGGACCTGGCCGCCCGTGCGAAGTCGGTGAGGAGCTCGACCCAGGGCTTCGCGCGATCCTCCGAAAGGCCTTCGATCCAAATAGCGGTCGCGCACAGCTCGTGGGCCAGCTCCCGAGCGGCGTGTGTGCCGCAGGGCACCGGCGCTCCGACCAGGTCTGCCAGCGCCTCGATCGGCTGCTCGTTGCCCGGGCGGAGCTGGTACCAGCAGCGCCCGTCGGCGCGAGCCCTGGCGACGAGCAGGGACCTTAGTCCAGCGGGAGTCCCTGGTGGAAAGACGACCGCTACGCTCTCGCCGGCCTGGACCAGCCGGTCGATCTCGGCGGCGAACGAGGACGGGCCCGGAAGCTCCCAAAATCCGAGGCTCATGCGCTCGCGCCCTCCAGCGCCTGGAGCACGACCGTCGGAACAATCCAGCCGCTGTGGTCGCGGTGGGCGTAGCCGAGCATTTCGGCCCAGCTTGCCGTACGGCGCGCGAGCGCCAGATCGATGCCGCTGTGGTTGCAGATCTCCTCCAGCGTTCCCGCTGTCCCGAGGTCTGCGAGCATCCGAAGAGCGGCGACAGCCTCGGGCACGAGCTCGAACAGCGGGGCGAGGACCGAGGCATCGGTTTCGCGCGCGAACCCTTCGAGCAGCTCCGGCCAGCGGTGCGTCTTTTCGCGGCAGCGATCGGCGAAACGGCAGAGCAGCTCGCCCCAGTTGCCTGTCACCTCGCTCAAGCGCTGGCGGGCCTCGTTGCTGGCCGTGCCAAAGCCGGCCTCGAAGAGCCAGGAGCGTACGGCGGTCTCGTGCCAGGGGCGCAGATTGATGCGCTCGACTCCGAGCTCGCTCTCGATTTGAGTACGCACTTGCTCCGGGCACTCCAGCCAATGCCACGCCTTCAGCGGATCTCCGACGAATAGGAGGCGGATGATCCGCTCGCGTGAGCGGTGCCGCTGGAGGAAGCTCCTGCCATCCTTGATCCACCGCTCGTCCCAAGGATGACTCTCGTCAACCAGCGCGAAGATCAGCTGGTTGCGCAGAACGAGCAGCGTCGAAAGCCACTTGCACAGGCTCTCGGGGTCGTCCAGCCGACGCGGTGGCTCGCGCACCTCGGAGAGGCCCGAGGTGAGCGACAGGAAGTGCGAGAGCTGATGTCGGCTCGCAGCCCGAGCGCCGAAGACGATCGCCGTTCCGCATTCGCGCTGGGCGAGCCGTGACTCATCCATGCCCGTGAGCGGGCTGCGGCGCATCACCTCGTCCTTGTCAGCGCGCCGGAAGTGCAGGTGGTTGTAGGTCGGTTTGGCCTCCTCGGTGGTGGTGCCCAGGAGCGCGTCCTCGATGTCTTTGGAGGTTCCCAGCAGGTTGAGCACGTTGGGGCTGCGCAGCGTCCAGCGATCGGGCCCAGCCTTGGCCAGCACGCCGAGGCCCACCATCTCGTCGAGCAGGGTGCGGAAGACGTCCAGCCCTCGCTCGTCGGGCGGAAAGCCCGCCTCCCACCATTCGAGCGCCTTCGCGCGGACCTCCGAGGCGTCGTAGCCATGCACCAGGATCTCGCGATCGTCGAGCGCCTCGAGCGCCATCATCAACGCGATGAGCTTGTAGCGCTTGTCGAGATCCAGGGTGAGGGAGAAGCGCGTTCGGATTGCCTCGCGCAGCGACTGGGCGTGGTAGGCGTCGTCGATGTGCCGCTCCTCGATCCGGTAAGGCGGTGTCGAGCGCGGGTCGAACGGGGGCCTGAGGCCGGGCTTCGACAGGTGATCGACCAGCAGGTGGCAGAACTGCTGGATGAGGCTCGGGTAGTAGTTGGTGTACGAGAGGATCCGCGTGACGAGGTCAGGCGCGGCAAAGCGGTAGCCGAGGGCAGCCATCGGCGCCTCGATGAGTAGCCGCGCCTCGACGTGCTCGCCACCCTCGAGCAGCGGCCCGATGCAGATCGGCCTTCCAAGCTGAGCGAGCGGGGTGTTCGGATCCCGCGAGGTGCGCTGCACGTCGTGGAGCCCCGCGAGCACGAACTTGAACGCTCCGTCGGTGTCCATGGCGAGCTGGCGCAACTCAAGCACCGTCGGGTAGCGGCGCACCCCTTCAACGAAACGGTCGGCGGCGAGGAAGTGGTCGGCTTCGTCGAGCAGCAGCAGGATACGCCTGCCAGGCGCTTCGGCGAGCCACTTGCGCACTCGCGCTTGGATCGTGGAGAAGTCGCTCATGCGGCGCTGGACCACGCTCGCGTTGAGCAGCACAGTGGCGATGAGCTCCCAGAGGTCGGACGCGGGGCGGCTAAGGCCGATCCCTTCCTGCTGCAGGTCGAGGTAGCGGACGATGACTCCCCGCGAAGGGTCGTGATAGCGGCGCTCCACGTCGCGCAGCAGCGCGGTCTTGCCGCGCTGCCGGCCGCCGAAGACGAGGTGCGTGCCCCTGGGGTCGAAGATTGCTTCGCGCTCGCTCTCGCGGCCGAAGAACATCTCCGGCTCGAGTGACCTGCGGTGGTGACGTAGGGCTGCGAGAGCGTGAACGGGAGCGCGCAGCGGAAGAAAGCCGACAGGCGCGGTCGGGGCTGCAGCGCGAGGAAGAGCACGAGTAGATCGTCGAGAACGAGCAGGTGCCGACGCCGGTCGCGGCACAGGCGGGCCAGTTCGCGGCGCCTCTGGGTGCCGAGCTTGCCCAAGTAGAAGACCAGCGTCGGGGCGACGCCCGCCGTGCCGGCGATGTCGAGGAGCTCCCCCTCGCTGACCGCGCGCTGGATGGTGACCAGGCGGTAGCGGCCTTGGGCCTTGGAGCCATACTCGGGAAGCGGGCAGAGCTCGCGTTCCCCGAGCGGCTTCACGCTCAGATTCCAGCCTCGGGCCTTGCCGCGCCATTGGCGGTCGAAGGCCGTGTCAGCCTTGAGGTCGACCGTGGTGAAACCGAGGAGCCCGAGGAACACCTCGAGGTTGGGCCCCGGGTCGGTTTGCTGCTTGACGAGAAACCAGGGGCGGAGGAAGTCCGCCGCGGGAGCGGTGTCTTCGTCCGAGAGCACCGAGGCGTCAAAGGCACCCAGGCGCCGGCGGTTTCGGATGGCGTCGCGCAGCCTGACGAGGTCGAGCTCCATGCCTTCGGCCGCCTGCACGAACGCGGGGAAAAACCCGTTGGCGAACAGGTCGGGTTCGGGCTCCTTGGAGAGGGGACGCCCGGTCTTGGCGGCGTCGAGATAGTCCTGCGCGGTGACGAAGTCGAGGCGCGCGAGCGCCTCGCGGGCTCGGGCGAAAGCCTCGGAGGCTGGAAGCTCCTTTTCGCGCTGGGCGATCTCTTCTTCGAGCTCGCGGGCACGCTGCGTGCGCTTCTCGCGGATTTCCTCGCGGATCTTCTCGACGCGCTCGAGGGCGGGCTCGAGCGCATCCAGGGGGGCCGCGGGGCCCAGGGCTTCGAGCGTCGAGATGATGGTCTGGCGCTCGGCCTCTGGGAGCAGCTCGTGCGAGACGGCGTGGCCGAGCTCGATTTCGCAGGTCCGGCGGGCCTCGTCGAGGCGTCGCCGCGCGCGTTCCTTCGCTTGATGCACCCGACTGCTCGCTTCGGTGGGGTCGATCGCGTCGATGAGCCCCTCGTCGGCGAGGCGGAAGATGCGTTCGGCGGAGAGTAGCTCGCCGTGCTCGAGCGCCGACCCGAAAGCCGTCGGCCAGTCGAGGAGGCCGTCGCGCACTGCCGTCAGCGCTTTGCTGAGCCGGAAGTCTGGAGCGCCCTCGGGCTGCGCAAAGACATCGAGCCGGAGGCCAGGCACTCGCAGCAGATCGGCCCAGACCAGTCGCTCTGTGCTGGGGACTGGTGTGATCTCGGACTCGGGATCGAAGAGGGCCTCGAGATCCGCGAGCGCACGCCGAAGGACCTCGTAAGCGGCCTGGCTCGAGAGGTGATCGGGGTTCTGGCTCTCGAGCCAGCTTCGCGCAGCCTTCAGATTCGAGACGATTTGCGCGCGCAGGGGCTTGGCGCGCTTGAGGACCGGGTCCTGGTGGGCGGAGCCGGCGGAGACGAGCTTTGCCCAATCGATAGGGTAGGAAAGCAAGTCGCGCAGGCTCTGTTGAAGCTCGCGTAGCGCGGGACCTTCGATGGCCTTCAGCCGCGACAAGCGCCCGCGAAGCTGCTCGTCGGTATCTTCAATGAGCTTCAGGAGCGCCTTCTCTTCCGAATACTCGGTGGCGACCTGAAACACCTTCTCCCGTTCGCCCAGGCGGCCTTCGAGAACAGGATCGAGCACTTCGCGCAGTATGGAGCGCTTCGAGACAAGGTGGTGCAGCACATCGGTGGCGGGGTGGTAGCGGTTGTACTGGTTCCTTGCGCGGTCAAGGTAGGCCGCGAACCTTGCTGAATCGCCTCGACCTGTGCCTTCCAACTTGCCTGTTCGCGAACGCCGCGCGGGATTGGGGGGCTCAACTCGAGGTTCAGCTTGAGATAGTTGGCGATGGCGGCGCGCAGCTCTAATAGGGCCGAGCTTTCGAGTCGCAATCCCTGCAAGAAGGGACGGGCGCCCGAGCTTGCATCGAGCAGGGCTGGGCGCATTGCCATCGCGGCACAGAGCAGGCGAACGGCGGTTGAACTGTTGTCGTCGTCCGCGGGTGGCACGACCTCGCGGAGCGCCTCGCGGTAGTGTTCGGCGACCGTGTCGTAGCTCGACCGAATGTGGGCACTGAGGATGAGGGCGCGGATCAGCGCAGACCAAGGAGCGGGTTCGTCGACAGGCTCGCAGTGCTCAAGGCAGGCGGCGATCTCGTGGGCGAGCGCCATCTGACCCTCTCCCACGAGCGTCCAGACAACGCGCATTGCGAGCTGCGTTCGCTCCGGTCCGTCGGCTTCGAGAGCCGCGCGGGCCAGAAAGCGAGAGTCGTGAGGATCGCTGCCGGGGAACGTTTCAGAATCGACAGCCGATGAGGCGGTGACCTGCGCCGGCTCGGCGGAGACCGGCCGCTCCGCCGTGGCCTCGAGTTCCGGCATGGAATAAGGCTGTTCGGCGGCTTCAGGCCGCGTTTGGGTTTCCTAACTAACAGCTCCCCCTGTTAGTTCAAGGCCACAGCCGGCCAACGGGCCGGTCTCTCGCTCGGGTTGAGCGGCGGCTTTGGGCTGAGGAACGGCCTCGGGCTGGGCGGCGGCCTCGGGCTGGGCGGCGGCCTCGGGCTGAGCGGCGGCCTCGGGCTGAGCGGCGGCCTCGGGCTGAGCGGCGACCTCGGGCTGAGCGGCGGCCTCGGGCTGAGCGGCGACCTCGGGCTGCGCAGCGGCCTCGAGCTGAGCGGCGGCTTTGGGCTGAGCGGTGGCCTCGGGCTGAGCGGTGGCCTCGGGCTGCGCAGCGGCCTCGGGCTGGGCGGCGGCCTCGGGCTGGGCGGCGGCCTCGGGCTGGGCGGCGGCCTCGGGCTGGGCGGCGGCCTCGGGCTGAGCGGCGGTTTCGGGGTGAGCGGCGGTCTCGGGCTTAGCGGCGGTCTCGGGCTTAGCGGCGGTCTTGGGCCGAGCGGCGGCCTCTGCCTCTGTCCCAACCGCCGGCTCTCTTTCCTCGTCCGCTCCCGGCAGGGCCGCCGATTCGGTCCCAGCGACCGGCGCGGTTTCGGACGGATCCTCTGGCTGCCGCTCGATCATCCGTCGCACCGCGGACCAAGCGATCAGCTTTCCGAAGCGCGCGGTCACGACCGCGCGCTGTTTCTCCTCTTCCTCGAAGCCAAGCTCCGGGTCGCACAGCGCGACAAGCGCCTCGTGCGCAGTGACCCGCTGCTCGTCAATGGCCTCAGCGCCGCTGGTCCAGGCCTTCGCTTCCTCCTGGATCGCATCGAATGCCTTTCGCAACTCCTCCGAAGCGCGCTCCGGGCTTTGCAGGCGGAGGGAGAGCGTGCGCCGCGCTGCGGCCATGCGTCGCAGCTTGGCGCCGTGCTTCGACTCGACGTCGTCGAGCGATTTCGCGAGCGCGTGGACGTTCGTCTCCTCTGTCGAAGGAGCGCCCGACAATTCGGAGATCTCGGCGCACAGGTCCTCGTATCGCTTGGTCACGTCCGCGATCCGAGTGGCGAATGCGGCCTTGGGAGCGATGCCTGCTCGAATTCGATCGAGCTCCTTGGCCGCCATTCTGCAAGGTCGGCAAGATCCGTGGTGAGGACCCGCAGTCGCTCGCGCAGTGCCGCAAAGCGTTCCGGGGGAGCACTCTGAGAGGTCAAGGGGACGGTCTCCTCTTTCTGTTCGGCAGCGCCAGAGTGGTTGCCTGGCGAGCGTTTCGACGCCGCTTCGCAGTGAGTTCTGGCGCAAGCCGCCATTCGCAGCATCAGCTCCATTTCTTCAGTGCGGCGCTCCGGAGCCTTCGGCCTAAGTGCGTTCGCCCAGGCAGCGATAGCATTCGGATCGACATCCCAGGGTTCGATGGGGTCGTCGATTGGAGGCGGCGGAGGGTTGCACTCGGATTTGAGATGCTCGACGCAGAGGTTGAAGAGCTCCTTTTCGGCGTCGATCCAGGTGCGAATGACGCGCTCCCAGAACACTGAGTCGGAGGACCAAATGTGGTTGAACGCCATGGCGGCCAGCCTGGGAGGCGCCTTACGTGCCGAGCGGTAGCCCTTGATGACCACGGCTTCGAGCAAATCAAGGAAGAAGCGGTGTTGGGGCGGCGTCGGATTGATTCGCACGTGCTCGATTACGCGCTCAAGCACCTGTCTCCGGAAATCCTTGTCCAGGGCTGCGGCGAATGTCGGCGAAGCTTTTCATGAATCCCCCAGGCTCGGATGCAAATGTTGAGAGGAACGATAAGCGGGATGACGGACAGACGACAATTCATGGTCTCTTCAGTTCGCCGTCCTGCCGCGCGCACGCGGTGGTAGATTCGCCACGGCCCTTGCGCCCAGCGCGCGCAGGCGAATGAGTCGCTCGGATGGAGATCGCCGCCCTTTGTGGCGGCGCCAGCGGCCATGCGTCGCGGCGTGCCCTGCGCGTGGATGCTCGACGCGATTGATGGCATCCCGAGCGAACGCGGGCCTGCGCGCAATTCCCGGATCGAGTCAAGCCTGTGGACTCCCGCGGCTGCCGGCGTGTCCGACCGATGTTGTAGCCTGCGTCCACTTCGACGAACGACACGCGAGCGAGGGGACCGCCGATGCTCCATCTCACCTACTCGAACCGCACCGAGGCGCTGCTCGAAGCGCTCGGACGCGACCTCGCCGACTGGCGGGCCCGCTCGCACGTCTTCGACCCGGTGCGCCTGGTCGTCCCCAACCGCAACGTCGAGACCTGGGTGAAGCACCAGCTCGCCCGACGCGACGGCATCGTCGCCAACATCGAGACCCTGCAGCTTCGCCGCTTCGTCGCCGGGCTGCTCGACTCGCCCGAGGCGCCGGTGCGCCTCGCCGACGCCGGGGTCCTCGAGGATCTGCTGCTCTCGCTGCTGCTCGACGACGACTACCTGTCGCAGAGAGGCCTCGAGCGGGTGCGCGACTACCTGTACGCCGGTGGCGCCAGCGCCGACGCGGTGGACATCCGCCGGGTCCAGCTCGCCCGCGTCCTCGGCCAGCTCTTCGAGGAGTACGGCTACTCGCGCGAAGAGCTGCTCGCGGCCTGGCCGCGCGGCGTGAAGCTCGCGGGCACGCCCTTCGCCGAGATCGAGGCCTGGCAGCGCAGGCTCTGGCTCGACGCCCGCGAGCTGCTGCGCAAGCGATGCGAGCAGACGGGCGAGCGCTGCCTCCCTCTCCCCGAGTTGCTCGCCGCGGCGCCGGCCAAGCTCGGCGACGGCCGCCCGGTCTTCATGTTCGGCGTCTCCTACGTCGCCCGCGCCTTCCAGCGCATCCTCGCCGGGCTCGCGCGCGCTGGCGATCTGCACGTCTACACCCTCAACCCCTGCGCCGAGTTCTGGGAGGACATCCCCGCGGGCTGGGAGCTGCGCAAGCTCGACAAAAAGCTGCCGCGGCTCGGCGCCGACGCGCTCGCCGAGTTTGATCCCTTCGGCCTGGCCAAAGGCCCGCAGGGCTACCCGCTGCTGCAGCTCTGGGGCAGGCCGGGGCGCGAGAACATCCGCCTGCTCAACGAGGTCGCCGACTGCGACTTCCAGGCGGCCTTCGACGATCCGCTCGAGCGCGAGCCGACGCTGCTGCGCCTGGTGCAGGGCGACATCCTGCGCAACATGCCCGAGCCCGAGGGGCGGCGCATCGACCTGTCGCAGGACTCGAGCCTGCGCGTGCTCGCCTGCCCGGGGATCCGCCGAGAGGCCGAGGTCATCGCCGGCGAGATCTGGTCGCTCATGGAGGCCGACGAGAAGCGCTCGGGCCGCGAGCCGCTGCGCTTCAACGACATCGCCGTGCTCGTCGCCGGCAGCGACCCGGAGACCTACTTCACGCACCTCGCGGCCGTCTTCGAGGAGACCTACGGCATCCCGTTCAGCATCAGTGACTCGCCGTTCGCGGCCGAGAGCCGCGTCGCCGAGGCGGTGGCGATGCTGCTCGAGCTGCCCTTCGGGCGCTTCAGCCGCAGCGAGCTGATGCGCTTCCTCACGCACCCGACGGTCGCCGGCCGCTACGGCGAGATTGATCCCGGCGAGTGGCTCGGCTGGTGCAAGGCGGTGGGCATCGTCCACGGCGCCGACCACGCGGACCACGCGAACACGTACATCGAGCGCGACATCCTCAACTGGGACCAGGGCATGAGGCGGCTCGCGCTGGGCGCGGTGATGACCGGCCCGCGCAGCGGCGAGCAGCGCGCGCTCGAGCTCGACCTCCGCGGCGACGGCGCCGAGCGCTACCTGCCCGAGGAGCTCGGGCAGTCGAGCCAGGGCAGCGCGGCGTCGTTCGGCCTGCTCGCCCGCTCGCTCATCGCCGACCTGCGCTTCGCGCGCTCGGCCCGACTGACGACCGCGCAGTGGGCCGAGCTGCTCGGCGCCATGGTCGAGACCTACGTCTCGCCGCGCGGCGAGCAGGAGGAGCGCGAGCTCGAGCGCTGCCTGCGCGCGGTGCGCTCGGTCGCCGAGTATGGGCTCGACGGGCGCGAGGTCTCCTGCCGCGTCGCGAGCGAGCTCGCCTCGGCTTCGCTCGGCTCGATATCCGGCGGGCGCGGCCAGTACCTCTCGCGCGGCGTCGTGATCTCGACCCTGCAGCCGATGCGCGCCCTCCCCTTCCGCGTGGTCTTCATCGCGGGGCTGGGCGAGGGGCGCTTCCCGGCGCAGGACCGGCGCAACCAGCTCGACCTGCGGCAGGCCAAGCCGCAGGCCGGCGACGTCAGCCCGCGCGAGCGCGACGAGTACATGTTTCTCGAGGGCCTGCTGTGCGCCCGCGACCGGCTCTACCTCTCCTACGTCTCGCGCCACGAGCTGACCGGCGATTCTCTCGAGCCGGCGCCGGTCGTCGCGGAGCTGCTCAGGGTCGTCGAGCGCTGGTACCTGCCCGAGCGCGAGGAGGGCGCGCCTTCGCCGCTGGTCGAGACGCACGCGCTGCGGCGCTACGAGCCGCGCTACTTCCCGGCGCTCCACGGGCAGCCGGGACCCGAGATGCCCGCGTCGCCCGCCGCGCGCGCGGAGGCGAAGGCGCTCGCCTTCCGCGGGCAGATCGCCGCGGCCCTCGGCTCGGGCATCAAGGTGCCCGACCTGGGGACGCTGCGCGAGGCGCTCTCGGAAAGCGGGCGCGCGCTGCTCGACCGCCAGCTCCGGCTTCACATCGAACGGCCCGCGGGCGGGCTCGTGCTGCCCGAGACGCTGCGCCTGTCACTCTCGCGGCTGCGCGGCTTCCTCGAGTGCCCGTTGCAGGCGGGCGCCAAGCAGCTCCTGAAGCTGCAGGACGACGACGGGGATGACCTGCTCGATCGCGAGGACGAGCCGTTCTGCACCGAGCTCCTCGAGAGGGTGCAGCTCCTGCGCGGCGGGTTCGTCGAGAAGCTCGCCCGCGAGGCCCGCGGCGAGCCGGCTTCGTTCGAGGCGGTCTACGACGCGCGCGGCGAGCGCCTCGTCGCGAGCGGCCGCATGCCGACCGGCGTGTTCCGAGAGGTCGAGCGCGAAGGGCACCTCGCGGTGCTGCGCGACTGGGAGCGGCTACTGCGCGAGGGACTCGGCGACGAGGCCTGCCGGCCCGAACGCGTACGCTTCGGCGCGGCGGCCGACGAGCACGACGGGGCCGACGACACCTTCGATCCCATCGTCGTCGGCTTCGATCCCGGGGAGCTCGGCCCGGAGAGCCCGGGGCTGCGCGTCGAGATCGTGGGCGCGACCGAGCCGCTGGTGTTGGGGCGCCGCGCCTCGCTGACCCTGATCAATCGCAGTCTGGGATCGAACAAGGTCGTCGAGGCGCTGCGGGCGGGCAGGGTGTCGCTGCGCGGTTTCGTCGACGCGGTCGCGCTCGCCGCGGCCGGGCAGGGCGGCGCAGGCCACCAGTCGCTCATCTGCGTCACCAACGGCGTCGAGGGCAAGCTCGACGCTTACTCGTTCGAGCCCATCGGCCGCGACGAGGCGCTCGCCTGGCTACGCAGGGTGGTCGCCGACATGCTCTCGGGCGTTCATGACTACCTGCTGACCGCCGAGGCCGTGCTCCACTACGGCGCGAGGGCGGACTCGCCCGGTTTCGCGGAGGCGCTGGAGGAGGTCTTCGCGCTGTTTTCTCGCTCGTCACACGGCTCGAGCTACGGGCCGATCAAGCGGATCGATGTCTTCGGCCCGCCCGAGGAGCGCCGCGCGTGCGAGCTCATCGCGCGGAGATGGGGGCTGTATTTCGAGAAGCGCGCGATGCCGTTGGACTCGAGGTTCCCGGTCGAGGCAGCGGCGGTCACGGTTTCGGGTGGCGCGCGGCCCGGCGAGCCCCACAAGCTCGCGGTAGGCGCGGCGCTCCCGACTCCGGCTGATGCCGGTGAGCCCCTCGACAAGCTCGGGGTGAGCAGGGCGGCGTCGGGGGCCAAAAGCCGGAACGTCGTGCGCGGCGCGAAGCCGGCTTCCAAGCAGGGCGATCTATTCGGCGCAGCGGTCGCGCCGCAGCCGACGAAGAAGCGGACGACCCGCCGGGCGAAGAAGGGGGGGGAGGAATGACCGTGGTTGCGCGCTACGAGAAGCCCGAGGTCCTCGGTCAAGTCCCGCTCGATGGCCATGCGGTCATCGAGGCCTCGGCGGGCACGGGGAAGACGTACACGCTCGAGCACCTCATCGTCGAAATCCTGCTGGCGAAGCAGGTGCCCATCACCGAGATCCTCGTCGTCACCTTCACCGAGAAGGCGACCGGCGAGCTGCGCGCGCGGGTGCGGCACATGCTCCAGCGCCTGCTCGAACTGCGGCCCGAGGACGGCGCCAAGGCCTCGGTCCCCGACGAGCGCTGCTGGGTGATTGGCGGCGAGGAGCGCAAGCTGCTGCGCGAAGCGCTGGCAGCGTTCGACTCGGCGACCATCTGCACCATCCACTCGTTCTGCCGCAGCGTGCTGACCGAGAACGCCTTCGCCAACCAGCGGCTCTTCGACGAGGAGCTGGTGGACGGGCGCGAGGCGTTCGGCGCGGCTTTCAAGGACGCGCTGCGCGAGGAGATCGCGCGCGAGGGCGAGAACCGCGAGCTGTTGCGGCTCTTCCTCGAGCAGGGAGGGGACGTCGCCGCGCTCGAGGAGACGCTGTATCGCTGCTTCGCCCAGAAGGCGCGTATCGAGCCGGCGTACGAGCCGGAGCGCTACGAGCAGCTCATCGCCGACTGTGGCCTGGACGAGCGCGCAGTCGCGCAGGTCCAAGAGGAGATGGCCTGCCACAACAAGCGGCTCATGAAGAAGTTCGGGCCCTGCATCGAGGCGCTCGGCGAGGCGCTCGAGCGCGTGCGCTCCGCGACCGGACTGGCGGCGCAGCTCGAGGCCTTCGACGAGCTCCAGCGCGTGGACGTCGAGTACCTCCTCCAGCGGCTCGACGAGCTGGCCGAGGGGACCCGCGGGCGCGCGCTCGTCGCGCCGCTGCAGCGCGTCTGGGATCTGGTCCCGTCGCTGAAGGCGATCGTCGCCGCGCGCTTCCTCCCCTTGGTGGCCGAGCGCGTCGTGCGGCGCAAGCGCGAGAGCGGGCAGTTCGACTTCGGCGACATGCTCTCGCTGGTGCGCGACAGCCTCGAAGGCCCGCACGGCGAGGCGCTCGTCGAGCTGCTGCGGTCGCGCTACCGCTTCGCGCTCATCGACGAGTTCCAGGACACCGACGAGACGCAGTGGGCCATCTTCCGCAAGCTGTTCTTCGACAGCGAGGGGCGCTGCCGGCTCTACGTCATCGGCGACCCGAAGCAGGCCATCTACGCCTTCCGCGGCGCCGACGTGAACACCTACCTCGCGGCGCGCAGTACGGTGCTCGGCAGCGGCGGGAAGCGCGTCGTCATCGGCCGTAACTTCCGCTCCACCGCGGACCTCATCGCCGGCTACAACGCCATCCTCGACCAGGGCGCGAGCGAGCCGTTCTTCACCGGCGAGATCCGCTACGACGAGCCAGTGGAGTGCGGAAACCCCAAGCTCGCTGCGATAGGCCCCGACGGCGAGCCGGTCGCTCCGATCCACGTCTTCGAGCTCCAGGACCAAAAGTCGGTCGCCCAGCCCGTCGTGCTCCCGCTGCTCGGCGCGCGGATCGCCCAGGAGATCAAGCGGCTCATCGATCCCGAACGGCCGGCGCTGCGCTTCGACAGGGACGACGGGAAAGGCCCGCGGCCTATCTGCTGCCGCGACATCTACATCCTCGCCCGCACCGGCAACGAGCTCCGAGGGCTCGCCGCGGCGCTGCGCGAGGCGGGGATCGACCACGCCTTCTACAGGCAGGAGGGCCTCTTCCAGACCGAGGAGGCCGAGAACATCCTGGACCTGCTCGAGGCCATCGCCGATCCGGGCGACCTCAGCAAGCGGCTGCGCGCGTGGCTGACGCCCTTCTTCGGCTTGAAGCTCGGCGAGCTCGTGGGCGCGGGCGATCTCGAGGACCACCCGCTGGTCGCGCGCCTACTCGACTGGAAGGTGTACGCGGACGAGCGGCGCTACGAGCGGCTTTTCAGCCGCATCCTCGGCGACAGCGGCATCGTGCGCCGGGAGATCCTCGTCGGCGACGGCGAGCGGGCGCTGACGAACTACCTGCACATCTTCGAGCTGCTGCTCGAGGAGCTCGGGCGCTCGCGCCCGACGCTGCCGGAGCTCATCGCCGGCCTGCGGGCGCTGTGCGACGGGCGGCGCAAGCCGAAGCACGAGCACGGCGACATGCAGCGCCTCGAGAGCGAGCGCGACGCGGTGCAGCTCTTGACGATGCACGTGTCGAAGGGGCTCGAGGCGCCGGTCGTGTTCATCGTCGGAGGGCTCGCGAGCCTTGGCGGCGAGTGCGTCTACCACGACGACGAGGGGCATCGGATCCTCTACCTCGCAAAGCCCTCGAAGGCGCTGGCGGCCCACGCCGCGGCCGAAGCCGACCAGGAGGACGAGCGGCTCCTGTACGTCGCGCTCACCCGCGCCAAGGCGCGGCTCTACCTGCCCATGTACTCGGTCGCAGGGGAATTGGGCCCAGAGCCGCCGAAGAAGCTCGTGGGCTGCTACCGGAAGGTCAATGACCGGCTGATGGCCATCTCGGCCGAGGCGCGCCCGGAGCACCAGCGGCTGTTCTCCTTCGACCCGGTCGAGCCCGAGCGGCTCGCGGCGGCGGGCGGCGAGCTCGACCTGAGCGCCCTCGCGG
The DNA here is from genome assembly GCA_050942745.1 of Myxococcales bacterium. Classification (GTDB taxonomy): domain Bacteria; phylum Myxococcota; class Myxococcia; order Myxococcales; family UBA5297; genus UBA10939. The sequence goes on from JBMNNX010000016.1 coordinate 40,347, forward strand.
CGCTCGAGCCGCGGCCCGAGCTCGTCGAAGAGGTCGACCGGACGGCCGAGCGCGAGGCGCTGCGCGACAAGCACGCCGGCTACTTCGTCACCTCGTACACGCGGATGGGCAAGGCCTCGGGCGCCGACGACGACCGCGAGGAGTGCGCGAACGAGGACCGCGCCTACGTCCCGCCGCCGTCCGACGAGCTGCCGGGCGGCACCAACACCGGCAACTACCTGCACGAGCTGCTCGCCGAGCTTCCCACCGCGAGCGCCGCGGACGCGGGCGACGCCGAGTCGTTCGGCGAGCGGCCGGAGGTGAAGAGGCTCTTCGAAGCGCTGGGGCGGCGCTACGGGATCGACGCGCGCTTCGAGCCGTACGCGCGCCGGCTGGTCTACGCGGCGCTCACCGCGAGGCTGGAGCTCGGCGGCAGGACGCTCGAGGGCATCAGCCGCGCCGAGCGTGTGCTTCGGGAGATGGAGTTCTTCTTCCCCATCCCCGAGGCATCGCACCCGCTGCTGTCGCAGCCGGCGCGAGAGTGGGCGAGGCCCTTCGAGATCCGCCGCGGCTTCGTGAAGGGCTACGTGGACGTGCTGTTCGAGCACGAGGGGCTCGCCTACTTCGGCGACTGGAAGAGCGACTCGCTGCCGAGCTTCGATGCGGCCGCGCTCACCGCGCACGTCGAGCGCGACTACCGGGTGCAGGCGAAGCTCTACACGCTCGCGCTGGTGAAGATGCTCGGCCTGCGCTCGGAGGCGGACTACGATGCGCGCTTCGGCGGGCTGCTCTACGTCTTCTTGCGCGGGCTGAAGACCGCGGGCGAGGGCATCTACTTCGAGCGGCCATCGTGGCGGCAGGTGGTCGCCTGGGAACAGGAGCTGTTGCGGCGCGACGACTTCGGCTTCGGAGGTGAGGCATGAGCGGGCAGGGGCGACTCACTCCACTGGGCACGGCGCGCGAGCGGTTCTTGCGCGCCAGCGATCGGGCGTGCGGGCCGCAGAGCGCGGAGCCGGCTCTGCCGCCGGAGCTGGCGAGGGCGGCCGAGGGCTTCGAGCTCGACGACGCGGTGCTCTACCAGGCGTGGGAGCTGACGCGCTGCGCTCCGGGGCTCGACACGCGCGGGCAGCGGGCGCTGCTCTTCTTGAGCGTCGCGGCGCTCGTCAACCTGAAGCGGGGCAGCACGCGGCTGCCGCTCGGCGGCGAGGGGCTCGAGGACCTGCTGCCGAAGCTCGACGCCGCTCCGGAGGACCGGCAGGCGGTTCGCGAGCTGCTCGAGCAGGCGCTGGCTGGCTCGGGGCCGGCGGCCGCGCTCGTCGGCGGACCGGGCGACTACAAGCCCTTCGTCGTCGAAGGCGGCAGCCTCTACCTGCAGCGCATGCGGCACTTCGAGGACCGGCTCGTCGCGTCGCTGCAGGCCCGGATGGCCGCGTCGGCGGCTGGCGCCGAAGAGGCTCGAATTCGCGAGGCGCTCGACGAGGTGATGCGGGCCGCGCCGGTGGTGAACGGCAAACCCGTCGCGCTCTCCGACGAGCAGCAGGAGGCCGTGCTGACCGCGCTGCGCGAGCCGCTGGCGGTCGTCTCCGGCGGGCCGGGGACGGGCAAGACGTCGATTGTAGTCTCCATCCTGCGAACGCTGGCGCGCCTGGGTGTGCCGATGGAGAAGGTCGCGTTGGCGGCGCCGACGGGGAAGGCAGCGAACCGGATGCAGGAGGCGATTCGCAAGTACCTCGCGGGCCTCGGCGAGGAGGTCGCAGCCGCCGACGCGCAGCTTGTCCGCGCGCCGCCCGAGGCGCGCACGCTGCACCGGCTGCTCGGATACCTGCCTTCGGCCGACAGGTTCCGGCATCACGCGAACAACCCGCTCTCCGAGGAGGTGGTGATCGTCGACGAAGGATCGATGGTCGATCTCTTCCTGATGTGCCAGCTCGTCCGCGCGGTCCGCCCCGAGGCGAGGCTCGTGCTGCTCGGGGACGCCGAGCAGCTTCCGTCGGTCGATGCGGGCGCGGTGCTGCGCGACCTGCTTCCGTCGGGCGAGCCTGACGCGCGGCGACGCTGCGCGGTGCGGCTGACAAAGAGCTACCGGATGGATCCGAGCGATCCGTCCGGGCGGGCGGTGCTCACCGTGGCGCACGCCATCAACGCCGGCGAGGTGGGGAGGGCAATGGAAGGGATGGCGCCGCGCGTGAAGCCAGTCGAGCTCGAGTACGAGAAGGTCGAGCTGCTGGTGGCGACGGGCGCTCAACAGCGCGAGGCCTTCCTCGCGGATTGGTACCGGCGGCGGGTCCGCGCGCTCGAGGAGCTTCCGGAGTTGGTGCGGCGCGAGTTCGCCTATCGCGCCGATGGCGAGAGTTTGAGCTTTTCGCCGGCCGACGAGGAGGCGCTGTGGCGGCTGTTCCGGCACCTCGAGAGCGCGCGCCTGCTGTGCGTGACCCGCGGCCAGGCGCGACCGACCGGGATCGCAGCCTGCAACGCGTGGCTGCACCGCGCATTTGCGGAGGACCCGGAGGTGGGCGTGTCGGTACCGCTCGCGACGGCGAGCTTCCTGCCCGGCGAGCCCGTGCTGATGCAGCGCAACGACTACCAGCGCGGCCTGTTCAACGGCGACCAGGGAGTGGTCTTGCGGGTCTCGCTGCCGGGCGAGTCGAGTCATCATTTTCGCGCGGTCTTCCCGACCCGCGACGGCTTCCGACCCTTCTCGCTCGAAGGTTTGCGGCCGATGCTCCAGCACGCCTTCGCGATGACGGTGCACAAGTCGCAGGGATCGGAGTTCGACCACGTCGCGCTGATGCTGCCGGAGGACGAGATGCCGCTGTTGACGCGGGAGGTCCTCTATACCGGCGCGACGCGGGCGCGCAGGTCGGTCGTCTTCGTCGGGGCGCTGAAGATCCTCAGGGTCGCCATCGGGAACCGAATGACGCGGTTTTCGGGGATTGGAGAGCGACTGGCAGGCGGATGACGCTTCCCGGTTCCTCCCCCCGGTTGCCCCGAAGTCGAGCAACTGTGTCCCTGCGCAAGAAGCTCCTCTCCGGTCATCCCGAGCGTAGCTTCCCGCGGAACGCGGGAAGCGGAGTCGAGGGAGCGCAACGAAAACGACGGGGCCTTCGACCCCGCCGCCGACGCAAGCGCCGGCAGCTACGCTCAGGCCGAACGGCGCAGATCTCGCTCCAAGTCAGTGGCCCGCCCTGGAATCGACAAGACCCTTCGACTCCGTTCCCGGCGCTCTTGCGCCGGGAGCTACGCTCAGGGCGAACGAGGCAGGGCCCGAGACCGAGGAGCCCTTCGGCTCCGCTCCCGCCGCTCGCGCGACGGGAGCTAGTACAAAAGATCCTAAGTTCTTTCCGGGTATTAGCCGATTGGCTGGAACATCCAGCCAAACGAATCCACGGCGGTCTCGAATAGCTCGACGAGGCCCGCGCGGAAGGGAGTCTTTTCCCATCGCCCCGTGTGTGTGGGGAATTCGAGCTGGTAGTACTGCCTGCTGATCCTGCGGAAACGGGCGTGGGGAATCGATGTCTCAGCGGGG
>JBMNNX010000243.1:0-10135 GCA_050942745.1 Myxococcales bacterium
CGCGGCCGGTCGGTCGAGCCGGCCACCATCCTGGCCTGCCACGCCGCTCTGTCGCACGTGAGCTCGGCCAAGACCCAGGAGTGCATCGATGCCTCTACGCCACTGCCCGAGCGAACCGCGGCCTCGCTCATCCATGCCTGCAAGGAGGCGTTCGGCCAGATCAGCTCCGCCAAGGTCTTGAGCTGCATTCAGAGCGCCGCCGAGTCCAGTGGACGGGGCCGGCCGCTGGAGCCGGCCACCATCAAGGCCTGCCACGACGCCTTGTCGCAGGTGAGCTCGGCCAAAACCCAGGAGTGCATCGAGACATCGGCGCCGCTGCCCCAGCGGACCGCGGCCTCCATCGTGCGCGCCTGCAAGGAGGCGTTCGGCCAGACCAGCTCCGCCAAGGTCTTGAGCTGCATTCGAACCGCTGCCGAGTCCAGCGAACGCGGCCGTCCGCTGGAGCCGGGCACCATCAAGGCCTGCCACGCAGCCTTGTCGCCCGTGAGCTCGGCCAAGACCCAGGAGTGCATCGAAGCCTCCGCCTCACTGCCGCAGCAAACGGCGGCCTTCACCGTCCAGAGCTGCAGAGAGTCGTCTGGCCACATCGGCTCGACCGCGGTCGTCGACTGCATCCGCTCCGCTGCCGCTTCCAGCTCCCAGGCCCACACTGGCGCGCCGCAGCGAGGACCGAGAAAGCGCGATTAGACATCGCGAGCGAGGCGGCGAAACGCCTTGCGCACCGAAGGGCGGCGACCCGCGATGCCCCCCGGGTCCGGCGCCGTCGCCGCCGAGGACACGGCATCGGCGGCGAGGCTGCCTCGCGGGCCGTCTCCTGGCATGTCGACGTCGCAGGAGGAGGGCGAAGGCCCAGCGAGCGCTCGTGCCGCCGAATCGGATGTCCCTGCCTGTGCTCGAGCCTTCCCCGCGGCACGCGAAGAGCCCATCGCGCGGCGTCACCGCAAAGTGATCACGGCGCGCGCCTCACGCCGTATCTCGTCCCAGGCGAAGAGCATCTTCGCAAACTGTCCCTTCGCCCAGAGCCGGTGTTGATCGGCGTAGTGCGGCGACCCTGGCCAGCCCGAAGCGCCGGTGCTGAGCACCCAGCGGGCGTCGTCGAGGTCAGCGAGGTCCACGATGAGCCGCACGACCGGCCCGCCCATCGGACGGAAGGGTGACTTCGCGTTGCCCAGGTCGAATTGCGACTTCCAGACTGAATCGACCGCTCCGCTCGCGGGCTCCTGCGGCAGGTTGACCAGGCTCGCCAGCGATTCGACCGCGCCGAGGGGGTGCGCGATCTGCCGCACGTGCACCCTGCCCCACCGCCAGGTCTCGGGCGACGGCCCCTGCTCCTTCGCGAGAGAGGCGACCGCCTCGCGGAAGGCCGCGCGCGCCACGTCGCCGCGCCGCTCGACCGTGGCGGTGCGCCGGTCGTCCCAGACCGGCTGTTCCGGGTCCTCGAGCCAGGCGTCGAGCCGGGCGACGAGGAATGGATCGGAGAGCACGAACTCGAGGCCGCGATCGTCGAGCTCGTCCTCGAGCGCGGCGACCGCGAGGTTGCGCCAGGTGACGAAGTAGATGACGGCGCCCGCCGAGCTCTCGGCGCACTCGCCGTCCCACCGCGCGAGGATGTCTCGGGCCTTCGCCTGGATCGGCCCGGCGTCGAGCGACGCGAGGTCGGCGGCGACGATGCTCGCCCCCCGCCCGCCGTGGCGCGAGAGCGTGTCGGTCTGGATGCGCGCGAAGCTGTCGGCGTCGTGGGCCCCGTTCTCCTCGAGGAGCTGGCGGATGCGCTCATAGCGAAAGCGCGGCCCCGCGTCCGCGCCGAGCAGCACCCGGGCGCGCCGCGGATCGCGCAGGCTGTTGTTGGCGTGCGCGAGCAGTCCGTCCGCGCCCTCCTGCGCGAAGGGCATCTCCTCGGGCGGAACCATCCCGTCCCAGTCGTATTCGGCCAGCCACCCGGGCGCGGGGAAGGTGCCGAGGTGGCGGCGGCGCGGCACCTGCCCGTTGACAAAGAGCGCGATGGAGCCCTCGGTGTCGGCCGCGGTCCAGGCGTCGATGGGGCCGGGCAGCCCGGCGAGCGCGGCCCGCAGCTCGCCGACCGTGCGCGCCCGGTTCGCCCGTGACAGGGCATCGAAGCTGGCGCTCGCGTCGGTAAACGCCCACCGCACGGCGACCGCGGGAGCGCCCTTTGGCAGCAGCTTGGGCTGGAAGTCGTTGAGCAGCGGCCCGTGGCGGGTGCGCCGGATGGTGAAGCGCCGCTCGCGCGGCTTGCCGTCGCGCACCCGGACGATGACCTCGCGCGCCTCGAGCGGATACCAGCCCTCGGGGCCGAGGGCGCGGCAGGAGTCAACCTTCTCGACGTAGAGGTCCACGACGTCGGCGACCGCCGCGGTCGTGCCCCACGAGACGTGGCGGTTGTGCCCGGCGATGACGTACGGCAGCCCCGGGGTCGTGTAGCCGATGACGTCGAGCCCGGGGGCCTTCAGGTGCATCTGGTAGAACATCGCCGGCGCCATCAGCAGCAGGTGCGGATCGTTGGCGGTCATCGGCTTGCCCGACCGCGTCCGCGCGCCGCCGATTGCCCAGCTATTGCTCGCGCCCGCGCTAAAGGCGAAGGCCGAGAGCGTCGTCGCCTCGCGCGCCTCGCCGAGCGGCTGCTCGCTTATCGACCCGCGGGAAGGCAGCACCTCGCGCAGCTCGGGCGCGAAGGCCGGTGGCAGCGGCTGAGGCTCGGTCTCGGGCCCGAGGGTCGCGGCGCCGACCGTCGGCTCGTTCGGATAGATGGCCAGCGCGCGGTCCACCCCGCCGTGCAGGGCGAACAGCAGTCGCGAAGTCTCGGCCCGCCAGTTCGCGCTGATGGACCAGGCGTTGAGCCGGCCCAGCGCGAAGGTGTCCTCGACGCGCCACGGCTCGGGCTCGACCCCCAGCAGCCGATACTCGATGGGCTCGTAGCGCTCGAGGGCTGCGTTGACCCCGTCCGCATAGGCTTGCAGCAGCGCGCGCATCGGCGCGGCGACCCGCTCGGCGTCGGCGCGGGCCGCCTCGCCGAGCCCCCAGCCGAGCATCGCGAGGTCGAAGTCGACGGTCGTGTCGCCGAGGAACGGCTGCTCGCCGACCAGCTCGGAGACCCGGCCCTGCGCGATGCGACGCATCAGGTCCATCTCGAAGAAGCGGTCGCGTCCGTGGACGAAGCCCACGGCCCGCAGCAGGTCGGCCTCGCTGTGCGCCTCGATGTGCGGGATCCCCAGCGAGTCGAGGTAGACCTTCACCGGCCGTTCGATGCCCGGCAGGTCGATCGTCGCGCTCTTGTCGGGCGGGTAGTCCGGCCAGAGCCGATAGCTCAGGTACGAGCAGGCCGGACAGGCCGCGTGGAAGAGCGCCGTGAGGCCGAGGGCGAGAGCGAGGAGTGCGCTGCGGCGCATGGCGCGTTGGTCACCCTTGGGGCGAGCTCGGCTGCGGCACCAGGGGACGCGGCCCCGGGGGCGCGTTCGCGCGCAGGAACTCTCCCGCTTCGCGCGTCAGGCTCTCGAGCCCGCCGAGCAGCAGGTGCCCGCCGTGGTCGGTGGCGATGAGCCTTGCCCCCGGGATGTGTCCGGCGAGGTAGCGGGCGGCCGGCAGCGTCTCCCACGGATCGTCGGCGGCGGCCATGATCAGGGTCGGCGCGCGGAGCTGCTCGAGCCGCATGGGCTCGCGCCTCGCCATGTACCTGCCGTCGTTGAGCATGCCCGGCTTGCGCGCGTCGAGCGGCTGCAGCCCCTCGGCTATCCTGCGCAGGCTCTCGCGCTCGGAGTCGGTCAGCTCCTCGCCGGCCGTGCTGCCGATGAACCTCTCGAGGCGGCGCGGCAGCAGCTTGGAGGCGACCCAGAGGTTGAAGCTCGAAGCGAAGACGACGGCGGGGAAGAGGCGCGGCCGCACCCTAGGTCGCTCTGGCGCCCAGGCGGCCGGCGACAGGAGGACCAGCGCCGTGCAGCGCTCGGGGTACCGCAGGGCGAACTGCACGCCCGAGAGCGCGCCGGCCGAGGCGGCGACAACGGCGACCCGCTCGATCTCCAACAGGTTGAGCAGCACGGCGAAGGCATCGGCCTGGGCCTTGGGCGAGGCGTCCTGCGGCAGGCTCGAGCGCAGGTAGCCGAACCGCGACGGGGCGATGACGCGGAAGCCCTCGTCCAACGCGCGCGCGATGGCGAGGCCCTGATCCCAGCCGCCGCCAGCGCCGTGGATGGCGAGCATCGGCGGGCCTTCGCCGACGTCCGCGTACTCGAGCGCGCCGAAGCTGGTGTAGGTGAGGTTGCTGCCGGTCGCGATGCGTTGGCGGGCCCTCTGCAGGTCGCGCCGGTAACGCGAGTAGGTCAGCCCCGCGAGGACCGCGGCGGGCGCGAGCGTTGTCGCGACGATCGAGCGGCGTTTCGTCGACATCTTCCTCCCCTCTCCGTCCATCGAGCTGGCGGGAAGATGGCAACGCCAGCCTGGAGCGACGAGGGAGCGTCGCCCAGGCTGGACGGATGGTTCACAGCCTCGGTTCGCGACGCGCCGGGCGCCGCGCCTGCCGGCCCCTCAGCGCCGTTCTCCGCGCGGGAATTCTGCGCGCTCTTCGAGCAGGCGCTCGGCTTCCTCTTCGTCTAGATCCTGCTCGCGCTCCACCTTTTCGTAGAACTCGCGCTCGCGCAGCAGCGGGTCCGGCCGTTCACTGCGTGCTCGCTCGTCGGGGTACTTCGCCATGGCGCGCTCCTCCTCGGGGACGAGCCCGCCTATCAAGGTAGGTACGCGGAACAGCGGGCTGCGCGCGGCCGCTTTTGAGAGGCTCGCAAGCTACCTGAGCGGCGGGTCGGGCGCGCGGCGCGCGCTGCGCGGCGCGGAGCGCCAACAAGCTCGAGCAAATCGAGTCGCACCCGGCGTCGCTTCGGAAAACTCGAGGCACCGAGGATGCGGAGCGGGACCGGGCAACGGGCGCGGGGACTGATTCACGCGCAGCAAGCGACCGCCCGCCCATTGCTTAGCGCTCTCGGACGGGGAGGTCGCGCCGGCCGAGCTATGAGCGCGCGAGCTTCTCCTCGACCGCGCGCACCTTGCCGGCGATGGTGCCCTTCTTGTCGCGCCGGTCGTCGATCTTGAGCTCGGTCGAGACCCGCAGCGCGCCTTGAGCAAACGGCTGTTCGTGCATCCGGCGCACGACTTCGAGGATCTGGTCTACCTCGCCCTCGATGATGGTACCCATCGCGGTCAGCTCGTGCTGGAGCCCCGACTCGCGGAGGATTCTCTCGACGCCGCCGACGTACGCCGAAAGGCTCGTCGAGCCGGTGCCCAAAGGCACGATCGTCACGAACGCTACCGCCATGGTTGCCTCTCTTGAGGGCCTGAAACGCGCCTGTCCCTCAACGAAGGAGTTCTCGCCTGCGCGCCTGCTGTCGATCCGAGCTTCGCCTAAGGCCCCTCAGGGACGAAAGCCTATGCAGCCGAGTGGAGCATCGCCGGCACGAAGGCCGGCGCTCCGCAACGTCTGCATCCCGCGCCGGCACGAAGGCCGGCGCTCCGTCGCGCCTGCCGCGTTCGTGAAACAGAGCAGGAGTCGCCCCGCTCAAACTCTCGACTCTCGACTCTCGACCCTCGACTCTCGACCGTCGCTACGGCACCTGAAACACCTCGACCGCCCCATCCACCCCAATCCTCACCAGCGTGACCTCGGCGCCGTCCTGGCACGCGGCGGTCTCCATCTGGATGAAGTCGGGCCAGTCGTCGAAGGCGGCGCCCTGCCAGCGGCGATGAATGTGGCCGGCGAACAGGCCCCAATACATCTCCCGGTCCCAGGCGTTGAGCAGCGCGGCCTTGAACCGGTCGCGCTCGTCCGCATCGAAGGTGTAGAGCCAGTCGGGTGAGTAGATGGGCGTCTTGATGCCCTGGTGCTGGATGAAGAACACCTTCCGCGTGTCGGGCGGGACCAGCGTGAGCCGCTCGCGCAGCCAGGGCAGCGTGCCGCCCGGGAAGTTGTGCAGGTCCGCCTCCGGCGCAGCGCCGCGGGCGACGATGACTCCGGGCTTTCGCGAATTCCAGTCGAGCCCGAAAAAGACGTACCCCTGATAGCGCAGCTCGAAGTTCTGGAATCTCACATTGACCTGACGCTCGGGGTTCCAGACCGTCTGGTCGGGATAGACGACTTCGCCGACCGTCGCGTCGCGGAAGAGATCGCCGAACGTCCGCGCGAACACTTGGTCGCCGGTCGGCGCCTCGCTCCTGCCGTCCTGCGAGGTGTGCAGCCAGATGTCGTGGTTGCCCAGCAGCGGGAACCACGGCACCTGAAGGTCGCGCAGGATTTGGTTCACCTTGGCGAACTCGGCCTCCTCGGCGCTGTCGGTGAGGTCGCCCGCGATGAAGGCGAAGGCGAGGTTCTCGGTTTCGGCGAGCTCGTTGATCTTCGCGACGGCGACCCGCGCCCGACCGGTCGTGTCGTCCTCCTGGCCGGAGTAGGAGCCATAGCCCCGGCCGATGTGGACGTCGGTGATGACGGCGAACGAGAAAGACTGTGGCCCGGCGTCGGGCTCGCCGGCATCCGGCTCTCCCGCGTCGCCTTCGCCAGCGTCGAGGTCGCCCGCGTCAGGCTCTCCCGCATCGAGCTCGCCGGCATCCTCGCCGCCGTCCAACTCGCCCGCATCAAGCTCGCCGGCGTCGGGCTCTTCGCCGGCGTCTTCGTCCCCACCCGCGTCGAGAACGGCGCCATCCGCCCCCGCATCCGCCAGGGACGCATCGGCCAACGACGCATCCGGCAGGGGCACACCCGGACCGACCGGCGCCTCCTGCCCGCAGGCGACGGCGACGAGCGCCATCAGAACGAAGAAATGGAGAAGTAGGGACCGCCTGATCATGAACAGTTGGGTACCAGCGTGCCCGGTTACTGGTCAAGCGAACTGTGGGACGCGGGCCTCGGCGACCGAGGCTCGGGCAGCGCGCACAGCGCGTCTTGGCTCTCGGGCCCGGCGGACAGGCCGGCGCGGCCGGAGTCTCCGCTTCGCGGGTGACCGCGCCCGCGTATGGCGAAGGAGGCGGCCGTGGCTATCTGAGAGCTGGGAGCGACCGTGAGCCGATCCGCCCAGCGAGTAGCCATCGCCGCGAGCGCCGTCCTCCTCTGGGGCGGCTCGCCCGCCGCACGAGGCGACAGCGGGTCGCCCGCCGGAGAGGCGGGCGCGCAGCACTTCCTCACCGCGGCGGTCTGCGACGGGTCGTATGAGCGGCTCGAGGCGCAGATTGTCGAGCTCACCAACGCCAGGCGCCGCCGGGCGGGCCTCGCACCCCTGACGCACGACCTGCGCCTGGCGCAGGCAGCCGAGCAGCAGTCCATCGCCATGGCCGCCGCCGGGCAGCTCGGCCACCGCGTTGACGGACGCTCGCCCTCACAGCGAGTGCGCGAGAGCGGCTACCGCTTCGCGGCGGTCGTCGAGAACCTCGCCTTCCAGGCCCGCTCGGCCCGCGAGGTCGTCGAGGGCTGGATGGGCTCGCCGGCACAGCGCGCCAACCTCCTGAGCGCGACGTTCACGCAGACCGGGGTCGGCGTCGCCTGCGATCGCTGGGGCCGGCCGTACGTCACGCAGCTCCTCGCGCTGCCCCGCTCGAAGGAGCGCGAGGCGATGGCCGAGCTGCAGTTCTCGCTGCGAAACTCGACCGCCGAGCCTGCACTCATCGAGATCGAAGGAAACGGCCCGGCCGTGCCGCTCGAGCCGCGCGCCTCGAGCTCCTTCGGGGCTTCGTACCTGGCGGTGGAGCCGAGGGTCTCGGTGCGGGCCGGGGACAGGACCGCGACGTTCGTTCCAAAAGACGGCGGGGACTACCGGCTGGTGCGCCGATCTTCGGGCCAAATCGCCGTCGTCGCCGAGGCTTCGAGGCGTTAGGCGGGCAAATGGCAGCTTCTCGCGTCAATCACAGGCACTTATGGCCTCGCCCTGGCCGCCCGCCACTCCGCGGGCGCGCCGTGAAATATGCAACCTGTTGAACTCATTCCGAAACCGAGCGGTTTTCACGAATGACCGCGGGCTCGCATGCGCGCCAACCCCCGGAATTCACAAGCGTCAGGCGTCGTTGAGTGTCAAGTAGTGATTGACGCCCGTGGCCGAAAGCTGGATATAGGGCGCCTCAAAGCACTGAGCGAGGCGCCGGGCCAGCACTCGTCGGAGGCTCCGCTCAGCCGGATGCACAGCAGGCTGGAGGGTCCCCGGGAGGGAAGGTCCTTCTCCCACGGGCCCAGCCGGCCACTGTGGGACAGACCAAATGAGGCGAACCTTCCGCGGCGGTGTCCATCCGAACGATCACAAGGAGCTGACCTGCACCCGTTCTGTCCGCGTGCTCGAGCCGCCGGCGCGGGTGGTGCTGCCCTTGCGGCAGCACGTCGGCGCTCTTGCCAAGCCTCTCGTCAAGGTCGGTGACCTGGTCGCCGAGGGCCAGCCGGTCGCCGAGGCCGGGGGCTTCGTGTCCGCGCCGGTGCACGCTTCCATCGCCGGCAAGGTGACGGCGGTCGGCAAGGCGCTGCACCCGGCTGGCTACGAGTGCGACGCGGTGACCATCGAGGCGCTCTCCTCCCCACCCGAGGGCCAGGAGTGGCCGCCCAAGCCGTACCGCATCCCCGACCCCGTCCCCGATTACAAGAGCGCCGAGCCCGACAAGCTCAAGGCGCTCATCCAGGCCGCCGGCATCGTCGGTATCGGCGGCGCGGGTTTCCCGACGCACGTCAAGCTGTCGCCGCCCAAAGAAAAGCCCATCGACACCCTCATCATCAACGCCGCCGAGTGCGAGCCGTTTCTGACGTGCGACCACCGCGCGATGCTCGAGGACAGCGAGGCGATAGCCCACGGGGTGCGCATCGCCAAGCGCATCCTCGGGGTCAAGCGCGTCTTCTTCGGCATCGAGGCCAACAAGCCCGACGCTGCCGAAGTGATGCGCAAGGTGTTCGCCGACGATCCGGAGGTCACCGTCGCGGTCCTTCAGGTCAAGTACCCGCAGGGCGGCGAGAAGCAGCTCATCAAGGCGCTCACCGGCCGCGAGGTCCCGCCTCCTCCGGGCCTGCCGATGGACGTCGGCTGCGTCGTCCAGAACGTCTCGACCTGCGCGACCATCGCCCGCGCGGTGATGGAGGGGATCCCCTTCTACGAGCGCGTGGTGACGATGACCGGGTCGATGGTCAAGGACCCGGGCAACTACAAGGTCCGCCTCGGCACCATCGTCGGCGACCTCGTCGAGAGAATCGGCGGCCTGCGCGAGCCGCCGACCAAGGTGGTCATGGGCGGCCCGATGATGGGCATGGCGATGGCCGAGCTCGCCGTGCCCGTCGTCAAGGCGACCTCCGGCTTCATCTTCCTTTCGAAGAAGGAGATCGGCGAGCTCAAGCCCACCCCGTGCATCCGCTGCGGACGCTGCACCACCGCCTGTCCGCTGCTGCTGCAGCCCGGGGAGATAGCGCGCCGCGTGGAAATCGGCGACCTCGATGCCGCTCAGGCCCTGCACGTGACCGAGTGCATGGAGTGCGGCACCTGCAGCTACATCTGTCCTTCCTATCGCTGGCTGGTTCAGCAGATCCGGCTGGGCAAGGCGAAGCTACATGAGCGAAAGCAAAAAACAGCCTGAGGTGATGGCGACCTCGGCCGCCGCGACCGCGGCCTCCCCGGCTCCGGCGCCAGCGCCCGCGCCGGCTCCGAGCGCGGTGCCGGCTCCGGCCCAACCGGCCGAGCTCGCCGCGCCCAAGCTCGTCGTCGGCACCTCGCCGCACCTTCACGCCGAGCAGGGCGTCCCCGAGATCATGCGCTGGGTGGTCATCGCCCTCGCGCCGGCGGTCCTGGTGTCGCTGTGGTTCTTCGGCGTCGAGGCGCTGCGCGTCTACGTCGTCGCTGTGGCCGCCTGCGTGGGCGTCGAGTGGCTGTGCCTGCGCTACCTGGGCACCCCCGGCAGCCTGCGCGACTGGTCGGCGGCGCTCACCGGCGTGCTCCTGGCGATGAACCTGCCGCCGACCTCGCCGACCTGGATGGTCGTGGTCGGCTCGCTGGTGGCCATCCTCGTCGCCAAGCACGTGTTCGGCGGCATCGGCAGCAACATCTTCAACCCGGCGCTGACCGCCCGCGTCTTCCTGCTCATCTCCTGGCCCGTCCAGATGACGACCTGGCTGCGGCCCGGCGAGCGC
>JBMNNX010000001.1:0-93129 GCA_050942745.1 Myxococcales bacterium
AACAACTGCGGCGTCTGCAATGTCCCCGACGTGGAGAACCTGGGCGCCGAGTGCACGACTGGCGAGGGCTGCGCCGGCACCCTCGCCTGCGACGAGGCGGGCACCGGCACGGTCTGCTCGCCGCTCGAGGCGAAGAACGCCTGCGGCGTGTGCGGCGGCCCGGAGATCGCCAACATCGGCGAGCCGTGCAGCGTCGGGAGCTGCGAGGGCGTCTGGGCCTGCGCCGAGGACGGCCTGAGCGCGGTCTGTGCGGCCGAGGGCGTCAACAACTGCGGCGTCTGCGGAGCCCCGGACCTTCCGGACAAGGGCGCCGAGTGCACGACGGAGGAGGGCTGCGCCGGCACCCTCGCCTGCGCGCCGGACGGCCTGTCGCTCGTCTGCCAAGGCCCGGCCCGCAACGCCTGCGACGTGTGCGGCCCGGAGATCGCCGGCCTGGACGAGCCCTGCGAGGTGGACGGGTGCGCCGGCGTCTTCGTCTGCGCCGAGGACGGCCTGAGCGCGGTGTGCAACGCGAGGAAGAACAACTGCGGCGCCTGCAATCTGCCCGACCTTCCGGACAAGGACGCCGAGTGCACGACCACCGACGGCTGCCCCGGTACGTACGCCTGCGCGCAGGACGGCTCGTCGCTCGTCTGCGAAGGCGCAGTGCGCAACGCCTGCGGCGAGTGCAGCGAGACCTTCGAGGTCGCCGGGCTGCACGAAGCCTGTCAGAACGACGGGTGCGATGGCGTCAACGTCTGCGCCGAGGACGGCCTGGGCGTCGTCTGCGACGCGCGGAAGAACAACTGCGGCGCCTGCAATCTGCCCGACCTTCCGGACAAGGGCGCCGAATGCATGACCACCGACAGCTGCCCCGGTACGTTCGCCTGCGCGCAGGACGGCTCGTCGCTTGTTTGCGAAGGCCTGGTGCTCAACGCCTGCGGCGAGTGCAGCGAGACTTACGAGGTCGCCGGGCTGAACGAGACCTGCCAGCACGACGGGTGCGACGGTGTCAACGTCTGCGCCGAGGACGGTCTGAGCGCCGTCTGCGGCGCGAAGAAGAACAACTGCGGCGTCTGCAACCAGCCGGATCTCGAGGGCCTGGGCGCGACCTGCACCGACGATGACGGCTGCGAGGGCACCAGCGAGTGCGCCGAGGATGGCCTGAGCCTCGTCTGCAGCGCCACGGGCCGCAACAACTGCGGCGTGTGCAACCAGCCGAACGTCCCCGACATCGGTGCGACCTGCTCCGTCGAAGGCTGCGAGGGCCACTACCAGTGCTCGGATGACGGCCTGAGCGCGGTCTGCGACGCGTCCCGCAACAACTGCCTGGTCTGCAACGCGCCCGACGTCGAGGGCATCGGCGACGCCTGCAGCAACGACGGCGTCTGCTTCGGCAACTACGTCTGCAGCGCCGACGGGCTGAGCGCCGAGTGCGACGCCGCGCTCGCCAACAACTGCGACGCCTGCGGCGCGGAGGACGTCGAGGGCCTCGGCGAGGCCTGCGACGCCGACGGCTGCGCCGGCGTCACGGTCTGCTCGGAAGACGGCCTGAGCGCGGCCTGCCAGCCGCAGCTCAACAACTGCGGCGCCTGCAGCACCGAGGACGTGCCGCTCATCGGCGAGGACTGCACGCACGAGACCAGCGGCTGCCCGGGCACCTACGTCTGCGGCGAGGACAAGCAGAGCGCGGTCTGCGACGCGCCCGAGACCTGCGATATGGGCCACGTGGTCATCAGCGAGATCGCGGCCAAGGGCAGCGTGCACGACGACGAGTTCATCGAGCTCTACAACCCGACCGAGGCAGCGGTCGACTTGAGCGGCTGGACGGTCCAGTACAGGAGCGCGGGCGGCGCGGACTTCTCCGTGATCGCCACCTTCCCCGCTGGCACCACGATCGCCGCGCACGGCTACCTGCTGCTCGGCCACACGAACTACGTCGGCACGACGGTCGCGGCGGACGTGTCCTACACCAGCGCGCTCGGCGGCAACGGCGGCACGGTCGCCCTGGTCAGCTCCGGCACAGCCCTGCCCGACCTGAGTGATCCGACTCTGGTGGACATGGTCGGCTACGGCACCGCCCAGACCTTCGAGGGCAACGGCCCGGCGGCCATCCACGAGAACGAGGGCTCGATGGAGCGCAAGGCGAACGCGGCCTCCGACGCCGCGTCGATGGAGAGCGGAGCCGACGCGCTCGCCGGCAACGGCCACGACAGCGACGACAACGCGGCCGACTTCGTGGTCCGCGCCGCGCGCGATCCGCAGAACGCGGCCTCGACCCCCGAGCCCTAGCGGCTCGGCAGCCCTCTGCCCCGCTGAAGCGGCGCTCGGAGCCTTCCGGGCGCCGCTTCTCTTTGCGCGTGAGACGACGAGCGCGGCCTCGCGCGCGCGCTCGAGCCGCCGTTCGCCGGCTATCGGCCGGCTGCCGCCCAGGCCGGTCGGGGCTGCCATGCGCCCGTCCCAGGCCGGTAGGGGCGCATGGCAATGCGCCCGTCGAGGAATCGAGCAACCCTCAGCGGATATGGGGTTCCCCGGCCGCCGGCACGAAGACCGGCACTCCGGCGAAGGCACCGGTTCGAAGCCCGCCAACCAAGCGTCCGGTTTGGAGCACTCGCCACCCTTGAACGAAGCGCGCTTGTGCTATGGTCCCCCGCCCATGAGCTACCTCGTCCTCGCGCGCAAATGGCGCCCCCAGGCCTTCGCGGACATGACCGGCCAGGAGCACATCGTCCGCACGCTCTCCAACGCGATCCGGGGAGAGCGGGTCGCGCACGCCTACCTGTTCTGCGGCCCGCGCGGCGTCGGCAAGACCACCGCGGCCCGGCTGCTCGCGCGCGCGCTCAACTGCGAGAAGGGCCCAACGCCCGAGCCCTGCGGGGTTTGCCGCCCGTGCATCGAGATCGCCGCGGGCAGCTCGGTGGACGTCGCCGAGATCGACGGCGCCTCGAACAACGGCGTCGAGGACGTGCGCCAGATTCGCGAGCGGGTCACCTACCTGCCCCAGCGCGACCGGCACAAGATCTACATCATCGACGAAGTCCACATGCTCACCACGCAGGCCTTCAACGCCCTGCTCAAGACGCTCGAGGAGCCGCCTCCGCACGTCAAATTCATCTTCGCCACCACCGAGCCGCACAAGCTGCCCGACACCATCCTGTCGCGCTGCCAGCGCCACAATTTCCGGCGCATCCCCGCCCAGCGCATGATCGAGCGGCTCCAGCACATCGCGAAGGAGGAGGGCTCGACCATCTCCGATCGCGCCCTGTCGCTCATCGTGCGCCAGTCCGAGGGCGGCATGCGCGACGCGCTCTCGCTGCTCGACATGGTCCTATCGGCCTGCGGCCGCGAGCCGAGCGACGAGGCGGTCGCCGAGGCCCTCGGGGCCATCGACCGCACCGCGGTCCAGGAGATCTGCGAGGCGCTGGTGCGCCGCGACGCCAAGGCGGTGCTCGCGCGCATCGAGGCGCTGCACAACCTGGGCGCCGACTTCCGCCGGCTCGCCGAGGAGCTCGCGCTGCACCTGCGCCACCTGCTCGTCGCCCGCTCGATCGGCGAGGCGCCCGAGGAGCTCGCCGAGTCGGAGCGCAAGGCCGTCCTTGCCCTGGCCAAGGAGACCGATCCCGCGCACCTCGCGCGCCTGTTCGACCTGCTGCACGGCGCCATCTGGGAAGTCTCCCGCGCCGCCGAGCCTCGGCTCGCGATGGAGGTGACGCTGCTCAAGGGCATCCACCTCGCCCCGAGCGCGTCGATCTCCGAGCTCATCGCCCGCGTCGATTCCATCTCCCGAAAGCTGGGTGGCGCCGCCCCGGGAGCTTCGGCCGCCGAGGGGGTGCGGCCACCTCCCCGCCCTTTCGCCCGCTAGGCGCGGACGCAGAGAGCGCGGGACTCGAGCGCCCGCCGCCCGAGCGGCAGCCGACGCCCGCGTCGCCCGTCGAGCGCTCCGCCGAAGCTGCGACCACGGCCACCGCTCCGCTCCCGCCGCGAGCCGCGTCTCCTTTGGCGACAGCTCCGGCGGCGACCGAAGAGGCGCCTGCACCAGAGCCGATCGCCCGCACGGCGAGCGCAGTCCCGCGGCCCGCGCCAGCGCCAATGACGCAGCCTGCCGCAAGGTCGCGGCCGCCCGCCGACTTCGAGGCTGCCTGGCGCGAGCTCGTCGCCACGCTGCGCGGCCAGAAGCGTGAGCTGCTCGCCAGCGCCATGGCCCACGGCCGGGTGCTCGACGTCTCGCCCGGCCGCGTCCGCGTCGGCTACGCGCCGGCGTGCGGCATGTTCCGCCGTCAGGCCGAGCGGATGCAAAAGGAGGCCGAGGCGGTTCTGAGCACGATCGTCGGCGAGCCCACGACGCTGTCGATAGAGAGCGTGTCGGCCGACGACGAGATCCGCTCGATAGCCGAGATAGAGAGCGAGCAGCAGCGCGAGCGCGAGGCCCGCATCCTGCGTGATGCCCGAGAGTGCCCGACGGTGCTCGCGGCGATGAGAATCTTCGAGGGCACCATCGAGCACATCCGGGTGCTCGAGCCGGACGAGGAGCCCGAAGAGTTTTCCGACGAGGCCGAAGAGGGCAGCGACCCCGAGGCCTGAAGAGCCAGGACCAGACCGACGGCGCACGGCGCGCCGCAGGAGCAGAGACGATGCCAGGAATCGACCTGAACTACTTCATCCGCCAGGCCAACAAGCTGACCGAGAAGATCGAGCAGCGCAAGAAGCAGCTCGCCGAGGAGACCGTGGAGGGCAACGCCGGCGGCCTGGTGACCGCTGTCGTCAACGGGGTGCAGGAGCTCAAGTCGATCCGCATCGACCCGAAGGCGCTCGAGGGCAACGACACCGCGATGCTCGAGGACCTCGTGGTCGCCGCCGTCAACCAGGCGCTCGAGAACTCGCGCAACAAGATGAAGTCCGAGCTCGAGAAGATCTCGGGCGGCGTGAAGATCCCGGGCATCACCTGAGCCCCGCCGCTCCCGCGGGTTGCAGCGCCGGCGCGGAGGCCGGCTGAGCCATGACTCCCGATCCGATTCAGCGCCTGGTCGTCGAGCTCGCAAAGCTGCCAGGTATCGGTGAGAAGACTGCCCAGAGGCTGGCCTTCCACATCCTCAAGTCGCCCAAGGAGTACGCGCGCGCCTTGTCGAAGGCTATCGACGAGGTCGTCGAGAAGGTGCGCCTGTGCTCGGTCTGCTGCGCGCTCACCGAGGACGACCCGTGCCCGCTGTGCCGCGACGACAAGCGCGACCCGAAGCTGCTGTGCGTCGTCGAGAACGTCTCGGACATGCTCGCCGTCGAGCGCACCCGCGAGTTTCGAGGCCGCTACCACGTGCTGCACGGCGTGCTCTCGCCGCTCGAGGGCGTCGGGCCCGACCAGCTTCGCATCAAGGAGCTGCTGCCGCGGCTGAGCGCCGGGGTCGAAGAGGTCATCGTCGCCACCAACCCGGACGTCGAAGGCGAGGTGACCGCGCTCTACCTGACCAAGCTCATCAAGCCGCTCGGCATCCGCGTCACGCGCATCGCGCAGGGCGTGCCGATGGGCGGGGACCTCGAGTACGCCGATCAGGTGACGCTGGCGCGGGCGCTGAGCGGGCGGAGAGAAATGTAGGCGCGACAGTCGAGAGTCGAGGGTCGAGAGTTTGCTCGGTGGCTGATCGAGGGCGGGAGGCTTGGCCGCCGGTTGCGCAGGGCGTCTCGCCGGCCGCTGGCGAGTGGGCGCGCTCGGACGACGATTCTTGCTGCTACGCCACTGCGCTCCCAAGCTTGAGCGCGGCGTCGGCGAGCGTGAGCACTTCGAAGTCCTCGACTATCCGCCGCAGCAGCTCGCGCAGCCGCTCGCGCTTGCGCTCGTAGGGCACGTTCAGGTCGCGCTGGACGCGCGCGAGCTGCGGCAGCCTCACGTCGTTGGCGTCGAGAAGGTCGATGCCATGCAGCTCGAAGTTGAGGAACGGCTCGCGCCGCATGCGCCGGTAGAGCGCGGAGACGACGGGCCACGGAAGGAGCACCGCCGCGGTCCCGATGAAGGGCACCCGCGTCACTGGCTCGACCGAGATGGGCAGCTCGAGCCGCGCACCCTGCCCGACCTTGTAGGGATCGCGGGGGTCGGGGCGATAGGGATGGCGCGGCGCAAACATGACCCGCGGGCGATCGAGCAGCGCCTTCGAAGGGCGCCCGGCCAACGCCAGCGCCCCCATGATGGCGGCCTTGGCCAGGTAGTAGGGCGCTGCCGGGAAGACCGATGAGTCGTAGAGGTAGTTGCGCACCCAGAGCGCCTGCAGAAGCTCGGCGCTCACGGCGTAGCCGGGCGCGCGAAACCCTCGGGGCGGCGTCCCTACGGCGCGCACTATCGCCCGCTCGCCTTCGGTCACCTCGCGCACGATCGCCTCGGCGGAACGCCGGGTCAGGTCGTAGTCGTGAGAGAAGGAGTGGTTGCCTATCTCGTGGCCCGCCTGCGCGGCGGCCCGCAACGCGTCGGCCGAAGGCCCGTCCGAAAGGTCGCGCCCCACGGCGAAGAAGGTCGCGGCGATGCCCGCGTCGGCAAACAGCCCGACAAACCGCGTCAGCGCCTTGCGGTACACCGCGCGCGCGGCCTCGGGCGAGAGCAGCTCCTCGCTCAGGCCGTGGATGCGCAGGTAGTGACCGATGGAGTCGAGATCGACGCTGACGCAGGCGATTCCCATGGCGTTCGGCGGCGGCGAGCCGGCGCGCTAGCCGCCCTTGATGCGGATGGCGTAGACGAGCTTGCCGATGTTCTTCATGACGTTCGGCACGCGCCGCACCAGGTTGATCGTCGGCTTGCGCTTCTCGTGCACCACGACCGGAATCTCGACGACCCGGCGCCCCATGCGGCCGGCCCGGATGACGAGCTCGCTCGCGAACATGTCCTTGTCCACGAGGCAGGCGCGGGCGACCGGCAGCAACGCGTCGCGCCGGAACGCCTTCAGGCCGTGGGTGTCGGTGCCGCGGAAGCCGAGCGAGACGCGCAGCACGCCGTTGATCACCTTGGTGCCCAGCCGCCGCAGCACCGGCCGCTCGTCGCGCGCCCCGCGGGCCGCCTTGCTGCCGACCACCATCTCGGCCTCGCCCGATCGCAACAACGGCAGGGCGCGCTGGTAGAAGTCAACGTCGCACAGGTCGATCTCGTCGCTGATCACGTAGGTCCCGCGCGCCGAGAGGATTCCCTCCTTCAGCGCACGGCCGTAGTTGGGCTCGCCGACGTGCAGCGCGCGCAGGCGCGGCAAGCGAGAGGCGAGCCCGTCCACGATCTCTGGCGTCGAATCGCTCGAGCCGTTCTCGGCGAGGATCAGCTCGTAGTCGAGCTGCTGCTCGTCGAGCGCGCGAACGAGCTCCTCGACAGCCGACTGGACTATCGCGGCCTCGTTGTAGACGGGGATGACTATCGAGATCTCTGGCGCTTTTTCGCTCATGGGTAGGTGCTCGGGGTGCGGCCGGCGCGCCGCAGCCTACACCAAACAAACGTCAGGCAGGGCACAGTTCGACGGCGCCCGTGCAGGCGGCCTTCGGCCGCGGGGCCATCCGCGCGGCCGCGCCCGCGCCGCCACAGGCTGCCGAACGCTCTGCTCGCGGGGCGCCGCGCTCGCTCGGCTGACACGGGTCAGGCCCGAAGCGAGGTATAAGCCCCTCATGCTCACGCCCCCAGCCCCGGCCGACGCGCGCTGCGCGGAGCACCCCGAGCGCACGGCCTCGGCGGTCTGCGGCGTCTGCTCGCGGCCGGTCTGCGCGACCTGCGCCCTGCCGGTGGAGCCGGCGGTCTGCCGCGCCTGCGACCGCCGGCGGCGCAGCCTCGAATTGCAGCCGCCCTCCCCGCGCGCCACGCTCTCGCTCGCCTGGCGTCTGTATCGCGCCGCGTTCGGCAGGCTGCTGCTCGTGTGCGCGGTCTTCGCGCCCGCCTTCGCGGCAGTTGACCACTTCGGCGCGAGCCGCGGCCTGCGGCCGCTCGAACAGATGCAGATCTCGGGGCTCGCGCAGCTTTTCGTGGGCACCGTGGTCAGCGTCACGGCGGCCCGGCTCTTCTTGCAGGCGAGCGGCGGGCGCAAGCTCGACGCCGGCGAGGCGCTCGCCTACGCGCTGCGCCGCTGGCCCGCGGCGGTCGCCGCGACCTTGGTCATCGGCATCATCGTCGGCTTTGGGCTGATCCTGCTGCTCGTCCCCGGCATCTTCTTCGCGCTCAGCTACTGCCTGGCGACCCCGTTGCTGGCCGCGACGCGCCTCGACGCGAACGAGGTCATGCAGGTGTCGCGCTCGCTCGTCTACGGCAAGCGTCGGGCGCTGCTCGCCGCTCTGGGCGCGGCCTTCGTCGCGAGCTCGCTTGCCTCGCTGCTCCTCGGCCTCGGGGTCTGGGAGATCGGGTTGATGGAGCTCTCGCCGGCCTCGGCGGTATGGGTCGCGCCCGCGCAGCTCGCGGCCGAGGCCGCGGTCATGCTCTGCGACCTGTTCCTCATCGCCGCCCAGGTCGCCTGTTACAAGCAGCTCGTCGCCGGGTCGGGAGCGTTCCAGGGCGTGACCGAGACGACGATCTGACGAGGCGCGGGAGGCCGCGCGGGACGATTGGCGCCCTTCGGCTTGGCCGCCGGCTGCCTGCCGCGCGGCCCCGACCGCCGCCCCTCTGCGGCTCACGGCTCGAGATGGCCGGGGGCCGAGATCTGGCGCGCTCGGAAGGCGGCCGACCGGACGACGGACGCTTCACCAAGGGGCAGCTACCCGGGCGAGCCGGGCTCTCGGCGTTTCGGCGGACGCACTGGAGCGACGCGAGTGCGGGCAGCTACGGTCAGACGGCGTGACTGGACGGGCGGAAGTGACGCCTCCACGCCCCGCGAGGCGTGACTGGACAGGCGGAGGTCGCTCCTCCACGCCCCGCGAGGCGTGACTGGACAGGCGGAGGTCGCTCCTCCACGCCCGCGAGGCGTGACTGGACAGGCGGAAGTCGGCTCTCCGCACCGTCGCACTACCCAAATGGGGGTTGTCCGTCGACCCATCTGCCCGGCTTGGGGTCGAGTGAGGCCACGAGCGACCCGATCCCATCGGTCGCTCGGCGGGCGACGCCAGCGGGCGGCCGCACCTTCTCGTCAGGGTCGGGCGCGGCGACGGATGCGCACCGATTCGAGCCTTGCGAGCTGCCGCGTCTTGTGCCGCGTCGACCGCCCGGATGTCGCGCGCCGGGTCAGGGTCGACAGCAGGTCGTCCGGCCGGCGTTGGGCGTGACGGTCCTTCGCGGGCGACCCTCGATTCCGACCGCCGGCGCGCGCACTGCCGTTCCCCCGTCCGGTTGACCCTCTAAAGGTGGCGATGCTAATCGTACTCGGTCCGCTCGACAGCTCTCCGCGGCATGACGATGGCCGTCAAGGCCTTCGGCGCTCGACGCGTTGTGAGCTCAGACCCGTACCTGATCGCGAGGATCCCATGCGCTCACTGATTCTGGCCCTCTGTGCCGCACTTGTGGTGCTCCCGGCTTGCAAGAAGGCAGACCCGAACAGCATCGAGGACCAGCTTGAGGTGCTCAAGAAGGGCAAGAACACCAAGATCAAGCTCAAGGCCGTCGAGAACCTGCGCAACATCGGCAAGAAGGAGGCCGTGCCCGGGCTCATCGAGGCGCTCAAGGACAGCAACTCCCAGGTCAAGCTCGAGATCGCCCGGGTCCTCGGCGAGCTGAAGGATCCGTCGGCCATCCAGGCGCTCGCCGACGCCATCGACTACTCGGTCGGCGGCGGCACCGACAAGATGACCCAGGACGCCAACGCGGCGAACAAGGAGATCGCGCGCGCCCTCGGCGATCTCGGTGACAAGGCCGCGGTCAAGCCGCTGCTCAAGCTGCTCAAGGTCACCAAGGACAACTACGTGCGCATCGAGGCGATCGGCTCGCTCGGTCGGCTCAAGGACTCGAGCGCCGTCGAGCTGCTCTCCGACGTGGCGACCGACGAGCGGCTTGAGACCTTCATCAACAAGAAGGCCATCCTCGCGCTCGCCGAGATCAACGACCCGGCCGCGCTGCCCGCCTACCTGCGGATGCTGTTCGCCGAGCGAAAGGGTGTCTCCTTCTACCCGGAGAGCGCCTTCGGCATCTTCCTGCTCGGCGGCGCGGCGAACGACACCATCCTCTCGGTGCTCAAGGACGAGAACAAGGAGCTGCTGACCTGGGCCGAGGAGCGCAAGGTGCTCAAGCCGGCCATCTACGCCAAGGCCGCCCAGATCGAGAGCGACCTGCAGGACCGCCGCTCTATCCCGTACCTGCTCAAGCTGCTCAGCTACGACGACCCGAACATCGCCTACAAGCTGTTCGTCCGCATGGCCGCCGCCGACTCGCTCGGGCGCATGAGGGCCAAGGAGGCAGTCGCCCCCATCAGCAAGATGCTCGACGAGGAAGAGGCCAACACCCGCGGCGCCTACGTGCGCGCGCTCGTGCAGATCGGCGAAAAGAGCGTGGTGTCCAAGCTGGCCGACTGCTCGCAGAAGGGAAGCTGGAGCGCCCGTGAGTTCTGCATGCTCGGCCTGGCGCTGCTCGGCGGCCAGTCGGACATCAAGAAGCTCGAGACCTTCGCGGGCGCCGAGGAGAAGCTCTTCATGAAGGAGTGCGAGGAGGGCTACTACGGCGAGGTGGACTGCGCGGCCGAGAAGGCGAAGAACGTCGAGAACCGCGTCAAGACCATCACCACCTACAAGAAGGTCCTCGAGACGATCGCGGCGTGCAAGGAGACGGACGACAAGTGCCTCGAGTCCGCGCTGTCGCACTCCGAGCCGGTCGTCCGCGAGCGGGCCGCCTACGAGCTCGGCCGCCGCATGGCCGTCAGCTCGCTGCCCGCGCTGTTCGCGGCCATCAAGCGCCCGGTCAACGACGTCGTCGATCTGAACCCGCGCTTCGCCGCCATCTGCGCCGTCGACTGGATCACCGCGGGCGATCCCGACGCCATGGCCAAGGCCAAGCCAGAGGCCAAGGCGCTCGAGGCCCAGGTCGAGGAAGAGAGCAAGAAGACCATCACCATGAAGATCGCCGAAGAGGTCAAGCGCCTCGCCGTCAAGCTGAACCGCGGCTAGCGAGCCAGGAGCGAGACGGGACGCGAGGCCCGGTCCTGCCTGCCTGGCGGCCCTCGGCGCCACCGCCTGCAAACCCCCTCGTTCCGCCCGGGGCGAGGGGTTTTTTGCGTTCGGTGGATCGCGCGAGCGAGGGTTTGACCTGCTAACACGGAGGGGCACAATGGGCGGGCAATGATCGTCCGGTTCTTCCACGCCGACTCCGACGTCAAGGCGGCGTTGGCGAGGGCTGTCCGCTCGATGCCCAAGGTGCTGCTCATCACCCAGCTCCAGGGCTCGAGGACGCTTGCCGTCGAGACCAAGACGCCCTTCAAGGAAATCCTCGCCTCAGCCGGCGACCAGGTCGATCTCGTGGTCGTCATCGACGAGGGGCGGCCCGAGGGGATGTGGCGCGACCCGATGGGCGAGCTGTGCGATCGGCTCTTTCCCGATCCGAAGGACGCTGCGGCGGCCACCTCCGGCTACGTCTTGACGCGGCGAGGCCGGGCGCTCGCCTGGTTTCGCAAGGCGCTCTGGGATCCGCGCGAGGACGCCGAGGAGATCACCGCGTACCTCGCGCAGCTCATCCCCGGCGTGAGGCCCTACGAGCGCGCCGAGGAGAAGACCGAGCGCATGCCGCGCCGCGGCCCGCGGCGCAGGGACACGCCGATCATCAACCCGGCCACCGGTCGGGCCGCGAGAGCGGACACCGAGGAGATCCCGGTCGCCGTGCCGCTGGAGGACGAGGACAAGACGCCCGTCCCGCCGCCGCCTGCCGAGCCGCCGCCCGAGCCGCCTCCGATGGACCCCTACGCGGTTCTGGGGATAGCGCCCGGGGTCACGCTCGACGAGGCGAAGAAGGCCTGGCGGAACCTGCTTCTGCAGTACCACCCCGACAAGGTCGCCCACCTCGCCCCCGAGTTCCAGGCGCTGGCCGAAGAGAAGACCCGTTCGATAAACGCCGCGTTCGCGATGATCGAGGAAGCGCTGAAGAAAGCGTCCTAGCGAGCGCGTCGACCGTCGACTCTCGACTCTCGACCCTCGACTCTCGACCGCCGCGTAATCATCTGCACCGGGCCGACGAACAGGTGCTTCTCGGTGTAGACGCTGCGGCCGTTCGGCCGCTCGTCGCCGTTCTTCAGCTTGACGCTGGGGCCGGGCTTCTCGAGCCACTGGCGGGCCATCACAATGCCGTTGATCGAGAGGGCGTCGCGCAGCTCGCGTGGCATCGCTTCGAGGTAGCGGCCCACGATGGGCTTGAGCCTCGCCTCGAAAGCTCCCTTCTTGCTCCCGTGCCTGCGCCCGCGGTGCAGCGAGCCGTCGAAGCGGCGCGAGATGTGGAAGAGCTCGTGGAGGATCGTCTCGATGCGCTTCTCGGGCGTCGCCACCCGGAAAAAGCGAGGCCGCAGCGTGATCAGGTAGAGCATCTGCCGGCCCTTGATGCGAACGACCGGCCGGCGGCGCGTCTTGCTGGGGCCCAGCGGCCGGACGGTCGCCCAGGAGGCGCGCCGGGCCTCGCCGACGACGACGAGCACGCGCGAGGCCTTGATGTGCGAGAACTCGGGCAGCCGCGAGGCCGCATCCCGAATGACCGCGCGCACGACGCGGGTGAGGTTGGGGCGAGAGGCGACGGGCATGGGGGCAGGCGGCGCGAGGGCTGAATCCCACGGGCCGCCGGGACCTAACAACGGCCAGAGGCCGCTACTTCTTCTTCTGCACCACCACCTCGTCGATGAGGCCGTACTCCTTGGCCTCGGCCGCGGACATGAAGTAGTCGCGGTCGGTGTCCTTCTCGATGCGCTCGATGGGCTGGTTGGCGTGCTTGGCGAGGATCTCGTTGAGCTTGGCCTTGAGCCGCAGGATCTCCTTCGCCTGGATCTCGATGTCCGAGGCCTGGCCTTGGGCGCCGGAGGAGACCTGGTGGATCATGATGCGCGAGTGCGGCAGGGCGTACCGCTTGCCCGTCGCGCCCGCGGCCAGCAGCAACGCGCCCATCGAGGCCGCCTGGCCCATGCAGATGGTCGAGACCGGCGGCTTGACGTATTGCATGGTGTCGTAGATGGCCAGGCCCGCCGTCACCGAGCCGCCCGGGGAGTTGATGTAGAGGTTGATGTCCTTGTCCGGGTCCTCGCTCTCCAGGAACAGGAGCTGAGCGATGATCACGTTGGCGACGTCGTCGTCGACCGGGGTTCCGAGGAAGACGATGCGGTCCTTGAGCAGGCGCGAGTAGATGTCGTAGCTGCGCTCGCCTCGGTGGGTCTGCTCGACCACATACGGCATCGGGATGTAGGGCATCGCAGAGCGACCTCGTTCCTGGGGCTCAGTGATTTCGGCGGGTTAGGACTCGACAATCTTCGCCTTCGACTCGAGGAAGGCAAGGGTCTTCTCCTCGCGGATCTGAGCGCGGATCCCGCGGCTGGCCTCGGGGCCCGAGAGCATGCTGCGGATCTTGTCCTCGGGGGTCTTGAGCGTCTCGGAGAGCTGCTTGACCTTGGCGTCGAAGTCGGCCTCGGTCGGCTCGAGATTCTCCTTCTCGGCGATGGCCTCGATGAGCAGGCCGCGCTTCACCTCGGTGAGGGCCGGCTCGCGGACGCTCTCGCGCATCCGCTCGAAGTCGATCCGCATCCGCCGCGGGTCGAGGCCCTGCGCCGACAGCCGCTCGATCATGCCGCCGACGATCCGGTCCGCAGCGCGCTCGACCATCGCGTTGGGGACCTCCATCGGGTTGCGCTCGATGAGCCCGCGGATGAGCTGCTCGCGCACCTGGTGCTCGGCTTCGGCCTTCGCGTTGTTCTCGAGCTGCTCGCGCACCCGCTTGCGCAGCTCCTCGAGCGTCTCGCCGGCGCCGACGTTCTTCGCCAGCTCGTCGTTGAGCTCGGGCAGCTTTCGGGTCTCGAGCGCCTTGACGGTCATGGTGAACCGGGCGGTCTTGCCCGCCAGCTCGGCGGGGCGGTGATCCTTGGGGAAGGTGTACTCGAGCTCGCGCACCTCGCCGACCTTGGCGCCAGCGAGGGCCTTCGCGTTGCCCTGAGTGAGCTCGCCCTCGGCGACGTGCAGCGTCACGTCCTGCCCCTCGCCGCCCGGGAAGCCCTTGCCTTCGATGGTGCCCTTGAAGTCCACGACCGCGTAGTCGCCCTCCTCGGCGACATCGCGCCCCTCGACCGGGACGAGCTCGCTGGCCGCCTCGCGCAGCCGCTCGATCTCCGCGTCGACCTGGGCCTCGGGCACCTCGGTGCTCGGCCGTTTGATCTCGATGCCCTCGTAGTCCTTCGGGTCGATCTTCGGCTTCACCTCGACGTAGGCCTGGTAGCGGAACGGCTCGCCGACCTTGAGCTCCTCGTTGGTGACCCGGGGGAGCGAGACCGGCACCAGGTCCGGCGACTTCCCAATCGTCTCGCCGTAGCTGTGCTCGACGAGGTGCTGGATGACCTCGGTCTCCACCTGCTCGCGAAAACGCGCCTCGAGGATGCGCTGGGGGACCTTGCCGCGGCGAAAGCCGGGGATGTGAACCCGGGAGTTGAGCTGCGTGTAGGCGCGCTTCAGCTCGGCCCTGACGGCCTCGGGCTCGACCTCAACCTTGATTCGCCGCTCGATGGGCGAGACCTCTTCCACTGAGAACTTGGTCATGCGCTTCCTCAAGAAGGCCTCGGCTCAGGCGCCCAGGCGGTCTGCAAAGAGCGGGTGGGGTACCCCGATTCCCCCTTGACGTCAAGGCTTGTCGCCGCTCCGGGGAGGGCGCGGCGCGCGTGGTAGGTTGGCGTCTACGGCGCGCCTCTCCGATCGCCTCTTTCCCGGTCGCGACAGCCCCGCCGCGAGAGGAGCTCATGCCCCTGTTCGCCTCGGTCATCGTGCTGAGCGCCTTCCTGCTGTTTCTAGTTCAGCCGCTGATAGGGCGAGTCGTGCTGCCCTGGTTCGGCGGCACCCCGGCGGTCTGGACGACCTGCATGCTCTTCTTCCAGGTCCTGCTGCTGGCCGGCTACGGCTATTCGCACCTGCTGGCGGCGCGCCTGAGGAGCCGGCAACAGGCGCGCCTCCATGCCGCGCTCCTCGCTGCGGCGGCGCTCGCCCTCGGGGTGACGACGGTGTTCTGGGGAACCCCGCTCGTCCCGGGGCCGGACTGGAGGCCCGCCGACAGCGCCTGGCCGACGCTGCGGGTGCTCGCGCTGCTGTCGGTGAGCGTGGGCCTTCCCTACCTTGTCCTCTCGACGACCGGCCCGCTGCTGCAGGCCTGGTTCAACCGGGCCTTCCCCGGCAAACCCGTCTACCGGCTCTACGCGCTCTCGAACCTCGGCTCCATCCTGGCGCTGCTGAGCTACCCGTTCGCCTTCGAGCCGATACTGCCCCTGGGCCTCCAGGCCTGGGGCTGGGCTGTCGGCTTCGGGCTCTTCGCCGCCGGCGCGCTCGCCTGCGCGGCCTTCGTCGCCCGGCTCGAGGAGCTGCCCTCGCCCGCGCCGGAGCAGCTCGCGAGCCTCGCGCCCGCCCGACAGCGGCCCGGGGCGGCACAGTTCGCGCTCTGGACGCTGCTCGCCTGGGCGGCCTCGGTGATGCTGCTCGCGGTGACCAACCAGCTCTGCCAGGAGATCGCCGTCGTCCCCTTCCTTTGGATCGCGCCGCTCGTCCTGTACCTGCTCAGCTTCGTCCTCTGTTTCGAGAGCACCCGCTGGTACACCCGCCGCCGCTGGCTGCCTGCGCTCGCCGCGGCGACCGGGCTCACGGCCGCAGCGCTCCACCTCGGCCCGACCGCGCACCTGGGGCTGCAGCTCGGCGCCTATCTGCTGGTCCTCTTCTGCTGCGCGATGGTCTGCCACGGCGAGCTGGCCAGGCTGAAGCCCCCGCCGCAGTGGCTGACCGGCTTCTACTTCGCGCTCGCGCTGGGCGGCGCGCTCGGCGGTGTGGCCGTGGGGCTCGTCGCGCCCCGGGTCTTCAAGGGTCACTGGGAGCTGCACCTCGGCCTGGCGTGCACCTGGCTGCTGGTGCTCGGCGCGCTGGCACGCGACAGGGGCTCGGCGCTCTGGGGCCGGCACGGGCGGCTGGCGCGCTGGGCGCTGGCGGGCGCGGCGGTCGGCGTTATCGGGTTCCTGTACCTGGACGCGAGCAAGCCGCTCGAGGGCGTGCGCTGGAACGGGCGCAACTTCTACGGCCGGCTGGCCGTCACCGAGGTGGGCGGGAGCGGCGAGCAGCGCCGTTTCGAGCTGCGGCACGGCCCGGTCGTCCACGGCCTGCAGTTCGCCGAGGGTCCGCGGGCTCGTTGGCCACGACCTACTACGGCCCCGACAGTGGCGCCGGGCTGGCGCTGCGCCGCCACCCGAGGCGCATCGAGGGCGCGCCGCTGCGCGTTGGGGTCGTCGGGCTGGGCGTGGGGACGCTGGCCGCTTACGGGCGCCCCGGCGACCAGTTTCGCTTCTACGAGATCAACCCCGACGTCATCCGCTTGGCTCGCGGCGACGGCGGCTACTTCGGCTTCCTGGCCGAGAGCCCGGCGACGATAGAGGTGACCGAGGGCGACGCCCGGGTCTCCATCGAGCGCGAGCTGCGCGGCGGCGCGCGGGCGGACCTGGACCTGCTCGTGCTCGACGCCTTCAGCAGCGACGCCATCCCGGTCCACCTGCTGACGCGCGAGGCGCTGGCGAGCTATCTCGCGCGCCTGGCGCCCGAGGGCGTCATCGCCGTGCACGTCTCGAACCTCTTCCTCGACTTGAGCCCCATCGTCGCGCGGCTGGCCGCCGCCTTCGGCCTCTCGGTGGTCACCGTCGAGACGAATCCGCCCGCGAGCGCCGACGAGGCCGAGGCGCAGTTCAGCTCCGAGTGGATGCTGCTGTCGCGCCGCCCGCTGTCGGATCCGGAGGTCGTCGCCGCCAGCCGTCCGGCGCGCGAGCGCCCGGGGCGGGTCTGGACCGACGACTTCAGCAACCTGTTGGAAGCCGTGGTCTTCTCGAGGGCGTTGTTGATCGAGTAGTCCGGTGGCGTGTATGAGAGCGTCGCCCTGGGCGGGTGGTGGAACGGTAGACACGCGGGTCTTAGAAGCCCGTGCCGAAAGGTGTGAGGGTTCGAGTCCCTCCCCGCCCATTTCCCCGAAAGGCCGAACAGGAGCTTGCGCAAGAGCGCGCGACGCCGCCTTCGCCCGACGGCGAGCGAGGGCGCTGCCGCCCCCTCCCTGATCGGCCGCGGCGACGGCCGCCGATCGCTCGGGCGAGCGCCGGCCTCGGGCGTCGGACGCGGCGCAAGCCTCCGGCCCCGCGGACGGCGATGCGGCAACTATTGCAGCCTCCCTCGCGGCGTGCCGGTAACCGATACCGGGGCGCGGCCGGGTGGATGCCACAGGCCTCGATCGCAGACCTGTGTAATCACAGGATCCGCTACGGCGGGATCGGCTGGCACAGGTGCTGCTGTGCGGAACGCTTGTCGAGTCCCACGCGTCCAACCGAGCGGAGGCCACACATGAAGGCAGGCAACCGAAACGGACGGAGTACGCGCACCGCCGGCAGCAACGCCCGCGCAGTCAAGCGCTCGATGGTGACTCTGGGAGACCTGCTCGCCGCCGCCTACGAGGTCGGCGGCTCGGCCGACGCGGTGGCCACACTGCTCTCGCCGCTGTCGCCGCTCTCCAAGATGCTCGACAAGCGCATCGTCATCGCCGGGGCGTGAGCCGCCTGGCCCGGCGCCGGGCTCGCCCGGCGCGCTTCGTTGACAGCCGACCCGCGGTGGTCGAGCTTCGGCCCTCGTGATCGACACGCACTGCCACCTCGACTCCGGCGCCTTCGCGCCGGACCGCGAAGCCGTTCTCGCCCGCGCGCGGGCCGCAGGGGTCACCGAGATCGTCGTGCCCGCGGTGGCGCCGGCCAGCTGGGAGCCTCTCGTCGCGTGGGCTCGCGAGCACGAAGGAATCCACGTCGCGCTCGGAATTCACCCGCAGATGCTCCCCAATCTCGACCCGCGCGACGACGAGCGCCACCTGGCGCGCCTCGACGCGCTGCTCGGCACCGGGGCGGCGATCGCCGTCGGCGAATGCGGGCTCGACGCGGCCACGGCTCGCCTGGTTCCGATGGAGCGACAGGTGCGGCTGCTCGAGGCCCACGCCGCGCTCGCCCGCGGCCACGGGCTGCCGTTGCTCGCGCACTGCCTGCGCGCCCACGACGAGCTGATGGCGCTCTTTCGCGCCGGGGCCATGCCGCCCACGGTCCTGCACAGCTTCAGCGGCAGCGGCGAGCAGGCGCGCCAGTACTGCGCCTGGGATGTCTGGTTCTCCTTCGCCGGTCCCATCACCTACGAGAACGCGAAGAAGCCGGCGGCCGCCGCCCGCGCCGTGCCGCGCGAGCGCCTGCTCGTCGAGACGGACGCGCCGGATCAGACACCGCGCCCGCACCGGGGGCGCTGCGAGCCGGCGCATCTCGTCGAGGTGGTCGCCGGGCTCGCGCGGGCTCTGGCGGCAGAGCGCGAGGCCGTCGCCGAGCTGACCGCGCGCAACGCTCGAGCGGCGCTGCGGCTATGAGGCCCATCGAGTGAGCGGTGAAACAGTCGGGCGCTCAGGCTCCGCCTCGTCGCCGACCGCGCCATTTTTTTCGCCGAGGTCCAGACGCGCGGCCACCTCGTGTGGTGTCATCAGCCGCAGCGTTGCCCGCCACTGTCGCTCGCCCTACATGAAGGCGCGCGCGGCGGCGTAGCCCCAGGAGAGCGACCGATGGCCATCCACTACCGGGACAAGTACCTGACCTTCGACGACGACGGGCTGACCATCCGCAAGTACTACTATCCGATCGGCGATCGGCGCATCACCTACGACCAAATCCGCCGCTTCGAGGAGCGCGAGCTCGGCACGTGGTCGGGTCGCTGGCGCATCTGGGGAACGGGCGACTTCAGGCACTGGTACCACCTGGACACGAACCGGCCTTTCAAGCACCGAGCCTTCGTGCTGGAGACAGGCGGGCACTTCAAGGCGGTCATTACGCCCGACGACCCCGACACCGTCCTGCGTCTGCTGCGCGAGCGGCTGCCCGACCGCGAGGGCAAGCGGGAGAAATGATCGCGACGGTCGAGAGTCGAGGGTCGAGGGTCGTGAGTAGGCGGACGTAGCCGTCGAGCGGTCTGCTTGTTCTGGGGCGCAGCGGACTTCACGTGTCGGGATCGCGGCGAGGCTTTGCGGCGGTGGCTTCCGCGGCGGCATCGGCGCTGATCGACGAACCGGCGTATGTTCGCGGGCTCGCGCGCAAGGTTTGGCCATCGAAGCTGGATTCTCGCGCCGCCCGCTGCACCCGCGACTTCCTGAGCAGAAGGAGGTTGCTCGCCCCCGAATAGCCCTCTTGCTCTCCCGTTCCGGCCGTGGGATGCGGACCTGGTTCGCGAGGAGATCCTTTGCGCCGTTGGCTCGTCACTCTCGCTCTCGTGATCACAGGGTCCGTCGGGCTCTTCCTACTGAGCCGCGCGAACTACCTGCTCTTCCATGCCCTCGTCGAGCTGGGCGCTGTCGCAGTCTCCGCGGCCATCTTCGCCATCGGCTGGAACACCCGCCGTTTCACCGCCAACAGCTTCCTGCTCGTCCTCGCGGTCGCCTTCCTCTGCGTCGGCGCGCTCGACCTGCTCCACGCGCTCGCCTATTTCGGCATGGGCGTCTTTCGCGAGCCGGGAGCGAACCTCGCGACGCAATGCTGGATTGCCGGCCGCAGCCTCGAGAGCCTCTCGTTCGCGCTCGCCGCCCTGGTGCTCACGACAAACCGCAGGCTCGCTCCCGAGCGGCTGCTCGCCGGCTATCTCGTGGCGACGTCCCTCCTCGTCGTCTCCATTCTCCCGCTGGACCTCTTCCCGACCGCCTACGACGATGCGACGGGTCGCCTCACCCGGTTCAAAATCGTCGCCGAGTACCTCTTCGCCGCCCTGTTCGCGGCGGCGGCGGTCGCGTTCTGGCGCCAGCGCGACCGGCTCGACCGGTGGATTCTGGGGTTCATCCTCGTCGCGCTTGGCCTCAAAGTCGGCTCGGAGCTCGCCTTCACGCTCTACACGGACGTCTACGGCGTCTTCAATCTGGTCGGCCACCTGCTCAAGCTCTTCGCGACGATGGCCATCTACGAGGCCATCGTGAGCGGCTCGCTCGCGACGCCGTTCCAGTCGATCTTTCGCGACTTCGTCGAGTCCCAGAAGAAGCTCGAGCACGAGCTGACCGAACGGCGCGCCGCCGAAGCGGCGCTGCGCGCCAGCGAGGCCCGGTTCCGGACCGCGTTCGAACACTCGGCCGTCGGCACGGCGCTCCTCGCGCTCGACGGGCGCCCGCTGTGGGTCAACAGCCGCCTCTGCGATTTCCTAGGCTATTCGGCCGATGAGCTGACCTGCCTCCACCCTCGCGACGTGACCTTCCCGGCCGACCGAGACATCGATCGCGAGGCGATGACCAGCGTGCTCGCCGGCGAGCGGGCCACCTACTCGATGGAGAAGCGTTACCTGCGGAAGGACGGTTCGGTCGTCTGGGGCAGCGTGACGGCGTCGCTCCTTCGCGACCAGGAGGACAGACCTCTCCACTTCATCGCGATCATCGAGGACATCACCCAGCGCAAGAAGATCGAGGCGTTGCGCGAGGGGGTCGTCCACGCGATCTCGCACGACCTGCGCGCCCCGCTGATGGTCATCCAGCTCCAGTCGCACGTGCTCGCCAGAGGCCTCGCCAAGGGAGTTCCCGCCGACAAGCTCCAGAGAAACGTGCAGGCGGTCAGCAGGAGCGCCCGCCGCATGAACGTGATGATCGAGGACCTGGTCGATTCGGCGCGCGTCGAGACCAAGCAGCTTCTCCTCGAACCGAAGGCGCTCGGCCTTCGGGCCTACCTTCACGAGCTGCTCGAGAGCAGCGCGGGTGTCGTTGACAGCGAGCGGATCAAGCTCGAAGTCCCCGAGTCGCTGCCACCGGTCGCCGCCGACCCGTACAGGCTCGAGCGCATCCTGCTCAACCTGCTGACCAACGCGCAGAAGTACTCGCCATCCGATCGCCCGGTGACGGTCTTCGCAAACGAACGCGAGGACAAGGTCGAGGTGACCATCGAAGACCACGGCCCGGGCATCCCCGCGGACGAGCTGGACCAAGTCTTCGATCGCTTCTTCCGAAGCAGGACGACCCGACAGATCAAAGGTGTCGGGCTCGGGCTCTACATCACTCGCGCGCTCGTCGAGGCCCACGGGGGCCGGATCTGGGTCGAGAGCGAAAACGGCCAAGGCAGCCGGTTCCGGTTCACGCTCCCGATTGCCCCACAGCCAACCGCGGCGGCCCCGAAAGGCGAAGCGGCTGCGCAAGCGTGATGCGACCGCCGCGCGAATCGCGCCTGCGGACAGGAGGTCGGCCGCCGATCACGCGCCTTCTGTCGCGCGCCACCACACCTGCGGCGCCCACGCTCGGACGCCTCCGTCCGGCGCGTTGGCCCGCTCCGCCTAGCGTTCGCGGCCTCGGGCATTCGTAGGCGCGAAGCGACCGAAGCTTGCCCGCCGAGTCGAGACGAGGTGCGCAGTGGCGGCGCAGCCTCCCCGCGGGGGGCCGGGGCGAGCGGGCGAAAGGAAGGAGGCCTGCGAACCGGTGCGGCGGGAACAGGTCCAGCTCGCCTGGGTTGAAGCGCGGGTAATATTCGGGGCCTTTCGAGGAATCCTGAATGGACCAAGCAGGCGCCAAGAAGCTCTCCCCCACCCAAATCGACCCGCGTCTCGATCGCGTTGCCCGCCTCGTCGGCGAGACCGGGCTCGCTCGCCTTGCCCGAGCCCACGTCATCATCTTCGGCGTCGGCGGCGTCGGCTCCAGCGCGGCCGAGGCGCTCGCGCGCAGCGGCGTCGGGCGCATCACCCTCATCGACGGCGAGCGGGTCTGCCCCACCAACGTCAACCGCCAGCTCCACGCGCTCGAAAGCTCGATAGGCCGGCCCAAAGCCGAAGCGATGGCCGAGCGCATGCGCCTCATCAACCCAGCTCTCCGCGTCGAGCCGATTGCCGAGCACTACGGAGCGCACAACGCCGAGCGGCTGCTGCCGGCCGGAGCCGACACGAGCTTCGTCATCGACGCCATCGACACGGTCACGGCCAAGCTGCACCTGCTCGCCCGCTGTGTGCGCGAGCGCATTCCGGTCGTCTCGACCATGGGCGCTGCCGGGCGGCTCGACCCGACCGCCGTCCGGGTGAGCGATCTCTGCGAGTCGCACACCGACCAGCTCGCCAAGGACGTGCGCAAGTACCTGCGGCGCAACTACGGGATCGACTGCACGGTCCCGACGGGAATCCTCGCGGTCTGGTCGCACGAGAAGGCCCGCCTGCCGCTGTCGCTCCCTGGCGACGAGGATGGGATCCCCGGCGTCGTTGGCCCGGCCCCCGAGCACCGCGCGCCGAAAGGCCAAGGCAGCGCCATCTTCGTCACCTCGGTTTTCGGCATGACGGCCGCGAGCGTGGCGGTCCGCGCGCTCCTCGGCGAGCCGACGGCCGGAGCGAGGCCGAAAAACACAGTAGTTTCGCCAGATTGAGAGCCAGGAAACAAAGCCCTTGGAAGGTGCCTGTGAGCTTCCAGGCGGCCCCAGGACGGCCTGTCGGGCAGCCAGGCCTATTTACCTAGGCGCGAGGACCCAAGATCGCTCTACGGGCCGATTTGGGCCCTCCAGCGGCCTGTCCGGCCGTTTTTCGGTCGCCGCAGGCCCTCCCGCGGGCCCTCCCGGTCTGCCGGCTCCCCGCTCGATCTCGGTCACCGCCGCCGTTTGCCGTCGAGACCGCTGCCCTCCTCGCCGCCTTGTCGGAGGCCGCCCTCTCTTCCCGTCGCCGCTGGCCACCGAGGCGGCGGTCCTCCCAACTTCATCGCGGCCTCCATGTCGCACATCTGGAAGATCGCGCGCGGCCACGGTAAGTCCCTCAAGTCGCAGGACGAGGTAGGGAAACCGGGAAGGATGGTTTCGTGAACGGGGTGAGAAAGGCGGCGCGCCCGACGCCCGAGAAGATCCGGGAGCTCTTGCGCATCGCGGGCGCCGAGGTCGGCACGCTCGAGTCGGGCACGAACGCCGGCGCCATCACCCGGTACACCGGCGGCAAGGCCGGCTGGCCGTGGTGCGCGCGGTTCGTCTCGTGGTGCTATCGGCAGGCTGGCATGCCGTTGCCCGGCGGCGACCAGTGGGCCGTCGCCGCCATCAAGTCCACGATCCGCCGGCTCGGGCAGTGGCGCGACCCGCGCGACCTGCAGCCCGGGATGGCCTGCGTGCTCGCGACGCGCTCGCACATCGAGCTCGTCTCCAGTCCGGTGCACCAGGACGGCAAGCTGACCGGCTTCATGACCATCGGCGCGGACACCCCGGCCCCTGGCGCCCGGCACCAGGGCGTCGGGCAGCGGTTCCGCGGGCTCGGCGGGCTCGAGGGCGGCGGTTTTCCGGTCCGGATCTAGATCGAGGGCGGCCCGCTACTGCGCGAGCGCCGCCTTCAGCCGCTTGCGCAGATCGCTCGCGACCACGACGACCTTCTGCCCCCCGCGCACGCCGACGAAGGCAAGCCCCATCCGCCGCAGCCACGCGAGCGGCCCGGAGGGCGGTCGCGCGGTCCAGTAGAAACCGTCGGCCTCGTCCAGGCCGGGCTTCTCGACCGCGTCCAGGTAGCGCATCGCCCCTCCGCGCTCGAGGATCTTCGCGAGCAGCTCGCGCGCTTCGTCTGGCAGCCCGGCAACGAGCACCTCGAGCTGCTCCTCGTCGCCGAGGTAGTCGGCGATAGCCTTGCGGCGGGCGGCGCGCGGGGCGCCGAGGGCCGCGTCCGGCAAGTCGAGGCCGAGGATGTCGAAGATGGCGCTGGCCCAGTCCGAGGGCAGGTGCGCGAGCAACGCCTCGAGAGTCGCGGGCTCGGGCAGAAGCTTCTGCTCAGCGCTCTGCCGCATGCGGACCTCGTCGGCGGTGACGGGCTTGCCCCGGAAACCGGTCAGCGAAGGCATCAGCGTCTGCTCGCCGGTCAGCACGTTGGTCTCGGCGACGAACGCGGGCAGCTCGCCGACGCGCCGGAGGATCTCCGCGTCATCGACCCTGGCGACCGTCTCGTAGTCGAACACCCCGCCGGCGAGCCGGTCGCCGAGCCTCTCGAGCAGCCGCGAGCGCAGATCGATAAGCTCGCGCCAGACCTTCTCAAGCTCCTCGGCGTGCGCGGGGACGTCCTCGGGCGAGAGGCGCTGGGCCTCGCGCAGCCCGACGTACAGGTAGACGTTCGCCGCGCAGTGCTCCCAGGCGTCGAGCTCGCTGGCGATGGCCGCGCGCGACACCTCGCCCGCCTCGATCGCCCGCTCGATGCCCAGCTCGAAACAGCAGGTCCGGTCGGCGAGGACCGCGACGCGATCGAGCAGCCACTCGAGGCGCGGCGTCCCCGGCTCCCAGGGCAGCTCGGGCCAGGGGTTCGGGTCCTTCATGGTGTTCGCCTTGCTGTCGCGACAAACAAAGAAGGAGGCCCCGCCGCGTCGCCGAAGCGGGGCCTCGATTCACTTCTCGCGGCGAGCATCGCCCGCCCGCGCAAGGCGCGCTAGCCGGCCGCCTTGCCGCAGCTCGGGCAGAACTTGGCTCCCGGGGCGAGCTCGGTGCCGCACTCGCACTTCTTCGGCCCCGCCACGGGCTTGCCGCAGTTGGAGCAGAACTTCGCGCCGGGCGCGAGCTCGGCGCCGCACTCGCACTTCGGGTCGACGGCGGCGAGCGGCTTGCCACAGGAGCTGCAGAACTTGCCCGGAGGGGTCTGCGAGCCGCACGAGGGGCAGCGGATCGTCTGCGGCTGCTGCACGGCCTGCTGCTGCACCAACTGCTGCTGGGCGAACATGTTGGCCATGCCGAAGCCCATGCCCATCCCCATGCCGCCGAGCGCGCCGCTGGCGCCCTCGCCGCCCTTGGCCATGCCCTGGCCGGCCCCGCGCATCATCTCCGCCTGCGCGACCGCCATGTAGGCCGGGTTTTGGGCGAGCGCCATCCGCCGCTGGTCGTCGGCGATGGCCGTGTTGCGCCGGTTCAGCTCGGCCTTGTCCTCGTCGCTGATCGAGAGGACGAAGTTGCCGAACTGTACGACCTGGATCCCGTAGCGATCGATCTCGTCCTTGATCTGCTTGAGGACCGCCTCCTGCAACTCGAGCTTGAAGTGCGGGCTGATCATCTTGTTGAGCGACCAGCCCTGCTCGCCCAGCTCGCCGACGGCATCCGACATGTACTTCATGAGGATGCCCTTGAACCAATCGAGGAAGGCGTTGTTGGTCTGCAGCTCCTTGCCCGAGCCGACCATCCCGAAGATGAGCTTCTCGGGGTCGGTCACCTTCACCGAGAAGTCGCCGTAGACCATCGCGTCGCACATCATCTGCGTGACGGTGTCGGTCACCGAGCCGAGCGGGCCACCGAACTTGATCGAGGGCACCTCGCGGGTCGAGACGAAGTAGAGCTCGGCGACAAAGAGGTTGCCGTCGGTCACCTTCTCGAGCAGCGCCGAGAGGAAGGGGATGTTCTTGGCGTCAAGGCTGTAGGTGCCGCCGGGGCCGAGGTGGCCAGCCACCTTCCCGTCCTTGACGAAGATCGCCATCTCGTCGGGCTGGCAGGTGAGCTGCGTCAGCATCCGGATGTTCTTCTCCGGGTACCGATAGATGATGTCCTGGCGGGCCTCATCGGAGCGGGCGATGAAGTTGCGCTTGGCCTCGTTGGCGATGGAGCTGAAAATCCCCATGTCGTCTCCTTCCTTCGGTGGCGCCCAAAAAAATGCGCGCGAATCGTAACCTGCTCGCGCCGATAGCTGCAATTGGCGCGCCCCCTTGGCGGGCGTAACTATCGGCCCTCGATTTCCGGCAGAACGAGCCTGCTCGCGGCGCGCTCCAGCGGTGGTTTTCGCCGACAACAGGCGTGCCTTCCCAACCGCGCTTCGCGCCGCTCCACTCCCGGCCGATTCGACCGGGCCCAAGACCCAACTTGCGTCGGTCGCAAGTTATGCCGGAGTGCGACCGAGCCTGCCCCGCGACCTCGCTCGCGCCGGCCGCAAGCTGCGCGCCGGGCCCTCCGCCCGTTGCTGAGTCAGGACCAGCGAGTGAGCAGCCGGTCACGATCGAAGAAGCGCACCGCGACCCGCAGCATCACGACGTCGGCGGCCAGAGCGGCGAGCGCGGTCAGCGCGTAGGCGAGCGGGCCAAAGGCGAGCAGTCCGACGAACTGCAGGACCACGACGCCGACGAAGGGCATGACCACCAGCCCCGCGAGCGACTGCGCGAGCCGCACGTCGCTCACCCGCGCGCTGATCAGCACCGAGATGCAGTTGCCGAGGAACGACAGCAGCGGCGCGAGCACGAAGACGGCGAAGAGGAAGGTGGCGTCCGGCAGCACGAGCCGGCCGAGCAGCGGCCAGCAGATGAGATCGGCACCGACGGCGAACACCACGAAGGCGACGAGCGTGATTCCCGTCGCCGGCACGACCGTCGCGAGGCTCTTCCCGAGCACCAGCTCGCGCGCGGTGATCGGCGTGGCGAGCAGCGGCTCGAGCGTGCGGCGCTCCTTCTCTCCGGCGACCGACTGCGAGGCGATGAGCACCGGCAGGAAGACCGGCATCGCCAAGAAGAGCCCAATGGCGTTGCGCAGCGTCACCTGGACGATGGCCTCGGAGATCGGCGTGTCGCCGAGGTCTCCGACGTACCAGCGCGCTATCGCCGCCACGCTCGGATCGTTCGCACCGCGCACGTAGGTCGCGAGAACGAAGAGCGAGACGACGACCATCGTGATCGGCAGCCCGCTCAGCGAGGCGATCAGCGAGCGGTTGGAGAGGATTTCGGAGAGCTCCTTGCGGAGGACAATCGCGGCGCGGCCCATAGGCTCACGGTTCTTTCATTCGGCGGATGGGGCCGTCAACGGCAGGCATGATGCGCCGGCTTCGGAGGCTGGACGGCGGAGCGGGACGAGGATGGACGGCGGAGCTCCAGCTCCGCCACGCCGTACCGATTGGCTGGGCGGCCAGGGCGGCGCGAAAGCCCCAGCGGCCGAGCACAATCACCACCTCAACTCTCGACCCTCGACCCTCGGGCTGTCGGTCGACGCATCGCCCCCGGTAAGCCAAGTGCCCGGCGCGCCTGAAGAAGGCCTGTGCCAGGCAGCGCGATGCGAACGGCGCGCATCACCGCACTCGGGGAGGCGACGACGATCACGAAGGCCCCGGTGTCCGAACAGTAGTAGGCAGTATTCGCAGAGCCATGTCGGCAATCGGCGACCACCGTACCCGCCCTTGCCGCGTGGGCTTTTCGACTTGCGCGGTTCGTGAGGCGTGAGGCTCCGAGTAGGCTGCTCGGGGCTCGAAGACGGAACCCCGCCCCGACGAATCGAGGCCGGGCACTCCAAAGTCGCCTCTTCCAGCGGCCAGTCGCCTGCTGGGATTTTGAAGAAGCCTCTGGCATCCGCCAATCGTCTTCTGGGAGACAGAGAACGGCTTTGGCGCGCGCCAATCGTGTTCTGGGCGACAGAGAACGGCTTTGGCGCCAGCTAATCGTGTTCTGGGCGACAGAGAACGGCTTTGGCGCCCGCCAATCGCGTTCTGGGAGTCAGAGAAGGCCTCGGGCGCTGGGAAATCGCGTTCTGGGAGCCAGAGAACGGCTTTGGCGCCCGCCAATCGCGTTCTGGGAGCCAGAGGAGGCCTCGGGCGCCCGCCAATCGCGTTCTTGGCGCCGGAGAAGGCCTTTGGCGCCCGCCAATCGCGTTCTTGGAGCCGGATAAGGCCTCTGGCGCCCGCCAATCGTCTTCTGGGAGTCAGAGAACAGCTTTGGCGCGCGCCAATCGCGTTCTGGGAGCCGGAGAAGGCCGTGGCTCCGACTCAGCCTCTCGGCAACCGCGTTCCCGCGAGCGCGAGCACCCTGTCGAATTGAGCCCGGGTCACCGGCGCCACCGAAAGCCGCGTGCGCGTCACCAGCGCGAAGTCCTTCAGCGCCCCGTCCACTTCACGAGGACAATCGCGGCGCGGCCGACAGGCCCACGGTCCTTTCGTTCGGCGGATGGGGTCGTCAACGGCGGGCACGATTCGCCGGCTTCGGAGGCTGGACAGCGGAACGGGACGAGGCGAGACGCCGGAGCCAGCTCCGCCCCACCGTGCCGATAGCTGGGCGGCCAGGGCGGCGCGAAGCCCCAGCGGCCGAGCACAATCACGACTTCAACTCTCGACCCTCGACCCTCGACTCTCGACTGTCGCCGGCAATGTCAGCCCCCCTTGCTAGCCTCCTCGCACCACACTTCGAGGAGGCCCCCGACCATGACGATCCGCAGCCCGAGCAACGCGCAGGTGATCCGCCACGAGACCTTCGACGCGACCGAGCTCCGCGCCTTGCGCGCACACCGCAAGGGCAAGATGCGCCTGCTGCTCGAGGTGAACGCCTCGCGCCTTTCGAGCCTGCTCGCGGCCGACGACGACCGGCAGCTCTACCGCTGCACCGAGTTCGACAGCGAGGCCGAGCTGCTCTCGGCCTTCGAGCGCGCCGCGCTCGCGCTCGCGCGCTAGTCGCGGCAAGACCGGCGCGGGGAACGGGCTCGAACGACTCGGCCCGGGGGCGAAGCTCCCGCCCGGAATTCGGGCTCCAGCTTCACGCCGCCTGGCGAAGGCTGGGGCTCCGGCCTGCCTCGGCCCTTCGCCCCGCGCGCAAGAATCGCCGCGTAAGGCTTCGCCTCGCTGCCGCCTTCCCGTCTCAGCGCATCTTGCAGCGCTCGATACAGGCGACCAGCTCGCGCAGGTGCGGCTCCTCTATCCGGTAGAGCGCGTGCCCGCCCCTTCGCGTGGCAGCGACCAGGCGGCGCATCCGCAGTATTCGCAACTGCTGCGAAACGATGGCCTGCTTTGCCTCGAGCAGCTCAGCGAGCCGTTTGACGTGGAGCGGCTCCTCGCACAGCAGGGCGATGATCTGCAGCCGCAGCGGATGGGCGACAGCCTTGAGGATCTCGGCCGCTTGCTCAGCCTTCTCCGGCTCGATGGGCTTCAAGGAGGGCGCGTGCTTTCGACGGGCTAGGGTCCCGGGCATGAGATCGCTCCAGTGGACAGACGCACGACCGTTCATCTATCAGATTTCACTGGTCGACTGGCCAGCGCCGCCGCCGACGAGCTCGAGGTAGGCGCGCTCGAGCTCACGCGCCGCGGGCCTGACCGCCTGGATCCTCCCGCCGAGCGCGACGATCCGGCCGACGAGCTCGGGGACGCCGTCGGAAGCGGCGATGCGCACGCGCAGCGTCCCCGCCTCGGCCTCCACCGCCTCGATCCCCGGCGCGCCTCGCAGCCTCTCGGCGAGCCCAGCGGCCTCTTCGGCCAGCTCGATGGCGACATGGCTTGTGCCCGAGAGCAGGCTCGAGATCTCGCC
Organism: Myxococcales bacterium; assembly: GCA_050942745.1. GTDB lineage: Bacteria > Myxococcota > Myxococcia > Myxococcales > UBA5297 > UBA10939. The sequence goes on from JBMNNX010000001.1 coordinate 29,285, forward strand.
CATGGCGAGGATGCGCCCCTTGACGATCGCCACCCGGTCGCACAGCCGCTCGGCCTCGTCGAGGTTGTGGGTGCACAGGACGATGGTGCGCCCCTCGCCGGCGAGCCGCTCGACCAGCGCGCGCACGGTGGCGCTCGCCTCCGGGTCGAGCCCGCTCGTCGGCTCGTCGAGGAAGACGACCTTCGGCTCGTGGATGAGCGTCCGGGCGATGGCGAGCTTCTGGCGCATGCCCTTCGAGAAGCCGCCGACCCGCTCGTGCTCGCGCCCGCTCAGCCCGAAGGTTTCGAGCACCTTCCCGATGCGCTCGCGCGCCGTCGCTTCCTCGACCCCGTAGAGGCGCGCGAAGTAGAGCAGGTTCTCGAGCGCGCTGAGCCGGTCGTACAGCCCAGGCTGCTCGGTGAGCAGGCCGACCGAGGCGCGCACGCCGAGGTCGTCGGCGCCCAGCCGCAGCCCGCAGATCTCGGCCTCGCCCTCGCTCGGCGCGAGCAGGGCGCACAGCATGCGCACCGTGGTCGTCTTGCCGGCGCCGTTGGGCCCGAGCAGACCGAAGACCTCGCCCTTGCCGACCGAGAAGCTGAGCCCCTCGACTGCCGTGCGCTCGCCGAAGCGGCGCCCGAGGTTGCGGGCAACGATCGCCTCGCTCATCGCGGGCTCGAGCGGCGCCGGGGAGTCTCCCTGGGCTCGGCGCGCATCCTCTCAGTTCACCGAGACCAGGTAGAACTTGTTGCAGCTACGGTCCGCGATCTCCACGGTGCGCCCCTTGGCCTCGATGATGTTCTTCATGCCGTTGAAGCGGCTCTGCTCGACGACGAGCCACAGCGGCCCTTTGTGCGCGAGGAGCTCGTGGAACTTTGTGGCGTCCTTGATCTGGCGGATGTGGTTCGACGAGTAGAAGGTCTCGCCGCGCCAGTTCATGTAGTAGGCGCCGATAGGCTCGTCGGGCGAGCCGCGCTGCTCGTAGTAGGCCCAGAAGATGTCGCGCTGCGACCAGTGGAAGCTCAGGTCCTTCCAGTGGACCCAGGAGACGTAGACCGCGAAGCTGGCGGCGATGACCGCGAAGGTGCCGGCGAGCATCTTCTTGGCCCGCCACACGTAGGCGAGCACGAGCCACAGCCCGCCGCCCACGAAGATCACCGAGAAGACCTGCTTCGGGTTCACCTCCACCGAGGGGTACGGCCGCTCGTAGTTGTAGACGAACAGGTTGACGAGGTGCTTCGGGGCGAGCCAGAGGTTCTGGGCTATCGCGGCGAAGAAGGCGATGCCGAGCAGCACCGGCACCGCGTTCCCCTCTATCCCCTCGCGCCACAGCTTGTCGGCGTAGAGCGCGGCGAGGATCGCGAGCGGCGGCACCACCGGGAAACAGTAGTGGTGGAACTTGGTCGCGCTCATCGCGAAGGTGAAGAACGAGGCCGCCGCCCAGATCGTGACGAAGAGCGCGCCGCGGCTCTTGGTGTCCTGGTCGCGCGGGCGCAGCTTGCCGATGAGCGCGAGCGCCCCCGGCACCAGCGCGGCCCAGGGGAACATCGCGAAGCCGAGCTGCTCGATGAAGTAGGCGAAGGTGCCGCCGGGCGTGGTGGTGTGGACCCCGGCGCCCAGGCGCTTGAAGTGATCGTGGACGAAAAAGCGGTAGTAGAAGGTCTTCGACTCGTCGTCCTTGCCGTCGAACAGGATGAGGGTCAGGTACCAGGGCACCGCGATGATCACGAGCAAGGCGATGCCGTGGAGCGCCCGCGAGCGCCGCAGCACCTTCCAGTCCCAGGTGACCAGCAGGTAGACGAGCATGATGAGCCCGGGCAGCGCGAACCCGAGCAGCCCCTTGGCCAGGGTCGCCAGGCCGAAGAAGGCGTAGGCGAGGCACCACCAGAAGGTCGCCTTCGGCGAGCGCGCGGTGCCGTTCGGGTTGAGCTCGCCGCGCGTCTTCGGGTCGAGCTCGGCGATCATGAAGCAGGCGAGGCCGCTGGCCATCAGGGTCACGAACGGCGTGTCGGTCACCGTCTGGCGCGCGAGCAGGAAGTAGAGCGGGCTGGTCGCGGTGGCAAAGCCGGCGATGAGCCCGGCGCGCCGGCTGAAGACTCGCCCGACGGCCAGGGTGATCAGCCCGACCGCGAGGATGGAGAGCGCGGCGAACGGCAGCCTCATTCCCCACTCGGTGTAGATGCCCAGGGCCGCGTTGCCGTTGAGCGCCCCGGACGCCCACAGCCCGAAGGCCTGCAGCCACATCGTCAGCGCGGGCTTGGAGAAGAAGTAGGCGTTCTCCCAGTACGGGAAGAGGTAGTCGCGCTTGGCGACCATCGTGCGCGCGACCTCGCCGTAGTGGACCTCCCAGGGGTCCCACAGCCCGACCGCGCCCAGCCACGGGATGAAGACGAGCGCGGCGAACAGGGTCGTCGAGAGCACGTCGCGCGCCTCGGCCGGGAGCGCGAGCCAGCGCTTGACCAGGCCGAGCCCCATCACCCGCTTGCCGAGGATCGACTCGACGATGCCCGGGCCCTCGTCGTGCTCCTTAGCGCCGGGCGGCACCTCCTGCAGCTCCCTGCGCGCGCCCAGGTCCTTGTCCTTTGGCTTGGCCATGCGTGCTCCGTCTTCCGCCGACCGGTGGCGAAAAGCCGGGCCGTTATATCAGGGGATTCGCTGGGTTGGCTCGCCTTCTGTCGCGTGCTGCACTCTGGCTTGCGCCCCCCTGCCCGCTCGCCCGGCACTCTCGGCAACTCCCGGCCCGCGCCCCCGGCTCGGGCGCTCGTGGGCGCAGGGCGGCCCCGCGGAGCGCGCGAGGCGAGGGAGCGCTCGAAAGAGCGCACGGGGAGGGTTCCAGCAGGGTCCGGTTTCGAGGTAGAAGGGGTGCTGCAACAAGGGTAGGCGAGCGTGCGACAATGTCGTAAGCCCCCGAGGAGGCAACCATGCACTTGCGAACCACCATCGTCGCGGCAGTCCTGCTCGCGTCCGCCCAGGCCGTCGCGGTCCCCTGCCCGGACGAGCTGCCCGTGCTGTTCGTCGTCCAGGACAAGTCGAACTCAATGTGGGCGGTGCCCTCGGCCTCCTGCAGCACCTGCCCGCGCAAGTGGGAGTCGTCCAAGGTGGCGGTCACCAGCCTGGCCACCTCGTTCTCCAACCGCTTCCGCTTCGGCCTGCAGATGTACCCGCGGGAGGCGACGAGCTTCAACTGCAACACCGGCACGGTGCGCAGCGCGGTGCCCGCCACCGCCGCGCAGATCGAAGACGCCTACGAGACTTACTACCCGGGCGGCGGCACCCCAACCGCGGCGAGCCTGCTGGCCGCGCGCAGCTATCTCGACAGCCTGAACCTGGGCGCCGGTGAGCCGGCGTACGTGCTGCTCATCACCGACGGGCTGCCCAACTGCAGCGACCAGCTCAACCCGCAGACCTGCGGGCAGATGACCACCGGGTGCGCGAGCACCGCGGAGGGCTGCGCGTCGAAGGACTGCCTCGACGACCAGGCGAGCGAGCAGGCGGCCGCGGCGCTCTGGGCGGCCGGCTACAAGGTCTACGTCGTCGGCTTCGGCTCCGAGGTCTCGGCCGACAACGACAAGCGCGTCCTCGACGCCATCGCCCAGGCCGGCGGCACCGGCCAGGCGCTGGTCGCCACCGATCAGAACGGGCTCATCGCCGCCCTCGAGCAGGTCGCCTTCAACGCCAGCACCTGCTGCGAGGACGTCTGCGCCGCGGGCAGCTCGCAGTGCGTGAGCGCCACCTCGGTCAAGCGCTGCCAGCTCGACGCGTCCATCGGCTGCACCACCTGGACGGTGAGCGCCTGCCCGAACCAGAGCGCCTGCGTCAACGGCGCCTGTCAGACCTGCACCGACGCCTGCACCGCGGGCTCGAGCCGCTGCAGCGGCGACACCGCCGAGCGCTGCGAGGTCGGCGCCAACGGCTGCACCTCCTGGGTCGCGGCCGACGAGTGCACCTGGGGCGAGGTCTGCAGCAACGGCGCCTGCGTGTCCTGCGAGAGCTGCACCATCGGCGACAGCCGCTGCGTCGGCGCCTCCTCGGTCGAGCGCTGCGTCCGCGACCTGTGGACCGGCTGCACCGACTGGGAGCGCTCGAGCTGCCTGAACGGCTCGGTCTGCGCCAACGGCACCTGCGAGAGCTGCGCGACCGAGTGCACCGCGGGCTCGAAGCGCTGCGTGGGCGACGTCCCCGAGGCCTGCGTGGCCGACAGCCAGGGCTGCACCTCATGGCAGGCCGGCGCCCGCTGCACTGACTTCTGCAGCGGCGGCGCCTGCGAAACCTGCGGGACCGACTGCGCCATCAGCGAAGTGCGCTGCAATGGCGCGACGGTCGAGCGCTGCGTGATCGACGCCAACGACTGCCCGGTCTGGGAGCTCAGCGACCGCTGCGAGGCGGGCGAGCTGTGCGTCAACGGCCGCTGCGAGCCCTGCCCGGTGCAGTGCGCCGCGGGCGAGCGGCGCTGCGACGGCACGAGTGTCGAGACCTGCTTGGCGCAGGCCGACGGCTGCAACGCCTGGGCGGCGAGCGCCTGCGCGGCCGGTCAGATCTGCCTCGACGGCGCCTGCACCGAGCCGTGCAGCGACGCCTGCGCCGAGGGCGAGGTGAGGTGCGACCTGCAGGGCGTCCCGCAGACCTGCGAGCGCGCCCCGAACGGCTGCACGGTCTGGATGTCCGGCGCCGAGTGCGCTGACGACACCGTCTGCTACCAGGGCCTGTGCCGCACGCGCTGCTCGGGCGGCGAGATCGAGACCTGCCGGAAGGGCTTCATCTGCACCGGCCTGCCGGAGGGCCGGCTCTGCCTGCCGCGCGAGGACGAGCCGAACGAGCCGCCGACGCCGCAGGATCCGAGCGACGACCCGAGCGACGACCCGGGCGCGGGCGGCGCCGATCCCATCGACGGCGAGCCGGCGGTCACCACCGTGGACACCGGCTGCGGCTGCGGCGCCGCCGGCGGCACCGCGCTCGCGCTGCTGGTCGCTCCGCTCGCGCTCGCGGCCCTGCGCCGTCGCCGCTAGGGTGTAAAGGGCGGCCCGCCCGCTCGATTGGCCCCCGGGAAACAGGGTAAGTTCCCCGGGGGCAAGCACCCCCGAGGATCAGCATGAACATCGAGGCGAGCTGTCTTCCCCACCCCGAGCGCGAAAGCGCGTACCTGCTCTTCCTGGAGCTGAGCGCCGCGGACGAAGGCGCCTCCGCGCGCCAGCCGGTCCACCTCGCCCTGGCGATCGACGCCTCGAGCTCTATGGGCGGGCCGCGGCTCGCGCGCGCGGTCGAGGCCGCCCGCGCGGTCGTCGACAGGCTCGACTCGGAAGACACCTTCTGTCTGCTCGCCTTCGACCGCTCGGTGCGCGTGCTCTTCGGTCCGGGGAAGGCCAACGGCGAGGGCCGCGCGGCCATCTTCAAGGCGCTCGCCGAGCTCAAGCCCGGCGTCGGCACCAACCTGCACGCGGCCATAGAGCAGGCCCACCAGCTCATGCGCCGGGTCTTCGTGCGCGGCACCCGGCCGCACGTCATCGTCCTGACCGACGGCTATCCGTCGGTGGGCGCGATGGACCCGCAGGAGTTCCTCAAGCTGACCCGCGCGGCGGCCTCCGAGGGCATCGTCACCTCGGCGATGGGGGTCGGGCTCGACTACGACGAGTCCGCCGTCGGCGCCATCGCCACTGGCGGCGGCGGGCGCTACTCGTTCGTCGACAAGGCCTCGGACATCCCCGGCGCGCTCGCCCAGCACCTGTCGGACCTCTTCGCGATCGCGGTGGAGAACGTGACGGTGCGCGTCTCGCCGGCGGGCGCGGTGCGCGAGGCGCGGCTGCTGCACCGCTACCCGACCAAGGTGAGCCCCGAGGGCTTCGTCGTCGAGACCGGGCCCATCGGCCGCGGCAACCCGCGCCGGCTGCTGTTCGAGCTGAAGACGAGCGCGCGGCCCGAGCCGGTGGCGGCCACCATCGCCCTCACCGTCCACGGCTCGGGCAAAGCGCCCGACCGCATCCTGTCGGTGCCGGTCGATCCGGATGCACCCTCGGCCCGCGAGGCCGAGCGCGAGCTGTGGCGCCTGAAGCTGTCGGACCACGAGACCGCGTTCTGGGACGCGGTCCACGAGAACGACAAGCCCGCGGCCGCCCAGGCGCTGACGGCGGCCGAGATCGCGCTCGAGAAGCTGCTCGACTGCGGCGCGACGCCCGCCGAGGTCGAGCCGGATCGCCTCCGGCTGCGCGACGATCAGGCCGTGCTCGAAGGCCGGCTCTCGCACGAGGCCCGGGAGGCGGCGCGCAAGCGCTCGCACCACACCGCCATCTCGCGCGTGACCAGCCTGACCGGAAAGACGGACGAGTAGCGGCGCTTCACCCGCTCGCAGCGCTCCCCGATCCGCCCCGGTCCGCGGGTCTCGAGAGCCTCGGAGGTCGAATGAACAAGGCCATCGTCGCGCTTGCGCTGTGTCTCCCGCTCTTCGCGTGGGCGGCCGACGTGCTGTCCGAACACCAGATCGAGCGACGCCATATCGAGGAGAGCCTCTTCAGCTTCGTCGTCCACCGGACGACCTGGATCCCGAGCGTGCCCGACTCGCTCAAGGCGCTGCCCGCCTCCAAGCGCCCCGAGGTGGTGCGGGCCCTCGGCCAGTTGGCCAAGGCCTACTTCAGCTCCGAGGCCTTCCAGAAGCGCTATGCCGAGGCCCGCCAGGCCGCGCAGCCGCAGAAGCCCGCGCCGCCCAAGCCCGGCAAGGTCCTCGCGGCCGAGGTGAAGGCCGAGCTCGAGCGCAACCTCGCCGGCACCGAAGACCAGATCAAGCTCCTGCCGCCCGATCAGCAGGCCACGGTGCGCCAGGCGCTCGCCGAGATGAGAGCCGTGGTGCCGACCGACCCGGTGCTCCTCGAGCAAGCGGAGCAGGCGCGCTACCAAGACGAGCTGCGCCGGTACGAAGAAGCGCGCGCGCGGCAGCCGCCCGAGGACCCGCGCAAGGCCGTGAAAGCGGGGCTCGAGCGCTTCCTCGAGCTGTGCGACGGGGTGGACTTCAAGGCCAAGCTCGTCGGCGAGGAGGGGAGCCCGCGGCGCTTCGAGCGCGGGGACTACGAGTCAAAACCCAACGAGTGGAAGGCGTGCTTCCGCGCCGGCAAGGAGGCGACCGAGGCGGCGCGCGCCTTCGCCCGCGAATGGCTCAAGACGCTCGAGTAGGCAGCCCGAGGCGGCACCCTCGCCAACGCCGTGCGAGCGAGCACTGAACCGGGCGCCGCCTCTCCGGTCCGAGTCAGTCCTCCTTCACTCCACCGCGCGCTCCGACGCGGCTCGGGAACCCGGCGCCCCTGGTCAGGCGTGCGGCCGGTGCGGCGAGATGCTCGGCGGCACCCAAGGCTGCTCGGGCGGCGTCGGCAGCTCCTCGAGCAGGTCGGCGAAGCCGTCGGCGAAGTGCTGCACCGCCAGCCAGTCGGTGAAGACGTAGTCGCGGCTCGTATCCGTGGCGCCCAGCGAGCGGAAGACGAGCCGCATCAGCAGCTTGGTCAGCGGGTTGTAGGACGTGTAGCTGACCGCGCCGCCAATGTAGCCGACGCTCGGCGGCCTCCACCCCGTGTCGATGACGAACCGCTCGACGTCCTCGCGCGCGATCCGCAGCTCCCGGGGCTTCCTCGAGGCGGCCGCGAGGCTTACTGCGAAGAAGGCAGCCGGCATCCTCTCGAGCTGCGCCTTGTTGGCCGCGACGAAGCGCCGCAGCGGGCGCTGGAACCTGCGCGCGTAGACCGAGCCGCCGACGAGCACGGCGTCGTAGCGCGAAAGTGAGAAGTCGCGCTCCAACTTGCCTATCTGCCGCAGGTCGACCGGGTAGCCGCGCAGGCGAAGCTGGCCCGCAAGCCGCTCGGCGACCTTGCCGGTGTGCCCGTGCGAGGTCGCGTAGAGAATCAGGATCCGCCTCTGAGCCATGGCTCGCTCCTCCGGCGCCGCCCTCTGGAGCCTGCGAGCGGGCGAAGACGCTCCCGCGCGGCGCCTCTCTGAAGGTGGGGTCGCGCCCGTCCCGGAACAGAGCGCCGAGCGGCGATGTCTCCGCACTGCGACGGGATGAGGCATCCCTCGGCCGCTCGAGCGCGCCGCGAGCGGCGGCCCGGCGCGCCGGCGGGTGTGCTATCCTCCGCCCTCACTCCCGGAGAGGTCACGGTCACAAGGATGAAACACGCACTTCTCGGACTCGCCTTCGCCGCGGCCGCGGCATGCGCAGCTCCCCAGCGCCCTGTCCCCGCCGCTGAGCAGGCGGCTCCTAAGCAACCGAGCAGCCCGCCGCGCGAGAAGATCGATGGGGTCGCGCAGCCTCTGGCTGCCGCGCCCCGGCAACCGAGCAGCCGACTTCGCGAGAAGATCGATGCGCTCGCGAAGCCTCTGATCAAGGACCTCTGGCTGAAGGGGCTCGCGATAGCGGTCGCCGGGCCGGACGGCGCCGAGATCTTCACCTACGGGACGAGCGGCGCCGGAGGTGCGGCCGTCACGCCGGACACGCTCTTCGAGATCGGCTCGATCACCAAGGTATTCGCCTCCATCCTCCTCGCGGACATGGTCATCCGCGGCGAGGCGCAGCTCGACGAGCCGGTCTCGGCGCTCTTGGGCGGCGCGCGCGTGCCGAGCCTGGACGGGGTCGAGATAAGCCTGGAGCACCTTTCGACGCACTCCTCGGGCCTGCCGCAGATGCCGTCGAACCTCGAGCCTGCCGATCTCGCAAACCCGTTCGCCGACTACACCGTTGAGAAGATGCTCGCCTTCCTCGCGGACTACACGCTGCCGCGGGCGCCCGGCGCTGCAAGCGAGTACAGCAACTTCGCCGTCGGGCTGCTCGGGCACGCGCTGGCCCAGCGCGCCGGCAAGCCCTTCGAGCAGCTCGTGCGCGAGCGCATCTGCGAGCCGCTCGGGATGAAGGACACAGCCATCGCGCTGACCGAAGAGCAGCGCGCCCGCTTCGCGCGCGGCCACGACATGGACGGCCGGCCAGTCCACCACTGGGATCTCTCCTCGCTCGCCGCCGCAGGTGGGCTGCGCTCGACGGCAAACGACATGCTGCGCTTCCTGCGCGCGAACCTCGGAGAGATCGACTCGCCCATTGCCCCCGCCCTCGAGCTGACGCGCAAGGCGCGGCGCGAGCTGGGCCAGGGGCGCGACATGGGGCTCGGCTGGATAATCGGCAAGAAGGACGGCCTCGTCTGGCACAACGGCCAGACCGGAGGCTTCCACAGCTTCATCGGCTTCTATCCGGAGCAGAAGCTCGGGGCCGTCATGCTCGCCAACAACGGGACGGGCTTCGTCGACGCCCTCGGCCACGCAGTGCTGCGAGTGATGCAAGGCAAGCCCTACCTCTTCGAGATGAAGGGCATCGCCGAGCTGCCGCAGGAGACGCTCGCGCGCTATGTCGGCAGCTACCTGGTCGCCGAGGGACTCACGCTCGCCGTCGCGCTGGAAGGCGAGCGCCTCTTCGCCACCGTCACCGGACAGGCGCCGCTCGGCATCTACCCGGAGACCGCGACCGAGTTCTATTACCGGGCCGTGCGCGCGAAGCTCGTCTTCCAGGTCGACGCCGAGGGCAAGGTGACCGGCGTGGTCCTGAAACAGAACGGCACCGACACCTTCGCGCGGCGGCTTCCGTAAGCGCTCGCAGCGCCGCAACCGAGCTATGCCCCGTTTTGCCTGAGCGGAGTCGAAGGGCTCGTCGATTCCGCGCGGCGCACCCGTTCGCCCTGAGCGTAGCTCCCGACGCGCAAGCGGCGGGAGCGGAGTCGAAGGGCTCCTCGATTCCGCGCGGCGCACCCGTTCACCCTGAGCGTAGCTCCCGACGCGCAAGCGGCGGCAGCGGAGTCGAAGGGCTCGTCGATTCCGCGCGGCGCACCCGTTCACCCTGAGCGTAGCTCCCGACGCGCAAGCGTCGGGAGCGGAGTCGAAGGGCTCCTCGAACTCACGCAGGGCCCTCGAATCCGCCTCCCGCGTTCCGCGGGAGGCTACGCTCGGGCTGACCGGAGGGGGTACGCCCTGAGTTGTGCCAGGCGCTCGTAAAGCCCCACGATCTCCCGAGCGCGCACCGGCAGATCGAAGGCCGACGCCCTCTCACGCGCGCCGGCCGCGGCCTCGGCGCGCCGTCGCTCGTCGCACATCGAGGCGAGCGCGTCAGCCAGCGCTCGCCCATCGAGCGGGACGACCCGGCCGTCAACGCCATCGCGCACGATTTCGCTCATCGCGCCGTGGTCGCCGACGATCGCCGGCTTGCCGCAGGCCATCGCCTCGAGCACCGCGCGGCAGGTGCCGTCGTTGCCTTCGGCGAGCCAGACCTTCACGTCGAGCGCCCGGTAGACCTCGACGAGCGCGTCTCCGGTCCGATAGCCGGCGAAGAGCACGCGCCCGGTGAGCCCGAGCGAGGCGACCAGCTCGCGGAGGTCCGGCTCGTGCTCGCCGCGGCCAACAATCGCCAGCTTCGCCCGCGGCTGCGCGGGCGCAATCTGCGCGAACGCGCGCACCAGCAGCTCGTGTCTCCGCTCGACCTTGATGCGCGAGACGATGCCGAAGAGCACATCGTCCTCGCCCACCCCGAGCTCGCAGCGAAGCTCCGCGCCGTCGCCCGGCGTGAAGCGCCGCAGGTCCACGCGGCCTGGGAGCACGACGATCCGCTCGGCGGGGACGCCGTGACCGACGCGCAGGCGCTCGGCGTACTGCCGGCACGAGACGACGACCGCGTCGCAGGCGCGGAAGGCGATGCCGCGGGCGAAGCCCGGGCGCAGCGAAGGCGCGATCTCGGCGGTGCGCACCAGCAGCGGCGGCCGCGACATCCCCTTCATCGCCAGCAGGGCCACGGTGTGGTCGTGCGAGAAGCGGCAGTGGACGACGTCCGCGCCGCGCATCCGGCGACGCAGGCGCGAGAGGTCGCGCGCCAGGTCCATCGGCGACGACTTGCGGCAGAGCACAAGCTCGTCCATCACCTCGAACCCCGCCCGCCGGATTGCCTCGACGTAGTTGCCCGGGCGCTTCGTGTCGCAGCCGAAGAGCACCTCGTGGCCCGCGTCGCGCAGCGCCTCGGCGTCACTCACGCACAGCTCCGCCGGGCCGGTCACGCTCGAGGTCGAGAGCAGCGAGAGGATCCTCATGCCGCGCCCGCGCTCCCTGCTCGACCGTTCGGCGCCTCGTCGTCAGGCCGCGGCAGCGCCGCCGCCCGGTCGAGGTCGTCGAGCTTGGCGTACTTGGCCAGGTCGTAGAGCGAGAAGAGCCAGGCGTGCATCAAGCCCGCGTAGCCGTCGAGGAAGCCGAGCCGAAGCACATAGCGCCGAAAGAAGCCCCACGGCCCACGCAGCAGATCGAGCGGCCCGAAGCGCCGCCCGGCCCGATAGCGCTGGAGCGCGGCCTGGCTCGAGTAGCGGTTCACCTTCTCGAGGCACTCTTCGAGCGAGGCGTAGGTGTGGTGGAGGATCGGCGGGTCGAGCCGCGAGACCTTCCCGGCGACGACGACGCCCTCGTGGACTTCGCAGTCCGGATAGCTCGCCTTCGCCCTTCGAAACAGGCGCAGGTGCCGCTCGCCGCTGAAGGCGCCAAAGCGCACGCGCCGCCCAAAGATCCAGGTGCGGAAGGCGACCTGGTAGCCGCCGACGTCCTCGCGGGCGATCGCCCTCGGCAGCGCCTCGCGCAGCTCGGGCGAGACGCGCTCGTCGGCGTCGAGATTGAGCACCCAGTCGCCGCTCGCCCGCTCCATCGCGTAGCGCTTCTGCGCGGCGTAGCCGGGCCAGGGGTTCTCGAAGACCTTGGCACCGGCGGCCCGCGCGATCTCCTGCGTGCGGTCGCTGCTCTGCGCGTCAACGACGATCACCTCGTCGGCGAAAGCGACCGACGCCAGGCACTCGGGCAGGTCCCGCTCCTCGTCCTTGGTGATGATCGTGACCGAGAGGCGCGGCACCTTCGGCTAGCCTCCGTGGAGCCGGCGGATGATGTCGGTCGAGGAGTGGTCCTTCGGATCGCCGGCGACGGCGACGCGGCCGCCGTAGGCGAGCACCTCGTCGCGCTCGGGGACAGAGGCCTCGGTGTAGTCGGTGCCCTTGACGTGCACGTCGGGCTTGAGCGCGCGCAGCACCGCGCGCACGTCGGTGTCGTCGAAGAGGACCACGTAGTCGGTGCAGGCGAGCGCGGCGACCATCTCGACGCGCTCGGCCTCGGGGATCACCGGGCGGCCCGGGCCCTTGTAGGCGCGGGTCGAGGCGTCGCTGTTGACCGCGACGACGAGCACGTCGGCGAGCTCCTTGGCGGCTTGCAGATAGCGCACGTGGCCGACGTGCAGCAGGTCGAAGACGCCGTTGGCCAATGCCACGGTACGCCCCTGGGCGCGGGCGGCCTGGACCTTCTCGACGAGGGCAGCGAGGGGCTCGATCTTGGTGATGCTCATGCCTGGGGCTCCTCGAGCTCACGGCGCAGCTCGGCGAAGCTGACGGTCACGGTGCCCATCTTCTGCACCTTGAGGGCGCCGGCGATGTTGGCGAGCCGGGCCGCCTCCTCGAAGCTGGCGCCGGCGGCGAGCGCAAGCGTCAGGGTCGCGCCCACGGTGTCGCCCGCGCCGGTGACGTCGACCGCCGGGCGGCTGCCGTGCGGCGGGATGACCGTGATCGCCTCGCCCTGGGCGAGCACCATGCCGTTGCGGCCACGGGTCACCACCATCGCCTTCGAGGGCACGCGCTTGCGGGTGCGGCGGATAGTCCTCAGCAGCTCGGCGTCGTTCTCCGGACGAGCGCCGGCGAGCGCCTCGAACTCCGGCTCATTGGGCTTGAGCAGCGTCGCGCCGGCGAAGGCGCGCAGGTTGTAGCGCGAGTCAACGCACACCGGCGCCTTCGAGCGAGCGGCCGCGAGCGAGGCGGCGATGACCTTCTCGCCGAGCACCCCGCCGCCGTAGTCGGAGACGAGGATGGCGTCGGCCTCGCCCGCCAGCTCTCCGAGCAGCCCGGCGAGCTGCGCCTGGACGTCCTCGCTCAGCGGCCCCGGGGCGCCGCGGTCGAGCCGCAGCATCTGCTGGCGCCGGGTGTTGAGGCCGCCGGCGAGGATGCGGGTCTTCGTCTCGGTGACCAGTCCGCGCGCCTTGGGCGAGACGAGCCGGATGCCGCGCTTGCGGCAGTGGGCCCGGATTTGCGCGCCCATCTCGTCGCGGCCGACCACGCCGAGCGCGGTCACGCTCGCGCCCAGGTCGCGCAGGTTCGCCCCCGCGTTGCCCGCGCCGCCGAGCTGCACCTCCGACCTTTCGTAGCGCACGATGAGCACCGGCGCCTCGCGCGAGATGCGATCGGTCTCTCCGTAGATGTAGTGGTCCGCGACGATGTCGCCGACGACCAGGACCCGGCGGCCCGAAAAGGCCTCCAGGAGCGGCAGGAGCGACCGGGGATGCTCGAGCTGACAGGGTGCACGCACGGGGCAGCGATTATCGGGAGATGAACAATGGAGTCAATCGAGCGCCGGGCGACGAGCGCGCGACCCCGGAGAATCGCCGCCGGCGCTCGCCCTCGGCCCTGGAGATGACTCGGCAGCGGCGGATGGCAACGCGAGCCGGCCGGCTCGACGCCGTTTCACCCGAGGAATCGGGCGATGGCTGCGACGAGCTCCTCGTCGCGCTTCAGCTTCAGGTTCTCGCTGAGCATCAGCGAGTACTCGTTGAGCATCGCCGCGACCATGCGCTGCGCCAGCGCCGGGCTGGTGATCGCGAACTCGCCCTGGACGCGCCCCTTCTCGAGCAGGTCCTCGAGCAGCGAGCCGTAGGCCTCGGCGCAGGCGCTCGCCGCCACGACGTGCTCACCGCGCAGATCGTCGCCCATTCTGACGACGCGCCCGCGAGCCTGGACGAGGATCATCCGCAGCAGCTTGAGCACCTTGTCGCGGCACGAGCCTTCGCCGGCGACCGAGGCGGCGAGCTGCGCCCGGCTCTTCTCGCCGATGCGCTCGAAGACGTACGCGTACACGTCCTGCTTGGTCTCGAAGTGCTGGTAGAGCGTCTTCTTCGAGATGCCGAGCTTGGAGGCGATCTCGTCGACGGTCATCCTCTCGAAGCCGTGTCGAGCGAGGTGCGCCTCGACGACGTCGGCGATCTCGTCCTTGGTGACGGCCATCGCGCTCTCCTGCGGAACTGCGAAACCTCTCCAGTCCACTGCCGCGGCCGGCATGTCAAGCGCGCGGCTGCGGACCTCGGCGACGTGTGGCGTTCGATTCGGGCCTCGCGCGCCGCGCTTCTGACTCGGCCACGCGGACGGAGCTCGTCCAGTGAGACGAGCCGTTTCAGCACCCTACCTGGCCCAGAACCGTTCCCGACAGCGACGACCTCCTGGGACACGCGGCCTCTGGAACCGAGACAGTGAGCGCCCCAAAGCGGCCGGCGGGCGCTCGGCCGGCCGCACGCGCCTGCGGCCGGGCTCCAGCCTGCGGCACGATCGCGAGGCGAACCTGCTACGTTATCCGGCGAACGCACCGTCGGAGGAACGATGTCCCGCTCGAGAATCTGGTCCGCGATCTTCATCCTCGGCGTCTTCGTCACCGCCTGCGCCGGTAACGAACACAACCTCGCGCCGGATGCGGGCGTCCTCGACGCGGCCATAGCGACCGACTCTGGCCTGCCCGAAGACGCGGGCGAGGTGGCGCCCGACGCGGGCGAAGAGCCCGATGCCGGCGAAATCCCAGACGCCAGCGTCGAGGTGCCCCTGCCCGGCTTCGGCGCCATCTCGGGCGCCTGCGGCGTGCTCGACGACGAGCTCACCTCGCCCGATCCGTTCGTCATCCACAACAGCATCGACTTCGGGGACGACCCCTACGACGACGAGGACTTCGAGCTCCTCACCGACGGCGGCCAGGAGATCATCAACGACGGAAATGCGGGCGGCAGCTCGCTGCTCTCCGAGGTCTTTGCTTACGAGGTGCTGGAGCGCTGCGAGCTCGCCAGCCTCCTCGCGACCGAGATGGAGGTGAGCTACCTCGACCCCGACAGCAAGATCACCGACCTGCTGGTCGAGATCGACGGGATGAAGATCGGCGTCAGCGTCACCCGCGCGGTCGGCTATCCCCGCGAGGCGCCCTACCCGCTGGCGACGGCGAAGTCGCTGCTCCAAAAGAAGCTCGAAGGCATCCTCGACAGCTCGGAAAACGTCGCGCCGGAGCACAAGTGGGTAAAGCAGATCCTCCACGTGCTCGCCTACAGCGCCGACCACGCCACCGTGATGGAACAGGCCTGGAACGAGACGGCGGACACGCTCAAGGCCGACACTATTCTCCTCATCACGGTCACCGACGGCGACGACGAGTTCATGTACAGCAACAACTAGATTCGCGCGGGGTGGCCGGCGGGACGCCGGCCGCTCCCTCCTCCCTCGCGCCGGCCGCTCCCTCCTCGGAGGTCGCTGCGCCCGCGGGCCTCAGCCCGCCGCAGCGGCCGCAGCCTCCTCGGGAGGCCGCGTCTTCCAGCGCCGATGCAGCCAGAACCACTGCTCGGGGTGCTCGCGGATGCGCGCCTCGAGCCGGTCGTTGAGCATCGCCGTGAACGCGACGATGTCCTGCTGGCGGTCGTCGCTTCGTCCCTCGAAGTGAAAGGGGCCGTCGATGACGACGCGATAGGTGCCGTCGTCCTTGCGCGGCATCAGCGCGAGGAAGACCGGCGCACCGGTCTTCTCGGCGACCACCGCGGGGGCCGGCGTGGTCGCGGCAATTCGGCCGAAGAACGGGACGAAGACCGCTCGCTTGAGCAGCATGTTCTGGTCGATGAGCAACGCAAGCGCCTCGCCCGACTCGACCGACTTGAAGAGGTTGTCCCAGCCGCGGTGGATCTCGCGGATGCCGGCGAGCGCTCGGGTGCGCACCCAGCGGGCGTTGGCCGCGCCCTTCAAGACGCGCGTGAGGATCGCGAGCGGCACACCTCGGCGAGCGGCGTAGACCCCGAAGAGCTCGAAATTTCCGAAGTGCGCGGTGGCGACGATGAAGCCCTTCTTCTCGCGCAGGTACGGCTCGACCTTTGCCCAGTCGCCCGGGTCGACGAGCGCCCTCAGCTCCTCGTCCTTCAGCGCCGGGCTGCGCAGGAAGTCGGCCGCGCACGTGCCGAGGTGCAGGTAGTTGCGCCTGGCGAGCTCACGGCGCTTCGCCTCGGGCATATCGGGGAAGGCTATCGCCAGGCTCTGCCGGGCGACCGCTCGCCGTACGCCCAGCGCCCACGCCAGCCAGGCGAGCGCGCGCATCAGCGCCTCGGCAAGACGCTTGGGGAGCCGGTGCAAGACGAAGAGGAGCAAGCCCATCAGAGCGCCTCGGCGAGTCGGTCCTCGCCGGCGAGGATGTCGAGCTCGACCCGAACGGCGAGGAAGGGAAGGCCGGCCGTCTTCGGCGCGGCCAAGCGCACCGCGTCCTTCTCGGTCACCACGACCGCCTCCGCGCCGGCCTTGCGCGCGGCGGCGGCCGCCGCTTCGAGCCGGCGGTCGCCGAAGAAGGCGTGGTCCGGGAGCAGCGTCGCTCCCGCGATCTCGGCGCCGAGCCCCTCGACGGTCCGCGCGAACGACTCGGGCCGCGCGATGGCCGCGAGCAGGTAGACCCGCCGCCCGCGGAGCGCGTCGGGGCCGAGCGAGACCGAGCCTCCGTCGTACTCGAGCCGCCGCACGTCGGCGACGCGGTAGGCCGAGCGCACGGGATCGGCGCCGGTAAGCCGGCGCACCTCCGCGGCGAGCCGCTCGATGGAGTCGGGCGACGCCTGGTCGACCTTGCTCAACCAGATGAGACCCGCGTGCGCGAGCGCCTGCTTCGGCTCGCGCAGCGGCCCGCGCGGCATCAGGTGCCCGTTGCCGAAGGGGTTGGAGCCGTCGATCACGACGATGTCGAGGTCGCGCGCGAGCCGCAGGTGCTGGAAGCCGTCGTCGAGCACCAGCGTCCGGGCGCCCAACCACGCGACGGCGAGTTGCGCGAGGCTCGCGCGATCGGCCCCAACGAGCACCAGCGCGCCCGGGCAGGAGCGGGCGATGAGGACCGGCTCGTCCCCGGCCGCCCGCGCATCGAGGAGGATGCGCTCGCCGTCGCTGACCACGACGGCCTTGCCCTCGCCTTTTCGGCCGTAGCCCCGCGAGAGAACGGCGACCCGCTCGCCGCGGGCGGTAAGCCGGCGCACCACCTCGATGGTCACCGGCGTCTTGCCCGCCCCACCGACGGTGAGGTTGCCGACGGAGACCACCCGCGCGCCGACCTTCAGGGCCTTGCGCCGCCACGCGGCGCGCCGCCGCACGACCACGCGGCCGAAGACGAGCGACAGCAGCCACAGCGGCGACAGCAGCAGCCTGGCGAGCAAGCTCTCGTCTTGGCGAAACCACAGTGCTCGAGCGATCAAGGACATCGTCGGGTCCGGCCGGCGCCCGCGGATGGGCGCCCGAGGCGCGGACCTTGATACAGCCTCGCGCAAGACAGTGCCAAGCAGCGAATAGCCAGCGCGCGCTCGGCCGAGTCGTGGTTTGGGGGAGTCGAGGGCGAGGCTCACCGCCGGGATGGGAACCCGCGACCCCAAATGGCAATGGGCTCACGTCGCGAAATCGACCCGCGGCACCGCCGACAGCCCGCTGCCCGGATCGGCAATGGACCGACACCGTCGGCGACCTTCCCACCGCAGGGCAATGGCGCGGATCAACTCGGCTTCTGCAGCTTCTCGATGAGGCGCTCCTCGGCCTTCGTGAGGCTTCGTCCCACCGAGCTCTCGAGCTCTTCGCGCGTCAGGGCGCCGACGCCGTCGCGGTGGATCGCCATCAGCACGTTCGCCCGCTGCGCCGACTGCAACGCATCGTGGCAGTCGCGAAAGAGCACGAGCGGGACGTCGTCGCCGAGCGCGGCGACCCGCTCGAGGTGGCGGCGCAACAGCTCGAGCGGCGGCGTCTCCGGCGGCAGTCGCTCGGTCGCGATCTGCTCGGGTAGCGAGAGGTGGTCGATGCCCGCCGAGTCGACGGTCACGAGCATCGCGCCGTCGCTCAGCTCGCCGCACAGCTCGACGACTCGCAGCCGGCGCGGGACGACACCCATGATCTGCATCAGCCGCGCGAAGCCCTTCGGCCGCACCTGAGCCGCCGAGGCGCGCACGCGGCCGTCGGCGGCGACGAAGCCGCGCGAGACGCTCTCGAGGTTGGGGAGGGCGCGCGCCACGGTCAGGTCCACGACGTCGCCGACGTGCGTGAAACCCGCGGAGGCGAGCTCGTGGCTGACCGCCTCGTACCAGCCTCGGTCGAGCCGCGGGTACTCCTCGAGCTTCACGTCGCGGTACTCGTGCGCGCCCACGAAGACCTGCCCCATCCGCTTCTTCAAGCTGTCGGCCTGCCTCGTGAGGCGCTCCTCGCGGGAACTGCGGAGCATGCCCGGAAACAGGGCAAGGAGCACGAGCACGAAGATCGCCGCCAGCAACAGCCACCCGACCATGGAAAAAACCTCGCAGGAAGGCGGTCTACGCAGGTTCGGTCCGTTCCCGTGACCATCCTCTCCTCGCCTGCACTGCCCTCGACGGGCACTACTCTACTCTCGGAGCTTTTCGCGGCGGCCTCGCGCCGCGGCCGCCGGCAGCCCTTCCGCTTGGCGATCACTCCGGAAAGCGGGAGAATGCCCACCGCTGTACGCTGGGTGCCGGCTATCAGAAACGCCCCAGCTAGCGAAGGATCGAGAGGACACCAGGACAGTCACGACGCCGAGCCAGTGAGGCGCCCCTCGCGAGCGGCAGGAGGCTTCGCGGGCGGGTGTCGCGGGAGCTCGGCGGCTTCGCGACCGCAGGCGCAGATCACCGCTGCCTGCGCCCTCGCACCCTCGGAAGGAAAGCGGCCAACGATGAGCGAGAACAAGACGGGCAGGACTCCGCACAACGTCGCCAAGGTCGAGGGGGTGCACAAGTCGGCGGCCGTCACGCAACCGGCGCCTCGAGCCAACCAAGCCGACGAGGCGACGCTCCACATCGCGCCCCGAGCCAGCGAAGGCGACGAGAAGACGCTTCACGTGCCGCGAGCCAACAAAGGCGACGAGGAGACGCTTCACCTCCCCGCGGCAGCAACCCACGTCGGCGAAGCGCCCACCCAGCACGTCGCGGCCAACCTGAAAACGGCCGCGGCGCCGCAGCCCGAGCCTGCCGCTGCGACCGTCGGCGACGCCGAGACGCAGTACCTGCCCAAGCGCACCGACAACCTGCAGGCTGCGGCCTCCGCCGCGCCTCCCACCTCGGCCGCTGACGCCGGCGACGCAGAGACCCAATACCTGCCCAACCGCGCGGCCAAGCTGAAGGCCGTGGCCACAAGCCCGACGGCGGCCCCCGGCCGCGCCGCGACCAGGGAGGGCGAGCGCGACACCATCGCCGGCCTCACCGCACCCTCGCCTGCTTCCCAACCCGCCGCGCGGCCTGCAGCGGCCAAGGCCGCTTCGCCCGCCGCCAAGGCCGCCCCCGCCGCCCCGCGCCCGGCGCGCCCGCAGGCGGCCCCCGCGCTGAAGGCCGAGGCCGCCCCCGTCCCCTCGCGCAGGCCCAATACCTTGATGCCCACCGAGGGCGAGAGGCCCACCGGCGAGCGTCCGACCGGCGAGAGGTCGTCTTCCGGCACCACCGGCGGCAAGTCGGCCAAGGAGGCGGTCGGAGGGCTCAAGGCCGGCGACCGCATCGCGCACTACGAGCTCATCCGCCTTCTTGGCAAGGGCGGCATGGGCAGCGTCTTCCTCGCCCGCGACACCAAGCTCGGCCGCCGCGTCGCCATCAAGTTCCTGCACACCGACAACCAGGAGCTCGCCAAACGCTTCGTGCTCGAGGCCCGCACCACCGCGCGCTGCGGCCACGAGAACATCGTCATCATCTACGAGGCCGACGAATACAACGGCATGCCGTTCATGGTCCTCGAGTTCCTCCAGGGCCATCCGCTCACCAAGCTCATCTCCGACGGCAAGCCGCTGCCCCCGGCCCGCGCGGTCGAGCTGATGGTGCCGGTGGTACGCGCCCTGGCGCGTGCCCACGAGGAGGGCATCGTCCACCGCGACCTGAAGCCCGACAACATCTTCGTGACCGAGTCGGGCACCATCAAAGTGCTCGACTTCGGCATCGCCAAGGTGCTCGCCGGCGACGACAAGACCTCGGACGGCGAAGGCGGGGCCGGCGGCGAGGGCGACCCGGGCGCCGAGCTGACGCGCCACGGCGCCATCATGGGCACGCTCGCGTACATGTCGCCCGAGCAGTGGCGCGCCCAGGGCATCGACCACACCACCGACATCTGGGCCACCGGCATCATGCTCTACCGCATGCTCGCCGGGCAGCACCCGCTCAAAGGCCTGACCGGCATGGCGCTGTCGGTCACCGGCGACCTGCGCGAGCCGATGCCGCCGCTGCGCAAGGCGGCCCCGAACATCCCCCAGGACCTCGCCGACGTCGTCGACAAGTGCCTCAAGAAGAACAAGGCCGAGCGCTGGCCGGACGCGCTGTCGCTGCTGCGCGCCCTCGAGCCGTTCCTGCCGGGCCGCTTCAGCCGCGAGCTGAAGATTGACGAGAGCCCGTACGCGGGCCTCGCCTCCTTCCAGGAATCGGACGCCGATCGCTTTTTCGGCCGCTCGCACGAGATCGCCGCGGTGGTCAACCGCGTGCGCGACGTGCCGCTGATGGCGATCGTCGGCCCGTCGGGCAGCGGCAAGAGCTCCTTCGTGCGCGCCGGTGTCGTCCCCGCGCTCAAGCGCTCGGGCGAGGCCTGGGAGTCGATGGTCATCCGCCCCGGCCGCAACCCGCTCAACGCGCTCGCCAGCGTCGTCGCCCCGCTGGTGAGCAGCTCGATCTCGGTGGAGGCCGACATCGAGGAGCAGCGCAAGCTCGTCCAGCGGCTGCGCGACGAGCCCGGCTACGCCGGCGCGGTGCTGCGCGCGCGCGCCCGGCGCGAGAAGCGCAGCATCCTGCTCTTCATCGACCAGTTCGAGGAGCTCTACACCCAGGTGGCCGACCTCGAGGAGCGGCTCGCCTTCACCGCCTGCCTGGCCGGCATCGCCGACGACGCGACCTCGCCGACCCGCGTCGTGCTCTCCATCCGCTCGGACTTCCTCGACCGCGTGCCCGAGGACCAGCACTTCATGGCCGAGGTGAGCCGCGGGCTGTTCTTCCTCACCTCGCCGGCCCGCGACGGCCTGCGCGACGCCATCGTGCAGCCGGCCGAGATGGCCGGCTACCACTTCGCGACCGACCAGATCGTCGACGACATGCTCTCGCACCTGCAGGCGACGCAGGGCGCGCTGCCGCTGCTGCAGTTCTGCGCGAGCAAGCTGTGGGAGAGCCGCGACGCGGCCCGCAAGCTGCTCACCGTCGCCAGCTACGAGTCGATAGGCGGCATCGCCGGCGCCCTGGCCAGCCACGCGGACAACGTCCTCAACGAGCTCGCCCCCCAGACCCGCAACCTCGCCCGCGCGGTCTTCCTGCGGCTGGTCTCACCCGAGCGCACCCGCGCCATCGTCTCGGTCGAGGAGCTGCTCGAGCTGTCGCGCGACGGCGGCGAGGTCCAGCGCCTGATCGACCAGCTCGTCCAGGCGCGCCTGCTCACCGTGCAGACCGGCGGCGGCGGCGCCACCGTCGAGATCGTCCACGAGTCGCTCATCCACTCCTGGCCGACGCTGCGCCGCTGGCTCGACGAGAGCGGCGAGGACGCGGCCTTCCTCGAGCAGCTGCGCAACGCGGCCAAGCAGTGGCAGGCTAAGAGCCACGACAGCGGCCTGTTGTGGCGCGGCGAGATGGTCGAGGAGGCAAGGCGCTTCCAGCGCCGCTACCGTGGCGAGCTGCCCGCGCTGCAGCAGCGCTTCCTCGAGGCGGTCTTCAAGCAGGAG
Source organism: Myxococcales bacterium (assembly GCA_050942745.1). GTDB lineage: Bacteria > Myxococcota > Myxococcia > Myxococcales > UBA5297 > UBA10939. The sequence continues at coordinate 51,038 of JBMNNX010000001.1, forward strand.
CTGCGCGCCGCGCGCCGCAAGCGCGCCATCACCGTCGGCGCGCTCGTCTTCCTCACGCTGCTCGTCGCCGCCTCCTTCGTCGCGCTCGTGGTCATCCAGAACGCCCGCCAAGACGCGCTCGTGCAGGCCGACCTCGCCAAGATGGCCGAGGCCGAGGCGAAGCTGCGGCTCGAGGAGGTGCAGCGCAAAGAGCGCGAGCGCGCCGAGGCGGCCCGCCTCGCCGAGGAGGCCAGCGCCCGCGCCCAGGCGGCCGCCGAGGAGCTCAAGGACAAGAACGCCGAGCTCTTCGAGGCGCTCGACAAGGCCGAGCAGGCCCGCAAGCGCGCGCGCGACGCCCAGGCAGGCGCCGAAAAGAACGCGCGCGCCGCCCAGATCGCCCGCCGCGAGGCGCTCACTGCCGCCCGCGAGCTCGAGTTGCTGCTCAAGAAGGAGCAGGAGCGCGCCCGCCGGCTGCAGGAGCAGCTCGGCAGCCCGGTCATCGACACGCTCAAGTAAGGACTCGTTTCGTCGGAGGACGCCGTACCCATGAAGAGGACGACCGCATCCGTCCTGGCCGCCGCAGCGGCCTTACTCGCAATCGCGCCGGCCGCGGCCGCGCAGAGTTCCGCGGGCGACAAGGCCCCGAGCGCCCAGGCAGCGCAGGCCAAGGCGGACAGCGCGCCCGGCGCCACTCAGGCGCCCGCCGCTCAGGCACCGGCCGAGCGCCCCTGGGCCCGCGGCGTCTCGCCCGAGGACCAGAAGAAGGCGCTCGCCCTGTTCAAGGAGGGCAACGCGCTGCTCAAGGAGTCGGTCTTCGTCCAGGCGGCTGCCCGATACCGTGAAGCGCTCGGGCACTGGGACCACCCGGCCATCCACTACAACCTCGTGCTCGCGCTGCTCAACCTCGACCAGCCGCTCGAGGTGCACCACCACCTTCAGAAGGCGATGGAGTACGGGCCCGAGCCGCTCGATCTCGAGAAGTTCGAGCAGGCCAAGGCCTACAAGCTGCTCGTCGAGAAGCAGCTCGCCCGCGTCAAGATCCGCTGCTCGGTCGAAGGCGCCCAGATCACGATGGACGGGCGGCCGCTGTTCGTCGCCCCGGGCGAGTACGAGGGCTTCGTGCGCCCCGGGCCACACTCCATCGTGGCGACGAAGGAAGGCTACCTGACCAACGAGACCAGCCGCGCGCTGCCGGCCGGCGAGACGACGACGCTCGACATCGAGCTGCTCACCGCGGCCGATCTGACCGAGTACCGACGCCGCTGGGACGCCTGGAAGCCCTGGTCGGTCGTCGCCGCCGGCGTGGTCGTCGCCGCGGTCGGCGGGGGTCTGCACTACACCGGCATCGACAAGATCCGCCAGTTCGACCAGGGGATTCAGGCCTGCGGCGGCTGCGTGCCCTCGGCGGACCTCGAGAGCACCCGGACCACCGGCACGCGCATGCAGGGCATCGGCATCGGGGGCTACGCGGTCGGCGGCGCGGCCCTGGCCACCGGAGCGGTGCTCGTCTACATGAACCGCCTGCAACCCTACCAGGTCGCGCCGGGCGCCGAGGCCAAGCCCGCCGAGCCGGCGGTGAGCATCGCCCCGCTGCTCGGCGGCGAGACCAACGGCATGTCAGCCACCTTCCGTTTCTAGAGGTCGAGCGATGAAGTCGAACGCCACACGAACCCTTCGTAGCCTGCTGTGGCCGCTGGCGGCCCTTCTCGCCTCGCTGGCGCTGACGACCTGCATCGAGCCCTCGAGCACCGAGTGCTCGACCGGCGTGGTCTGCCCGCCGGGCAAGCGGTGCGCCAAGAACCAACCGGTCTGCATCGTCGACGCCTGCGGCGACGGCGTGGTGCAGGAGGGCGAGGTCTGCGACGACGGCAACGTCGAGGACGGGGACGGCTGCTCGGCCAACTGCCTTTCGAACGAGACCTGCGGCAACGACGTCGTCGACACCGCCGTCGGCGAAGTCTGCGACGACGGCAACACCGAGGACGGCGACGACTGCAGCGCCGACTGCCGCTCGACCGAGGTGTGCGGCAACGGGATCGTCGACGAGCACGTCGGCGAGGTGTGCGACGACGGCAACAAGGTCTCGGGTGACGGGTGCCGCTCGGACTGCCTGTCGGACGAGACCTGCGGCAACGGCAAGCTCGACACGCACAAGGGCGAGCTGTGCGACGACGGCAACAACGTCGACGGCGACGGCTGCGCGGCAGACTGCTCCTCGAACGAGCGGTGCGGCAACGGCATCGTCGATCTGACTGTCGGCGAGCAGTGCGACGACGGGCTCGAGGGGGTGGCGCGCGACACCGAGAGCTGCAACGTCGACTGCACCTTCCCGCGCTGCGGCGACCGCCACACCAACACCGAGTTCGGCGAGGAGTGCGATGACGGGGAGGAGACGGCGCGCTGCAACGCCAACTGCAAGCTGAGCCGCTGCGGCGACAAGGAGATCAACCGCACCGCCGGCGAGGTGTGCGACGACGGCAACACGGTCTCCGGCGACGGCTGCTCGGGCAACTGCCTCTCGACCGAGTACTGCGGCAACGGCTACATCGACACGGTCAAGGGCGAGGTCTGCGACGAGGGCGGGGTGGACACGGCGAGCTGCGACGGCGACTGCACGGCGGTCAGCTGCGGCGACGGGCGGGTCAACCGCGCCGCGGGCGAGGAGTGCGACGACGAGGTCGAGACCGCCCGCTGCAACGCCGACTGCACCCTGGCCGCCTGCGGCGATGAGGAGGTCAATCAGACCGCGGGCGAGGTGTGCGACGACGGCAACAATGAGGACGGCGACGGCTGCTCGGCCGACTGCAAGTCGACCGAGACCTGCGGCAACCGCATCGTCGACGACACCAAGGGCGAGGAGTGCGACGAGGGCGGCGTCGACACCGTCACCTGCAACCACGACTGCACCTTCGCCCGCTGCGGCGACGGGTATGCCAACGCCGCGCGCGGCGAGACCTGCGACGACGGGGGCGAGTCGGCCACCTGCAACGCCAACTGCACCCAGAGCCGCTGCGGCGACGGGGTGCGCAACGAGACAGCCGGCGAGGTCTGCGACGACGACAACGTCTCGAGCGGCGACGGCTGCTCGGCCGACTGCAAGTCGACCGAGTTCTGCGGCAACGGCTATGTCGACGCGGTCAAGGGCGAGACCTGCGACGAGGGGATCGACGGGGTGCCGCGCGAGACGGCCGAATGCAACATCAACTGCACGACCACCCGCTGTGGCGACCGCTATATCAACACCGCGGCCGGCGAGGTGTGCGACGACGGCGCCGAGACCGCCCGCTGTAACGCCGACTGCACCGAGCCGAGGTGCGGCGACGGCAAGCTCAACCGCGCCGCGGGAGAGGTGTGCGACGACGAAAACAACGAGCCGGGCGACGGCTGCTCGGCCGACTGCCGCTCCGAAGAGGACTGCGGCAACGGCGTGGTGGACCCGGGCGAGGAGTGCGACTTGGGCTCGGACAACCACGACCAGGGCGACTGCCTGACCAACTGCTGGCTCAACGTCTGCGGCGACGGGATCGTCAACCTCGTCGGCCCCTTCCGCATCGAGGAGTGTGACGACGCGGGCGAGTCGGCCGACTGCAACGTCGACTGCACGCTGGCCGCCTGCGGCGACGGCATCGTCAACGCCAGCGCCGGGGAGCAGTGCGACGTGCTCGGCGGCGGCGACACGCAGCGGTGCAACCACGACTGCACCATCGCCCTGTGCGGCGACGGCTACCACAACGCGGCCGCCGACGAGGAGTGCGACGACGGCGGCGAGTCCGAGAGTTGCAACTACAACTGCACCGCGCCCAGGTGCGGCGACCGGATCCTCAACCGCTCGGCGGGCGAGGAGTGCGACGACGGAGGCGAGAGCAACCGCTGCAACGCCGACTGCTCCATCGCCTTCTGCGGCGACGGGATCCTCAACGCGACCCGGGGCGAGCTGTGCGACGACGCGGGCGAGTCGGAAGACTGCAACCTCGACTGCACGCCGGCCGACTGCGGCGACGGCAAGATCAACCGCGCTGCGGGCGAGCAGTGCGACAACCTCGGCGCGCTCGACAGCGCAAGCTGCAACGCCAACTGCACCTACGCCTTCTGCGGCGACGGCTACCACAACCCGGCCGCCGGCGAGCAGTGCGACGACGCCGGCAATTCCCCCGACTGCAACGCCAACTGCACGATTGCCGCCTGCGGCGACGGCATTCTCAACCCGGCGGCCGGCGAGGAGTGCGACACCTTCGTCGACACGGCAAGCTGCAATGGCAACTGCAAGCAGCACCGCTGCGGGGACGGCTACCACAACCCGGCCGCCGGCGAGCAGTGCGACACCGGAGGCGAGTCGGCCACCTGCAACGCCGACTGCACCACCCCGCGCTGCGGCGACGGCAAGCTCAACACCACCTTCGGCGAGCAGTGCGACACCGCGGGCGAGTCGGCCACCTGCAACGCCGACTGCACCACCCCGCGCTGCGGCGACGGCAAGCTCAACACCACCTTCGGCGAGCAGTGCGACGACGGGGGCGAGTCGCAAGCCTGCAACCTCGACTGCTCGCACGCCCGCTGCGGCGACGGCAAGCTAAACGTCACGGCCGGCGAGGAGTGCGACGAGGCGGGCGAGACCGCACAGTGCAACGCCGACTGCACCGAGGCGGCGTGCGGCGACGGCAAGCTGAACCTAGCGGCCGGCGAGGAGTGCGACGACGGCAACGCGGTCACCGAGACCCGCTGCCCGGACGGCGAGCCCGACTGCCTGATCTGCGACGCGACCTGCCACGAAGTACCGCCCTCGGGCTACTGCGGCGACGGCGTCCACGACCTGACCAGCGAGGCCTGCGACGACGGCAACGCCGACGCCTGCGGCACCTGCAGCGCCAACTGCGCGACCGAGCAGTGGGCCAAGGCGACGGGCAGCCTCACCACACCGAAGAAGCAGAAGCTAAACAATCACGATTGGTTCCGCCTCAGCGACGGAACGAACATTGTCGAATTCGAGTTCCGCAGGAGCGACAGCTTCACGGCCCACCCATCGCGGGTGGTGATGGACATTCGCTCCTGCGGCAGCGGTGACCAGGGCATTCCTTGCGTCTGTTCGGCGATCCGCAACGCCATCAACGGAGCGCTCGGCAGCAACTTTGGAATCAGGGCCACCTACCAGGGATTTGGCGCCATCGTTCGTCTGGAGAACAAGCAGGAGGGCGCGTTTGGCAACGTTACGATCGACAAGGAGGTCGGCACGAGAGATTTCCGCGTATCCGGCATGGGCGGCGGGCTGGGCCGCGACTGCGGCCGAGGCGTCGGCTGCACGCAGGATCGCGATTGCGAGCGCGGCCTGTCCTGCCTCGATGGAGTCTGCCAGCCGCCGTCGTTCCCCCTGACCGTGGTGGTCTCCGGGAGCGGCACCGTCACCTCGGACGTCGGCGACATCTCCTGCCCCGGAACCTGCCAGGCGACCTACGAGGAAAAGACGAGCGTAGAGCTGAGCGCGACGCCGGACACCGGGTGGCACCTCGCCGGCTGGTCTGAACCGGAGTGCGAGGTCGACGAGTCCTGCGTTGTGCTGATCAACGCCTCGACCGAGGTCACCGCCACCTTCGAGCGCAACCTCTATCCGGTCGGCGGCACTCTGAGCGGCCTGGCCGACGGCGCGACGCTTGTGCTCGAGAACAACGGCGGCGACAGCCTGACCCTCAGCAGCGACGGCGAGTTCAGCTTCGCCACCCCGCTCGCCTTCGAGGCGAGCTACACGGTGACCGTGGCGACCCAGCCCTCGAGCCCGCCGCAGACCTGCACCGTCACCAACGGCTCGGGCACGGTCGGCGCCGGCGCGGTCACCAGCGTCCAGGTCACCTGCGTGAGCCTGTGGAGCATCGGCGGCACGGTGAGCGGCCTCGCCGACGGCGCCTCCGTCGTGCTGCAGAACAACCTGGGCGATGACCTGACCGTCTCGGCCAACGGCTCGTTCGCCTTCGCCACGCTGCTGCTCAACGGCTCGGCCTACTCGGTCACAGTCCTCACCCCCCCGGCCGTCCCGAGCCAGACCTGCAGCGTCGAGTCCGGCGCCGGCACGGCGACCGGGAACGTGTCGAACGTGAAGGTCACCTGCGTGACCAACCGCTACACCATCGGCGGCACGGTCAGTGGCCTTGTCGGCAGCGGCCTCGTGCTCCAGAACAACGGAGGGGACGATCTCGCGATCAGCGCCAACGGCGAGTTCACCTTCGGCACCAGCGTGCCCAGCGGCGGAACCTACCTGGTCAGCGTGCTCACCGAGCCGTCCGACCCGCCGCAGGACTGCACGATCACCAACGAGTCGGGCACCGTCGGCGGCGCGCCGGTGACGAACGTCGCCGTGACCTGCCGGACCCTCTACAGCGTGGGCGGAACCGTGAGCGGCCTCTCCGGCAGCGGCCTCGTCCTTCAGAACGGCGCCGACGAGATCGCCGTCGCCGCCGGCCAGACGAGCTTCGTCTTCCCGACCTTGCTGCTCAGCGGCGCCTCCTACGACGTCACGGTCAAGGCACAGCCGGCCGACCCGAGCCAGACCTGCAGCGTGACCAACGGCAGCAGCACCATCGCCACCGCCAACGTTAGCGATGTCCAGATCACCTGCACGACCGACACCTTCGGCATCGGCGGCACGATCAACGGACTGACCGGCAGCGGCCTGGTGCTCCAGAACAACGGAGGCGACGACCTCCCGATCGACGCCAGCGCGACCAGCTTCCTGTTCGCGACCGAGATCGAGAGCGGCGCTGCCTACGCCGTCACCGTCGCGACTCACCCGGCCGGCCAGTTCTGCACCGTGGCAAACGGCGCGGGCACGGTCGGCGCCGCCGACATCGCAAGCGTGGTAGTGAGCTGCGTCGACACGCACCGCGTCGGCGTGACCGTCACCGGCCTCAAGGGCCGCGGGCTCGTGCTCCAGAACAACAATGAAGACGACCTCGCCATCGAGGCGGACGGCGACTACACGTTCAGCAAGCCGATCCCCGAGGGCGGCCCGTACGTGGTCAGCGTCCTGACGCACCCGACCAGCCCGGGGCAGGTCTGCACGGTCACCGATGGCTCGGGGACGATGGGCGGCGCCGACGTCACCGGGATCCAGGTCACCTGCTCCACCAAGACCTATTCGATCGGGGTGACGGTCACCGGCCTGGCCGGCTTGGGCCTCGTCCTGCAGAACAACGGCGGCGACGACCTGCCGATCGCCTCCGATGGCGACTACACCTTCGCCACGAAGGTTGCCGATCAGGCCAGCTACGCCGTCTCGGTGTCCGCCGATCCGTCCAACCCCAACCAGACCTGCACGGTCAACGACGGCAGCGGAACTGTCGATGGGGCTGACGTCACGGGCATCACGGTCACCTGCGTCACGAACACCTACCCGGTCTCGGTGACCGTCACCGGCCTGGCCGGCTCCGGCCTCGTCCTGCAGAACAACGACGGCGATGACCTCCCGGTCGCCGCGGACGGCAACTTCACGTTCGCCACCGAGATCATCGACGGCGGCGCCTACAAGGTCACCGTGCTCACCCAGCCGTCGATCCCGGACCAGACCTGCGAGGTGACCGGCGGCGAGGGCACCGTAGACGGCGCCCCTGTCACCGGCGTCGCGGTCGCCTGCGTGACGAACACCTACGCCCTCTCGGTCGGCAAGACGGGCAACGGCAGCGGGCGCGTGGCCTCGACTCCCGCGGGTATCGACTGTGCGACCGGCTGCGGCTCGGCGTCGTTTGGCTTCGCCTCGCACACGGTGGTGCTGCTCACCGCGGAGCCCGATGTGGGCTCGGTCTTCTACGGCTGGAGCGGCGACTGCACCGGCCTGACCTGCGAGCTGACGATGGACGCGGCCAAGTCGGTCATCGCGATGTTCACCGACTGCGGCGACGGCGTCGTCGAGGGTGCCGAGGAGTGCGACGACGGCGACCTGGACGACGGCGACGGCTGCAGCGCGGCCTGCGCCGTCGAGGCTGAGTTCACCTGCTCGGGCGCGCCGAGCACCTGCACCAACACCTGCCACGACGGCGCGCAGAACGGCGACGAGCTCGGCGTCGATTGCGGCGGGGCATGCCTGGCGTGCGACGGCGCGGCCTGCGCGAGCGACGCCGAGTGCCGGAGCGGGAGCTGCGTGGACAACGCCTGCGCGGCCGCCTACCGGCACACGCTCACCATCGACGGGACGGGCGAGTTCACCGCGGCCGAGCAGCTCGCGACGACCTCGCCCGGCTACACGGCCTACGTCACCTGGGACGCCGACAACCTCTACCTCGGGTTCGAAGGCCCGGACATCGACCTGACGGACGGCGCGAGCGACACCAAGTGGCTGATGATCTACCTCGACACCGATCCCGGCGCGGCGACCGGCGCGTCCACGGGCTTCACCTACAATTCACGCGCTCCCACCTTCCCCGCCGGCTTCGGCGCCGAATACCACTTCGGTTGGAAGACCGGAGGCGACAACTACGTGAACAAGAAGCAGTTCACGGCCGGCTGGGAGGACGCCACCGCGACCTTCGATTGGCAGCGAGCCGGCAACCTCGTCGAGATCCGCATCCCGCGCGCCGACCTCGGCGCCAACATCGAGCGGCTCGGCATCTCGATGTTCATGCACAACGAGGACTCGAGTGGCCGGTGGTCCTACGCGGCCCTCTACGCTGAGGGCTGGGGGCTCTCCACCGTCGCGCCTTTCGACCCGATCCAGGATGCAGACTTGGATCCGATCACTCCGGCGTACTACCTGCTCGCCGACTTCCGGCTCGCCCGCGATCCGTCGGACCCGGCTAGCAAGCAGCCCTAGGCCAACGAGCCGTGCGCTCGAGCCCGCTCCTCGCATCGAGGGGCGGGCTCTTTTCGTCGGCGCGGTTCACGGCGAGCCCCGCGAGCATCGACGGCCCCTCGACCCTGGGGGCGAGGCCAATAGCGTTCGGCCTGAGTGTGGCTGCCGTTGACGTCGGCAGCGGAGTCGATGGTCCCCTCGACCTGGGACGAGGCAAACACCGTTCGGCCAGAGCGAAGCTGCCGACGTGTGCGTCAGCAGCGCAGTCGAACGGCCGCTCGTTCTTGGGCGAGGCCGATACCGTTCGGCCCCGAGCGCAGCTGCCGACGCGCAAGCAGCGGGAGCGAAGTCGAAGGGCCCCTCGTTCTTGGGCGAGGCCAGTACCGTTCGGCCTGAGCGTAGCTCCCGTCGCGCAAGCGGCGGGAACGAAGTCGAAGAGCCACTTCGAACCCAGAGCGGCCCCTCGAATTCGCCTCCCGCGTTCCGCGGGAGGCTACGCTCCTAACTAACAGCTCCCCCTGTTAGTTCAAGGCCACAGCCGGCCAACGGGCCGGTCTCTCGCTCGGGGTGACCGGAGAGGAGGCTCTTGCTCCTCGGCGCAGTCGCTCAAGTCCGCTTCAGGCTCCGCGCGAAGAACCGCTCGTTGCCTGCGCTTCGAGAAGCTCGAGCGCCTCCGCGACCACCTGCTGCGAGTCGAGCCTCTGCAGACAGTCGTGATGGCCGAGCGGACAGCGCTTGGTGCCGTGGTTCGAGCACGGGCTGCAGCCGAGGTCGAGCCGCACGACGCGCGAACGCTCGGAAAGAGGCCCCCAGCGCCTCGGACTCGTGGGGCCGAAGACGGCGACGACCGGGACGCCGAGCGCCGAGGCGATATGCGCCGGCCCGGAGTCGCCGGTGACGACGAGCGCGCAACGGGCTATCGCCGCGGCCAGGCCGCCGACCGACAGCGCCGAAGTGTCGCTGGAGACCGTACCCGCCGGGAGCTGGGCGCGGACCGCCGCGAACACCGACTGCTCCGCGGCGCCGCCGATGAGCAGCGGCTGGACGCCCCGCTCGACGAGCCGCGAGGCGACCTGCGCGAACCTCTCGGCGGGCCAACGCTTCGTCTCCCAGCGCGCGCCCGGCGCGATACCGACGAGCCGACCCGCTGGCAGCGAGGCGGCCTCCGCCACCATTTCGCTCGTCAGGTGAAGCTCCAGCTCGCGCCCCGCGGGCTCGACGCCCAGCGGCCGCAGCGCCTCGAGGAAGAGGTCGACCGCGTGCGCGGAGACGAGCGGCGGGTCGCGGCCGAGTAGCGCGAGCAGCGCCTTGCCGAGGCTGCGCTTGCGTATCGCGACGGCGCGCCGTCCGCTCGAGCGCAGGTACCAGGTCTTCGGCTTGCCCTGCAGGTCCACGACGAGGTCGTAGTCGCGCTCGCAAAGCTCGGTGCGCAACCGCCGCAGGCCCGAGGCACCGGCGTGCCTGCCGCGCTTCTCGTAGGCGATCGCGCGCACGTGCGGATTGGCGGCGACGAGCGGCAGGTAGGGCTGCTCGACGAGCCAGTCGATCTCAGCTTCGGGGAAGCGCCGCTTCAGCGCCCGCGCCGCCGGCGTGGCGAGCAGCACGTCGCCGAGCGCGGTCAGCCGGACGAAGAGGATGCGGCGCGGAGGGCTCACGGCTGGCCGCTCACTTTGAGGCGCGCGGCGTCGGCTTCTGCCCCCGCCCTGCCGTTCTCGCCGTTGCGGCGCTCGAGCAGCCGGGCCATCAGCGCCACGTTGCGCGCGCTCGCGCCGCGGATCTGCGAGACCGCGGTGCGGGCAAGCTCGCCGAGCTCCTTCATCTTCTCCGGCCGCGCGAACAGCTCGCTCGCCACGCGGTAAAGGTGATCGGCGTCCTTGACCTGGATGCCGCCGCGGCCGACGAGCACCTGCACGCTGTCGTGGAAGTTGTCCATGTTCGGCCCGAAGAGGACCGGCCGGCCCTGCGCGGCGGGCTCGAGGATGTTCTGGCCTCCGCGGCTGGTGAACGATCCGCCGACGAAGACCAGGGTCCCGAGCCGGTAGGCGAGCGACAACTCGCCGATGGTGTCGAGCACCGCGACCCGCGGCGGCTCGGCGGGCGGGTCCTTGTCGGTGCGCATGCGCACGCTCAAGCCGGCCGCCTCGGCCATCGCCTTCACCTTCGCAGCCCGCTCGATGTAGCGCGGGGCGAGCACGAGCCGCAGCTCGGGCTGGTCCTTGAGCAGGCGCTTGAAGACCTCGATGAGCACCGGCTCCTCGCCCTCGTGCGTCGAGCCGCCGATGAAGATGGGCGCGCCCTGGGGAAAACCGAAGGCCCTGAGCAGCGCCTCGTCGTTGGCGCTCGCCGAGCCGCCGGACAGCAGCGCGTCGAACTTGGTGTTGCCGGTCACCCAGACCCGGTCCATGCGCGCCCCGAGCCGCAGCACGCGCTCGGCCTCCTGGTCCTCGCGCATCAGGAAGAGATCGATGCTCTGCAGCGGGTCGCCGGCAAGCGAGAAGAGCGCCCGGTACGAGCCCAGGTGCGCGGGTGCGAAGCGCCCGTTGGTCAGCGCGATCTTCGCCCCGTGCTTGCGGGCGGCGCGGATGAGGTTGGGCCAAATCTCGGTGTACTCGAGGACGAGCAGGTCCGGGTCTATCGCCTTGACCGCGCGGCGCGTGGCGCCCGGCAGGTCCCAGGGCACGAAGGTGACCGCGTCGACGTCCTTGATGCGCTCCTTGGCCATCAGGTAGCCGGAGTTGGTCAGCGTCGAGAGGATGATGGTGCAGCCGGGGAAACGCTCCCGGAAGTGGCGCACCATGGGCGAGACCGAGAGCAGATCACCGGCCGAGGCGCCGTGCAGCCAGATTCGCGGACGGCCGCCGGGGAAGGCGCCGCGCGGGTGGAGGGCGAACCGCGCGCGCATGCCCGAGCGCGTCTTCGAGTGCAGCGCGATGATCGGGAAGATGAGGACGAAGAGAAGACTGAACGCGATGGTGTAGAGAAGCGGCATCTTCCCTTGCTCGAGTCTGGCTGGTTGCGCCCCCCTTTTAGTCGAGTCGTGAACCATCCGCCAGCGGCGGCGGTGGCGAGACCCGGGAAGTCGATGCTTCGGCGACCGAACGGCGTGCCGGGACGATCATGTTCGCCCGTGCGGCGGCCCGCGCACCCCTTCCGAAGCCTCCGGCTCCCGCGCGCGGCTCGCCGAGCGCCCTTTCCGAGCGTCCGGATCGCCCCTGCGGCGGCCCGAACGCCCCTTCCACAGCGTCCGGAACCCTTGCGCGGCTTGCCGAGCGCGCGATTTCCAGACACCGAATCACCCGCGCGGCGATTGAACGGTTCATCCAACCCGGGCCGCGTGCGGCCCCGCCGCCATGTACGGGGCCGCCGTTCATGGTCACAGCCGGTCAAAGGGCCGCCATCACACTCGGGTTGACCGGAGCTCGCCCGAGCCGCTCGGGCAAGAGCGGAAAGAGCTCAGGCGCATCGAGGCCAGCCGGACGCGTGGGACAGCGGCGTCGCCTACCGCTGCGCCTGGAGCTGGGCAGACTTCGGGCTTCGGGTCTGCGAGACGACGACGGTCTTCGCCTTCGGATCGCCGTGGACCCGGAAGGTCGCCGGCACCGACTGGTTCGCCCAATGCCTCCCGCTCTTCTGGAGCTGGAAGTGCAGGTGTGAGCCGCAGGAGAAGCCGGTCGAGCCGACCGTGCCGAGGAGCTGTCCGGCCTTCACCCTCTGGCCGGGCCGCACGAAGACCTTGGAGAAGTGCAGGTACTGCGTCTCGTAGCCGCTCTCATGCGAGAGGATGACGTAGTTGGCCCACGGGCCGGCCTCGCGGAAGCAGCCGCCCTGCGTCGAGTCGCCGCGCGCCAGGCGCACGACGCCGTCGTGGGCGGCGACGACCGGGGCACCTTCGGGGGCTCGGAAGTCCCAGCCCCAGTGGTCGCGCCCGACGTGGCTGAAGGTGCCGTGGGCCTGCGAGACTTCGACCTCTATCCCGTAGGGAAACGGCAGCTCCAGCTCGACGCCGGTCGGCTGCATCTCCTCCGCGGGGACGGGCGGCTCGCCCCACTGCGCCATTGCGGGCGCTGCTGCTCCGAGCGCCAGTGCCACGACGCCCAGCCTTAGTGTGTGAAGTACGTGCGGTTTCATATCGAGGGCTCCCAACAGGCGCCCCCGTGAAGCGATTCCGCGTAAGCCTGCGAAATCACTTCATGAACGGGGACCGGGCCCTCGAACCGGTGCGATGAGCGAAAGGGGCTTGGACGGCCGCCGAGGCGCTCAGCCGGCGACGTGCTCGCCGCCGTCGACGCCCAGCACGTTGCCGGTCAACCAGGCCGTCGAGCCGTTGGCGATGGTGGCGACGAGCTTGGCGACGTCCTCGGGCGTGGTCAGGCGCCGGAAGGGATTGCGGCGGAGGGCCTGCTCGATGAGCGCCTCGCAGCCGGGGATCTTCCGCAGGGCCGGGGTGTCGGTGACGCCGGCGCGGACGGCGTTGACGCAGATGCCGGCCGGCGCGAGCTCGACGGCGAGCTGCCGGCAGTACGCCTCGAGCGCGGCCTTGGCGGCCGAGACGGCGCCGTAGCCAGGCCAGGCGATGCTCGAGCCCTCCGAGGTCATCGCGAAGATGTGGCCGCCCGGGGGCATCAGCTTCGCGCGGACAATCTCCTGGGCCCAGTAGACGAGCGAGTTGGCCATCACGTCGAGGGTCATCTCGAGCTGCGACTGGGTGATGCAGTCGCCGCCCTCCGGCGGGCAGAGCGGCTTGAGAGTGCCAAAGGCCAGGGAGTGGAAGAGCACCTTCAGGCCGGACGGCTGGCCCTCGGCGCGCAGCTTCTGGGCGAGGTGCTGAATCACCTCGTGGCGCTTGTTGGCGTCCGCGGCATTGACGTTGAAGAAATCGGCCTGCCGGCCGAGAGCCCGCACGTCGGCCTGGACCTTTTCGGCCAGCGGCATCGTGGTCTTCCGGTCGAGGTGGACGCCGACGATGTCGTAGCCGCTTCGGGCGAGCTCCAACGCGGTCGCGGCGCCAAAACCGCTCGACGCCCCAAGGATCAGGGCCCACCCGCTGCGTGACGATTCGCTCATCTGCTCGCCTCCGGTCGAAGCCCGGTTCGGGCGGCCTCACTGCCTTTCAGTGGCGCGAGGCCGGCACTTTCCCTGCGGCCGGGCGGCTCGGGCGGCGGATCCTAGTGAGCACGGCCCACCCTGTAAAGGGGCACTCGAGCACTGCGAGCAAAGACGACAGACGCCAAGCTGCCTCTCCACAAGGGCCTGTGCGCTGGTATATCCTCTTCGTGTTTGCGCGGTTTGAATCGTTCGTGGCCTCCTGCGGCAGGAGGCGTCTCGCTGCGACAAGGAGCTGAAATGAAGTCGACCGTTCGCACCGTGGCAGGGATGGCCTGCGCAGTGCTCATCCTTGGCTGCCCGAAAGCGGAGACACCGCCTCCGCCCCCGGCGCCGGTCGCGACCCCTACCGAACCGCCGGCTCCCGAGGAGCCGCAGCGCAAAGAGCCGCAGCGCCTGAAGTGGCGGCCGGGGCTGGTGCCGACGAGCGAGGAGGCCGACTTCGCCCTGAGCCTGGGCAAGATGCTGTTCGAACAGGCGAATTTCGAAGAGGCCGAGGAGCAGCTCCGAATCGCCTCGGCCGGCGGCAAGAGCGAAGCCGACGGGCTGCTGCTGCGCGCCCGGGCCGAGATCGAAGCGAAGAAGAAGCTGGCCGCAGCCCGGCAAGCGCTCCAGGAGAAGGACTACGCCAAGGCCCGCCAGGAGTTCGACTCCATTCCCGCCGGGAGCGTGTTGAGCGCGGTCGCCCAGCAGATCGCCGAGGAGATCGAAGAAGCGCACGCGCGCAGGGAGCAGGAGTTCGAGGAGAAGGCGATCGCGGCGGTCAACGCCGAGCTACAGCCGAAAGCGCCGAGAGTCCCGAAGGCCAAGTCCGACGGGGGCATCGAAATAATCGCGGGCGATCCGACTCACCAGGAGTCAGACGAAGAGGAGGAGCCGACGCCCGACGAGCCGGAGTAGCCCGTCCGGCAAGGCCCCGCCTCGACCCGACGAGCGGGTGCCCATCAGCTCGATGACTTCGGGGCCGCTGGTCGACTCCTGCACCCGAGCCGGCCGGGGCTCGGGTTCCTGCCCTCGAAGCCAGCTGCCCGACGAAGGCCCGGACCTTGTCGAGGTGCACGGGGTGGCCGGGCCGTGCCGATGTCCAAACGGGCAGGCGCGCCTTCGACGGCCTCTTGTGCTCGGCAAACCGCGAGCGTTACTAATCGCGTCATGGAGGAGTTGGCGCCTCGGCAGCGGGAAATTCTCAGGGCGATCGTCCTCGAGCACATCGACACGGGCGAGCCAGTCGGCAGCTCGTCCATCGCGCGGCGCGACGTGGCGGTCTCCTCGGCGACCGTGCGCGCGGTGATGGCCGATCTCGAAGAGCTCGGGCTGCTCGAGAAGCCGCACACCTCGGCCGGGCGCGTCCCGACTGAGCGGGGCTACCGCTACTACGTCGACGCGCTCGTGAAGGTGCGCCAGCCCTCGCGCCCGGAGCGCGACCTCATCGAGCAGCGGCTTCCCCAAGCGGGCGCGGTCGACGACATGCTGCGCGAGAGCTCGCGGCTGCTCTCCTCGCTGTCGCGCTACGCGGCGGTCGTCACCTCGCCGCAGGCCACGCGCGCGGCGTGGGAGCGCATCGAGTTCGTTCGCCTGAACGAGAACCGCGTGCTCGCCGTGCTCATCAATCCGGCGTTAATCGTGCGCAACCGCCTGCTGACGCTCGACTTCCCCGTGTCGGCCGGCGAGCTGGCCGACGCCGCGGCCTGGATCAACGAGCTGCTGCGCGAGGGGCCTGCCGAGACCCTGCGTGAGCGCATCCTCGCGCAGATGAGCCGCGACCGCTCCGAGTACGACGCGCTGGTCGCCAAGGCGGCCACTCTCGGCTGCCGCATCTGCGACGACGCGCCCGACAAGGAGATCCTCATCGACGGAAAGCAGTCTTTCTTCGAGGCCCCGGAGTTCTCCGACACGCGGCGGCTGCGCGAGCTGTTCGTCGCCCTCGAGGAGAAGTCGAAGCTGCTCGCGGTGCTCGACCGGACTCTGGGCGCCAACGAGGTGAAGATCTTTATCGGCACCGACACCGAGTTCTCCGCTTCGACGGGCGCCGCGGTCGTCGCCGCCCGGTACGCCACCGGGACCGGCGTGGTCGGCTCCATCGGCGTCATCGGTCCGACGCGCATGGACTACGCGCGGGCCATCGCGCTCGTCGACTACACAGCCCGCGCCGTCTCGCGATTGCTGCAGGAAGACAGCGCCCGGCCGTAGGCCGAAAGGCGCTCGCGCTGCGTCGCTCCTGGCCCGGCCGCCGAGGGCTGCGGCCCGAACGCTCAGCTTCGCTACCCTTCCCGGCGGTCTCTTGTAGTATTTTGTCCGCTTCACTGCTTGAAGGAGCGCGCTTTGTCCGACCGGAAAGAAAACCCGCTGGCCACCAACATCGCGGACGACGTGATCGCGAGGGCGCTCGAGAGCGTTGAGCGACACGCCAAGCCGGCCAATGAGGCCGAGCCGGCGGCCCAGGAGCCCGCCGAGCTGCCGCCGCGGGCCGAGGAGGCGCCGGCGGCCGCCGCGGAGCCGGCCGACTCGCAGGCCGAGGTGAAGAAGCTCCTCGACGAGATCCGCGGGCTGAAGAGCGATCTGCTCGAAGCCCGGCAGGCGCTGCGCCAACGCGAGGCCGAGCTCGAGGCGAGCCAGGCGATGGGCCGCAAGACGATGGATCAGCTTCGCGAGCAGCACGAGCGCCTGCTGCGCGCCGCCGCCGACCTCGAGAACTTCAAGAAGCGCGCGGCCCGCGAGCGCGAGGAGGCGAACAAGTTCGGTCAGGAGAAGCTGCTGCGCGAGCTGCTGCCTATCGGCGACAACCTGGACCGCGCGCTCGAGCACGCCAGGTCGCCCTCGGACTTCGAGGGCCTCAAGACGGGCATCCAGATGACCCGCAGGCTCTTCGACAACACGCTCGCCAAGTTTGGCGCCAAGGGCTTCTCGGCCGTCGGCAAGCCGTTCGATCCCAATCTGCACGAGGCGATGCAGGTGGTCGAATCCGACGAGGCGCCGAGCACGGTGCTCCAGGAGATGGTGTGCGGCTACATGCTGCACGATCGGTTGATGAGGCCGGCGATGGTGATCGTCGCGAAGGCCAAGCCCGCCGCTGCGCCGCAGCCTGCCGCAGCCGAGCAGCCTGCCGCAGCCGAGCAGCCTGCCGCAGCCGAGCAGCCTGCCGCAGCCGAGCAGCCTGCCGCAGCCGAGCAGCCTGCCGAGCAAGCGTCGGCCGAGAGGCCGCGCGAGCAGGAGTCCGAGGCCGGGGCTGCCGAATCGGCAGCAGCGGCCGAGCAGACGAGCGCACCTGAGCCCGCCGAGACCGCGGATGCGGCGCGCGGAGGGAAGAGCGCGATCGAGGAGTAGGTCCTTGCTGATAAGCTACCGTCCGAGTCAGGGCGAGGGGGCAACCCTATGCGCAGACCGTCTTGCCCCAGGACACCTCACGTAGGGTACGCACATGGCCAAGGTAATCGGGATTGATCTCGGGACGACAAACTCGTGCGTTGCCGTCATGGAGGGCGGCGAGCCGGTAGTCATCCCCAACAGCGAAGGCAGCCGGACGACGCCGTCGATCGTCGCCATCACCGAGGCCGGCGAGCGACTCGTTGGGCAGATCGCCAAGCGCCAGGCGATCACCAACCCCGAGAACACGGTCTACATGGTCAAGCGCTTGATCGGTCGGAAGTTCGAGTCCGAAGAGGTCAGCCGCTCGATGGGGCTGGTGCCGTTTCGCATCGTGGGCGCCGACAACGGCGACGCCTGGGTCGAGGTGCGCGAAAAGAAGTACTCGCCCTCGGAGATCTCGGCCTTCGTCCTGATGAAGATGAAGCAGACGGCCGAAGACTACCTTGGCGAGCAGGTCGGCGAGGCGATCGTCACCTGCCCGGCTTACTTCAACGACGCCCAGCGCCAGGCGAGCAAGGACGCCGGCCGCATCGCCGGACTCAACGTCCTGCGCATCATCAACGAGCCGACCGCGGCCGCCCTCGCCTACGGGCTCGACAAGCAGGACAACAAGGCCAGCGAGAAGATCGCGGTCTACGACCTTGGCGGCGGCACCTTCGACATCACGATCCTCGAGCTCAACTCGGGGGTCTTCGAGGTCAAGTCCACCAACGGCGACACCTTCCTCGGCGGCGAGGACTTCGACCAGAAGATCATCGACCACCTGTGCGCCACCTTCCAGCAGCAGACCGGGATCGATCTGAAGAAGGACCGCATGGCGCTGCAGCGGCTCAAGGAGGCCGCCGAGCGCGGCAAGCACGAGCTGTCGAGCGCGGACGAGACCGAGATCAACCTGCCCTTCATCACCGCCGACGCGACCGGCCCCAAGCACCTGACCGAGACGCTGACGCGCCAGCAGCTCGAGGAGCTCGTCGCGGACCTCATCGAGCGCACCATCGAGCCGTGCAAGACCGCCCTCACCGACGCGGGCCTGAGCGCTCAGCAGCTCGACGAGGTGATCCTCGTCGGCGGCATGACCCGCATGCCTAAGGTGCAGGAGGCGGTCAAGAAGTTCTTCGGCAAGGAGCCGCACAAGGGCGTCAACCCCGACGAGGTCGTCGCTATCGGCGCGGCCATCCAGGGCGCGGTGCTCAAGGGCGAGGTCAAGGACGTCCTGCTGCTCGACGTGACGCCCCTGACGCTCGGCGTCGAGACCGCCGGCGGGGTCTTCACCAAGATCATCGAGAAGAACACCACCATCCCCTGCAAGAAGAGCCAGGTCTTCTCGACCGCCACCGACAACCAGCCGCTCGTCTCGGTGCACGTGCTGCAGGGCGAGCGCGAGATGGCCGCGGACAACAAGACGCTGGCCCGCTTCGAGCTCGTCGGCATCCCGCCCGCCCCGCGCGGCGTGCCGCAGATCGAGGTCACCTTCGACATCGACGCCAACGGCATCGTGCACGTCTCGGCCAAGGACCTTGGCACCGGCAAGCAGCAGCAGATCCGCATCGTCGCCTCCTCCGGCCTGACCGAGGAGGAGATCGCCCGGATGATCGCCGAGGCCCAGGCCCACTCCGAGGAGGACAAGCTCAAGAAGGAGCTCGCCGAGGCCAAGAACAACGCCGAGGGGCTCATCTACACGACCGAACGCAGCATCGAGGAGTACGCCTCGCTGCTCACCCCCACGGACATCGAGGAGATCAAGGCGGACCTCGAGCAGATGAGGGAGGCCCTGGCGAGCACCGACTTGCGCAAGATCAAGGACGCCTACGCGACCCTCGAGGGCAGCGCCTATCGCATCGCCGATCTCGTCTACAAGACCGACACGGAGGGCGGCGGCGAGGCCGCCAGCTAACCCCCGGTCCCAACTCGAATTTCTCGCCCTCTGCGGCCGCCACCCGGCCTGCCCGCAGAGGGCCGTTTTCTTCCCCCGGCCAGATTGCCAAGTGAATTCCGTGCGTTATATTCGCGCGGCCACTTACGGAGGGGGGCATTCACGAAGCAGAGCGCGCTCGCGAGCGTGCTGGACGATCGGCAGCCCTACGGACGACCATGAACGCAGCATCCAAGCGCGACTATTACGAGGTTCTCGGCGTCGAGCGAAACGCCAGCCCGCAGGACATCAAGAGCGCCTACCGCAAGGCGGCTTTGAAGTACCACCCGGACAAGAACCCGGGCGACAAGGAGGCTGAGGAGAAGTTCAAGGAGGCCTCGGAGGCCTACGCGGTCCTCTCCGACGCCCCAAAGCGGGCCCGCTACGACCAGTTCGGCCACGCCGGCATGGGCGCCAACCCCTTCGAGGGCTTCGGGGGCTTTGGCTACCACGGCTCGATCAACGACATCTTCTCGGACATCTTCTCGGAGATCTTCGGCACCCCGCGCGCTTCGCGCGGCCGCAGCCCCGGAGTGAGCCGCGGCGCCGACCTTCGCTACAACCTCGAGGTGAGCTTCGAGCAGGCGGTCTTCGGCTCCGAGGTGACCATCAAGGTGCCGCGCCCGAACCGCTGCGACGAGTGCAGCGGCTCTGGCGCTCGCCCGGGCACCGGGTTCAAGACCTGTCCGACCTGCGGCGGCACCGGCGAGGTGCGCTTCTCCCAGGGCTTCTTCTCCATCTCGCGCACCTGCACCCATTGCGGAGGCGCCGGCCGCCTCCTGGCCGACCCCTGCCCCAAGTGCCGGGGCTCGGGCAAGGTCGCCTCGGAAGCGACCCTGACCGTCAAGGTGCCCCCGGGCGTTGACACCGGAACGCGCCTGAGGCTGTCCGGCGAGGGCGAGCCGGGCGAGGGCGGCGGGCCTTCGGGCGATCTCTACGTCGTCGTCCATGTCCGCGAGCACCCGCTGTTCCAGCGCGAAGACAACGAGATCTTCTGCGAGGTGCCCATCAGCTTCGTCGACGCGGCGCTCGGCGCCACCATCGACGTGCCCACGATCGAGGGCAGCACCAAGCTCAAAGTCCCCGCCGGCACGCAGAGCGGGAAGCTCTTCCGCCTCAAGGGCAAGGGCGTGCCCTCCCTCTCGGGCTACGGCCGCGGTGACCAGCACGTTCGCGTGGTCATCGAGACGCCGACCAACCTCTCCAAGGAGCAGAAGCGCCTGCTCGAGCAGTTCGCCGCCGCCTCCAGCCCCGACAGCCACCCTCAGAGCAAGAGCTTCTGGGAGAAGGTCAAGGAGTTGGTGCATTAGCGACGGTCGAGAGTCGAGGGTCGAGGGTCGAGAGTTGGCTGGCGGGCTCTGCCCGGAGTCGTGACCAGACGCGGGTGGTCTGGGCGCGACTTCTCGTCCGGAGGGATCACCCGCTCGGCTTTCCGAGCGCTCGCTCTGGCAACGTCGAGATTCCCACCTCCCGGGCCAATCGGGGCTCACCTGCAGACACCGCGAGGTAGCCCGAATGGGGCTCGACCACGCTTCGCCGGCCTCCCGCGCCTTGCGGACCTGGCGCCCTGCGGTGGCGTGTCAGGCTGCCCGTAACCGGGGCCGCCGAATGGGTAAGACGCTGAGTTTCGGCCACTCGGGCGCAGCCCGAGCGAGCTTGCGACGCGACGTTCCCCCCTTTGCAATCGGGCGCTTTTGCAATAAAGGCATCAGGTGCCTCTCAAAGCGCTCCGGTCCGCGCGGCCGGGTGGATGACCTTTGCGGCCAGCACTCTGGCGCCGCGACACCCCCCAAAGGTGAACCTTGCTTCGCCAAGCTCCAGCCACCGTTCTTGCCATGTGCGTGGGACTTGCCCTCCTGGGCTGCCCAATGCGTGTCGGCTCCAACGAGCTCGACGCGACCTCGCGCGAGAAGGTCGATCAGGCCAGGCTCCAGGTCGAGTCAGGGCGGCCCGACGAGGCCGTGCGCCTGCTCAACGACGTCCCCGAAGCCAACAACGAAGTCGCCCAGATCCTCTTCCAAGCGGCCGAGGCCCACTACCGCGCCCGCGAGCTCGGGCCCGCGCGCCAGAGCTACCGCGATCTGCTCGCGCGCTTCCCGCTCTTCCCCGAAAACGACACCGCCCGCTACCACCTCGCGCTCGTCCAACTGGAGCTCAACGAGCATCGCGACGCGCTGCAGGCACTTTCGGCGCTCTATCCGCGGCTCGACGAGGATCGCAAGCTCGAGGCGGCCAGCCACCTCGCTCGCGCCGCCGAGAGCTCTCGCCAGTGGGGCGAGGCGGTGCGCTGGCACGGCGAGCGCGCGACGCGGGCCCGAGACGAGGCGACCCGGCAGGCCGCGGTGCAGCGGGTCTTCGAGATCCTCGAGTCGCGCGTCTCCTTCCTGGAGGTCGCCCGGCTTGCTCAGCAGATTGAGCCGAGCTCGCCGATCTGGGCTCTCGTGCAGTTCAAGCTCGCGAAGATCTTCGCGCACCTGCGCGACCGCACCCGCCTGCGCGAGACGCTCGAGACGCTGCTCGCCCACACCCCCGGCTCGCCCTGGGCGTCCGAGGCGCAGTCGATGCTTGCCCGGCTGGACAGGCGCCAGGAGGTCAAGCCCGACACGGTCGGCCTGCTGCTGCCGATGAGCGGTAAGTTCAAGCCGATAGGCGAGTCGGTGCTCGCCGGCGTCCAGCTCGCGCTCAAGGGCAGCAAAATCCGCGTCGTCACTCGCGACACCGCCGGCGAGCCGGCCCAGGCGCGCCGCGCGGTCGCCGAGTTGGCCGAGGACGAGCAGGTCATCGCGATCATCGGCCCGGTGCTCACCTCGGTCAGCGAGGACGCCGCCGCCGAGGCCGAGTTGCAGGAGACGCCCATCTTCACGCTCACCCGCGCAGAGGGCATCACCGACATCGGCCCGTACGTCTTCCGCAACATGCTCACCAACAGCGCCCAGGCCGCGGCGCTGGTCGACTACGCGATGCGGGTGAAGGGCTTCAAGCGCTTCGCGCTGCTCTACCCGAACATCCCCTACGGCAACGAGCTCGCGAACTACTTCTGGGACGAGGTCGAGGCGCGCGGCGGCGAGATCCGCGGCGCCGAGAGCTACGACGCAGACCAGACGACCTTCGGCCCGGTGGTCAAGAAGCTGGTCGGCCGCTACTACCTCGACCAACGCGAGGAGTTCGTCCAAAAGCGGCGCGAGATCACCGAGAAGGTCAAGGACCCGTACCGCCAGCGCAAGATGATCGAGGACGCGTACTCGAAGCTGCCGCCGATCATCGACTTCGACGCCATCTTCATCCCCGACTACTACAAGAACGTTGGCCTGGTCGCGCCCGCGCTCGCGGTCGAGGACGTGATCACCAACGCCTGCGACAAGCGCGACCTCGAGCGCATCGCCAAGACGACCGGGCGCACGCCGAACCAGATCAAGACCGTGCAGCTCCTCGGCGCCAACGGCTGGAACTTCGAAGAGCTCGTCGAGCGCGGCGGCAAGTTCGTGCAGTGCTCGGTCTTCGTCGACGGCTTCTTCGAGAAGTCGGACCGCAAGGAGACCCGGGCCTTCGTCGAGGAGTTTCGCAAGGCGACCGGGCGCGCGCCCTCGCTGCTCGAGGCGACCGGCTACGACACCGCGCTCATCACGCGCCACATCATCGAGACACAGAGTCCGACCACGCGCGGCACCTTCCGCGAGGCGCTCACCCGCGTCAAGGACTTCCCCGGCGTCACCGGCCGCACGTCCATCAACGAGAAGCGCGAGGCCGAGAAGCCTCTGTTCATGCTCTCGATCGATCGCGACGGGATCGCCGAGATCGACAGCGAGATTAAGAGCTAGTCAAGAGTCGAGGGTCGAGAGTCGAGAGTTTGTGGTCCCGGGCTACGCCGAAGGGCCGCCCGCCTTGCGACGCGGCTACGGCCGGTACGCTGCCGGCGGCCGCAGGTTCTCGAGGTTCCTGATGCCCGCTCAGCGTCTGCATGCTCTCGTCGCTCCGGCGGCAGGCCTATCGATCCTTGTTGCGCTGGGCGCCTGCGCGACGGCGCCCGGCACCGCGGGTCGCGCGTTGGCGACCGGGGCCGAAGGGTTCGTCGCTGCGCCCGTCATCTCTCTCTCCGAACGCGAGGTGCTCGACCGCAGCGACTTCTGCTATGCCGCCGCCGCGACCGCCATGCCCGCGGGGTTCGCCTACACGCACCTCGGCGCAAAGCAGTTCCGCCTGGGCCTCTGGGAGCTGGAGCCTGCGCCGCGCCTCACGGCCGACGTCGATCTCGGAGACAGCGAGCACGACGTCGAAGGGCTCGCGTTCTCGCCGGACGGCTCGCTGGTCGCCACCGCGGCCCGCGACGGCTCGGTGCGCATCCACAAGCGCGCGACGGGCAAGCTTCTCGCGCTCGCCAAGGCCGACGAGCCGCTGAGCGCGCTCGCCTGGTCGCCCGACGGCAGATTCCTCGTCACCGGCGGCGCCCTGGGCATGCTCACCGTCTTCGAGGCGCCGTCGCTGCGCTTTGGCACCGAGCTGCGGGCGCACCGCGACGAGGTGCGAGCGCTCGGCTTCGACCGCTCGGGCCTGCTCTACTCGGGAGGCTGGGACAAGGCTATCGCGCGCCACCGCATCGCGACCCGCTCAACGACTGTGTCCGAAGCCCGAGTACGCTTCGACCAAGCCGGCAGGTTCCGCGTCGTCACGGTCTCGGTAAACGGCAGCCGCGCGCTTAGGCTGGCGCTCGACGCTCGCGCCGCGCACAGCAGCTTGACGGTCGCCGCAGCGCGCGCCGCGGGCATCGACCCGGCTGCGCTCGAATCGACGATCACGGCGCGGACGCCTTCGGGACCGGCGCTCGTTCGAGTCGCGCGCGGCCAGGCCCTCGAGATTGAGGCACTGCGGGTGCGCGCCGTCGATCTCGCCCTCTGCGATGCGTGCGTGCCCGAGGCGCTCGACGGGGTCATCGGCCAGGATCTGATTGAGCGCTTCGACGTGCGCCTGGACGAGACGATGGGCGAAGCGCTCTTCACCGCGCGCTCTCCTGCCGACGCCACGACCGCCGAGCTGCCCGCGCTCGAGGAGCTGTCGCGCTGGGAGTATCCGGGCTTCGTCAACGACCTCTCGGTCGACTGGCAGGGAGCGCTGCTCGGCGTCGCGTTCGGTGAGCGCAAGGCGGAGCGCACGCTCGAGGTCTACCGGCGGGAGAAGGCGGGCGTGGTCGAGCCCCTGAGCCAGGGCAACTTCGCGGCCATTGTTGACGGCTCGACCGGCGCGGTGGAGCGGCGCTTCGTCGTGCACCACGGCACGGTCTCGACAGCCGGCATCAGCCCCGACGGCAGGACGCTCGCGACGGGCGGCTGGGACAAGATGCTCTACGTCTTCTCGGCCGACGCGAGCGAGCCTCTGTTCAGGGCCGAGTTCGGTTGGTCGGTGCGGCGCGCGCGCTTCAGCCCGGATGGCCGCCACCTCGCGGTCGCCGCGTGGACGCCACAGAAGCCCTCGCCGGACGCGAAGTCCGACCCGGCCGCGGTGGTCTACGACGTTCGGTACGCCGCTCCCGCACTCCCAACTCAGAACTAATAACTCACGACTCCCCTACAACTCACCTCAGGACCCGAGTCTCCACCCGCGCCCCAGGCGGCGGCTCGAGCTCGAACACTTCGGGCGCCAAAGGTCCGTTGACGACGACGTTGCGAAGCTCGGTCCTCGCCGCCGGCGCGCCCGCGGCCGTCTCCACAACGAGGATCGGGAAGCAAAGCCCGAGAGCCTCCTCGCAGTGCGTCCGCCCCACCTGGACCGAGCCGCCCTCGCGAACCGTCTTGCCGACGAAGTCGAAGCCCGGCAGCGCGAAGAGGTAGGTGACCTCGATCGCCTCGGACCCCTCGCCGGTGACCGCGCTCACCTGGACTTTGCCCTCTGCCGTCACGCCTGCGCCCAGCTTTCCGCCGAGTAGCGGCGTGCGCCAGCCCTCGGGCACGAACGGCGAGAGGTACTGGTGCAGGAAGAGCGCGGCGGCCTCGGGCGAGGCCTTCTCGAGATCGATCCTCTGGAGCAGCTTGCTGCCCGAGTCCCACTGGGTGAACTGCCGCCCGTCGAAGATGAACGTCAGGCCGGACGAGGTGAGCTCGGCGCGCATCTTCTTCGGGGCCCGGAAGGCGAAGGCGAACTCGGCGCGCTCTTCGCCCTGAACCGTGGTGCCTTCGTACTGGAAGGAGACGACCTTCTTCTCGCGCGCGGCGAGCCCGGCCTTGAGCCGCGACAGCAGCTCTTCGGGTTCGTTCGGCTCGCGCTTCTTGCACCCGACGAATGCAAGGAACAGGACAAGCGGCAGGATCGGACGCATGGGCGCACTCTAGCCGATTCATCGCGAGCGACGCCTGCTGGCCGGAGAGGCACGCGCGAACACGCGAGGCGCCTGCCGGGCGTACGGTGGACCAGGACGTCCGATGCCGCCCGCGGGCGACTGTCGCGCGCGGCCGTGAGCTTTCGCCACACGCCGCCTCCGGGGGAACGAAGCCCCGGGCGCTTGATGAGCAAGCGAGCGATGCCCAACCCAACTGCAGCCGAGCATTTCGGCAGGGCGTGAAGGGAGGCGTGGGATGAGAGCGGCCGTCGTGCTGTGCGTGTTGCTTTTTGTCGGGTGCGGACCGTTGCCGGAGGAGATGCCCCTCATCGGACTGGACGTGGCCGACGCGCCATCCGCCTTGAGCGATTCGGGCGACGACACACTGTTCTACCTGCGCTACTGCAACCAGCAGGAGGACGGCCCACGGTTCCGGGTCAACCGGCTCATGGTGGGCATCGAAGCGCGCAACACGCAGTACGCGACCGTCTACAGCCTGCGCTACGAGCTGAGCACCGACGTAGACGGCGACGGGCAGTTCGGCCCGGGCGATGTCATCACCGTGAGCGAGGCGGGACGCAATAGCTTCGATCAGCGCACCTCCGGCATCTTCAAGGTGTCGCTGTTCGACACCGCCAGCACGTGTAGCTGTCCGCTCGGCATGGCCCAGTGGGACGCGCTCTGAGCTACCTCTCTTGAGGTCGCTGTGCGCAACACGAATCCAGAGCGCCGGCCCTCGTGCCGGCCTCCGGAGAGCCTCGAAGTCGCCGCGACTCTGCTTGATCCCCTGACGGGCGCATTGCCATGCGCCCGGACCAGCCCGCGAGCGATCGCTAGGGTTCCGGGCGGAGCCCGGGCTATGAGCGGGCCGAGCGCGCAGGCGCCGGCTGTCATCATCGAGCCGCTGCCCTATTCACCTGTGCAGCGGGAATCCTCAGCGAGGCAGCGGTCGATGGTGAGTATGACGTTTTCGGGTTGCTTCGCGCCGCGCCAGGTGTCGACGACGACGAAGTAGTCGCCCGCCGGCACTCGCCTCTCGATGAGCGTCGAGTGGGCAGCCAGGCAGGACGCGGCCTCGAGGTTTCCCGCGAAGAGCGCGACGCTCACGTCCCGCGAACCGTCGCAGCGCACCTCCGGACCGATGCCGGCCTCACACTCGCCGCTCGGCGGCACGGCGATGATGCGCAGCGGCGCCGGCGAGTCGAGGTGCAGCGCCAGGATCCACTCGGCCCCGTCAGCGCCGCCTTGGCCGCCGCAGGTGCGGTAGTCGTTCATCGGGCTCGAGGTGTTCGGGCCCTCGCCGCCGAGCGCCGCGGCGAACGGCAGCGAGGCGATAACCAGCGGAGAGCTCGCCGTCCCCGCGCCCTCGACCTCGGGTGCCTCCGGCGCGCTCACCTCGCCTTCGAACAGAGCCAGGCGCACCGCGTGGAGCACCTCGAGCGTGCGCAGGTTGCGCACGTTGAAGCCGAAGCGGAGCCCTTCCGGCGTGAGGATGCAGGCCGAGCGGGCGTCGTAGCTCGGGTGGATACCGTCGGGGCTGATGCTCGAAGGCCCGATCTCGGCCATGTCCGAGTAGCAGTCGATCGTCGGCACGCGGTTGGCGACCGCGACCCCGCGCACGATGGCGTTGAAGGCTGGGGTGAACGTGCGCCGGGCCTCCTCGGCATAGATCGGCGGGATGTAGCTCAGCAGCGGGATGACCCCGCGCGCGGTGAGCGCATCCACGATGGCGGTGAGGTTGGCGGCGTAGGCGCGCAGGCCGCGAGGTCCGACCCAGTGCTCGTGGCTGGTCCCGGCGAGGTCGTTGGTGCCGATCATGACCACGGCGAAGCGAGGGTTGATGGCGTCGATCTCGCGCAGCAGGGGCGCCGCGCGCCCGTCGCCTGGCCTCTCGAGCGGCCAGGCGGACCAGACACCCGGGCTCGCCGCCTCGCTCGAACGGTTCCACGAGGATTCGCCGCCCGTCGGGAAAGGCACATCGAAGAAGGCGATGGTCTCGGCGAGCGCGCCGCGCCCGCCGAGATCGACCGGTTGGCCCGAAGCAGTAGCGAAGCAGCAGAGCGAGTTGCAGTTGGCCGTGATCGAGTCGCCGACCTTCATGAACGCCGCGTCGTTTCGGCCCTGCCCGCTCTCGGCGATGGAGCGGAGCCTGCCGGTGACCGAGGGTGTCACTTGGACACTTTCGCCGAAGTGGCGTCCCGGCGAAGCGAGAGGCACGCCCCCGTCCCCGTCGCCGCGGTTGCGGCTGCACGAGAGCGAGGCGAGCGCCAGCAGCACGGCGAATCGCAGCCACGCCTTGCACAGCGAAGACACGCGCATGCGAGATCTTTCGACGCGCCATCCGGCAGCCGCAACGCCCGGGCCTCGTCCGCGCGCTCTGGCCCCCCCGGGGCGCCGACGCTCACCCGCTCGCCGAGAAGGCACGATGGGCGCCCGCGGGCACTCGGAGGGCCGGCTTCGCGCCGGCATCCGGGCGCGCCAGCACGAAGGCTGGCGCTCCTCATCTTCGCTCCCGGGCTTCGTTCCGGCTGCCGGGCGCGCCAGCACGAAGGCTGGCGCTCCTCATCTTCGCTCCCGGGCTTCGTTCCGGCTGCCGGGCGCGCCAGCACGAAGGCTGGCGCTCCTCATCTTCCCCAACTCAAAACTAACAACTAACAACTCTACAGATTGACCTCTCGATGCATCTCGCCGATCGGCCGAATCAGCACTTCGCGCGGCTTCGAGCCGTTCGCCGGCCCGACGATGCCCTCGCGCTCCATGCGCTCGATGATGCGCGCGGCGCGGTTGTAGCCGAGCCGCAGCTTGCGCTGGAGCATTGAGACCGAGACGGTGCGCATCTCGCTGACGATGGCGAGGCACTGGTCGTACATCTCGTCGGAGTGCTCCCCGCCGCCGGCGCCGCCCTCCTCCGACTCCTCGTCGCGCGGCTTGAGGATCGACTCGTCGTAGACCGGCTTGCCCTGCGCCTTGAGGTGCGAGACGACCTTGGTGATTTCCTGGTCGGAGACGAAGGCGCCGTGGACGCGCTCGAGGTGGGCCGAGGTCGGCGGCAGGATGAGCATGTCGCCCATGCCGAGCAGCGCCTCGGCGCCCACGCAGCCGAGGATGGTCATCGAGTCGGGCTTGCTGCGGAGCTGGAAGCTGACGCGCGAGGGGAAGTTGGCCTTGATGACGCCGGTGATGACGTCGGTCGAAGGCCGCTGCGTCGCGATCATCAGGTGGATGCCAGCCGCGCGCGCCATCTGCGCCAGGCGCGCCACGTAGGTCTCGACCTCGCGCGAGGCGACCATCATCAGGTCGGCCACCTCGTCGATGATGATCACGATGTACGGCAGCTTCTTCGGGCGGTCGGCCTGCGGCTGCTCCTCGGGAGGCGGCGCGGCTTCGCAGCTCTGCTGCGGCTCGCCGCTCGCCGCCGAGCGCTCGGCGGCGGCCGGCTCGCCCTCGGCCTGCGCGCAGACGAGCGGGCTCTCGGGCGCGTTGTCGGTGGGGGCGGGCACGCCGAGGGTCGGGCCGTCGCTCGAAGCCCGCGCGATGGCCTCCTCTTCCGATTCGCCCTCGGCGACGTCGATGATCCGCAGCTTGGCGGGGGCGGGCGGCTTGTCGGCCTTGGGCGCCGCGGGCGCGGGCGCCTCTGCCTGCATCCGCTCGACCCACTTGTTGTAGCCGCCGATGTTGCGCACGCCCGCATCGGCCAGGAGCTGGTAGCGCCGCTCCATCTCCTCGACCGCCCACCGCAGCGCCAGCGCGGCCTTGCGCGCGTCGGTGACCACCGGCAGCAGCAGGTGGGGAATCCCCTCGTAGATCGACAGCTCGGTCACCTTGGGGTCGACCATGATGAAGCGCACCTCTTCCGGCGTGGCCTTGAAGAGGATGCTCATGATCATCGCGTTGACGCTGACCGACTTGCCCGAGCCGGTGGTGCCGGCGATAAGCAGGTGGGGCATCTTCGCCAGGTCGGTCACGTACGGCATGCCCTCGATGTTCTTGCCGATGGCCATCGCCAGCTTCGAGGGCGACTTGAGGAAGACCTCCTGCTCGACTATCTCGCGCAGGTAGACCGTCTCGCGCTGCTTGTTGGGCACCTCGATGCCCACGACGCCCTTGCCCGGAATCGGGGCGACGATGCGCACCTTGAGGGCCTCCATCGCCATCGCGAGGTCGTCGGCGAGCGAGGCGATCTTCGAGATCTTGATCCCGGGCGCCGGCTCGAACTCGTACATCGTGACCACGGGCCCGGGCCGGATCTCCTTGACCGTGCCGGCGATGCCGAACGAGGCGAGCTTCTCGCGCAGCCTGTCGGCGGTGGAGAAGAACGCTTCCTTGTCGATGACCTGGCGCTGGCTCTCGTGGTCCTCGAGCAGGTCGAGGGGCGGAAGGCTGAAGCTCGAAGCGCCCTCGAAGGCGAACGGATCCTTCTTCTCGTCCTTGGCCGGCCGGGCGCGCGCGGGCGCCTTGGGCTCCACGATGAGCGGCAGCACCGGGCCGACCGCGACCGCAGGCTCGGCCAGCGCGTCGTTCGGCACCGGCGGCGGCGGCACGGATACGCGCGCCGGCTGCGGGGGCACGCTCACGCGCGGCGCGGGCGGGACGCTGGTGCGCTGCGGCAGCGTCAGGACTGGCTTCTCCGCCGCGGGCTCCTTGACCGGCTGCGGCGCCGCTGGCGGCTCGGGGCTCGCCTCGACGGGCGGCGGCGGCGCCGAGAGCGCCCAAGCAGGATCGCCCAGAGGAGCTGCTCGGACGCGGCGGGCTGCCCGCGCCGCGGCCTCGGCCTCGAGCCGTTCGATCTTCGCCTGGGCTTCGCGCGAGATGCGCGCGGCCTCCTCGGCGATGGCGTCGGCCTCGCTCGCGATGAGCTCCTCCTCGCTCGGCTCGCGCTCTCCTTCCTCGCCGGCGTCGGGATTCCCCTCGGGCTCCTCTTCCCCACGCGCGAGCGCGTACATCCGCTCGCCCTCGAGCTCCTCGGCGTCGGCGAGCGCCTGGGCGAAGGCGGCCTCCTCTTCGGCCTTCTCCTGCAGCCGTTGGGCGCGGCGCAGCTTGTAGCTCGCTATCTGCTTGCGCCCCTCGGCGAGCCCCCGGCGCCAGGCGGCGATCGCGCCGTCGCGCGTCAAACGCCCGAACGCGACGCACAGGCGCGCGAAGGCCGAGTCCGTGGCGAGCACCAGGCCGGCGGCGGCGATGGCGAAGGTGACGAGCACCGAGCCGAAGGTCGAAAACAGCGCCCGCAGGCTCTCGCCGAGCGCCGCGCCGACGGCGCCGCCCGGCGGGTAGGACAAGACGCTCGTCGAACCGACGAGCAGGTGCGCGAGGACGGCGCCGGCGAGCGCCAAGATGAGGACGCCGGCGATCTGGCGGCCCCTGCGCTTGGTGCGCCCGCGGACGAAGAGCGCGACCGAGGTGTAGGCCATCGCGATGGGCACCAGGTAGGCGCACACGCCCAAGGCGCCGAAGAGCTTGAAGCTCAGCGAGTGGCCCACCGGGCCGACGAGGTTCGCCACGCGGGTCGCGGTGGCGTCCTCGCGGTGGAAGCTGAGCAACGCGGCGAGCGCGCCGACGGCGGCGATGAAGAGGGCGAGCGCGACGATGTCGAGGGCGTAGTTGCTGCCCGAGGCCGGCGCCGCCGACGGGGCGCGGGCCGGCGCGGGAGCCCTGCCGGCGCGCGCGACTTCCTGACGGGCCAGCACCCGCTTGACCGGGCGGGCCGACTGCGTCTTCCGCTTCGCCATGGCGCTCTCTCCACCCTTTCGACAACCGCCAGGCAGCGCGGGCTCTCGCCCCGAGGCGACAGGCGGGCCAGCCTGCCGCCGGCTGCTACAGGTTGACACAGGGAACCGCCGGCAAGTGTAGGGTGTAGGACCAAGCGGTCAATTTTCCGGCCGGGCTGCGGGCGGGCTCTCCGAGGGAAGCCCGATCGATCGTCGCCCGAGCGTCAGGGCTCTGCCGTCGACACCGGCAAGGCTGCTACACTCGCGGGGCCTTGGTCCCCCGGAGGAGACACATGCGCACCCGGATCCTCTCCCTCGCTCTTATCGGGCTCATCGCCTGTGGCAAGGAGCCCGAGCCGCCGGTCGAGCAGCCGGACGCTGGCGAGCAGCCGCCTCCCGTCTGCCCAGACCGCAAGGGCATCATCTGTCCGTGGGCTGGAACCGGCGCGCAGGGCTTCGACAGTGACCTCAAGCCGATCCTCGAGTCGCAGCTCGACCAGCCGACCGATCTCGTCTTCACCGGGGACAACGTCGCCTACGTCGTCGACCGGGGAAACCACCTGGTTCGCAAGGTGACCCCGGAAGGCACGTTCGTGTCCGTGATGGGCGCGGCCAGGCGGGCAGGCGACGGCGCTCACAACGAGGCGGATTCCTTCGCTCCGGGCGTGCCTGGAATCACCGTTGCGATCAACGAGCCGACCAACGCCGTCGTCATGCCCAACGGCTCGGTCGTCGTCGCGTGTTGGCGAAACCACAAGCTGCGCACGCTCACCCCGGCGACGGGCAAGGTCTACATCTCTGCTGGCTCGTTCCAGTGCGCGAGCTCGCCGGCCTGCAGCGACACGACCCCGCCCCGCAACGGCGATGGCAAGTCGCCGCTCGATGCGCTCTTCGACTTCCCCAGCAAGCTCGCGGTCAACTCGCTCGGAGAGCTCTTCATCGTCGACCAGCGCGTGCAGCGCATCCGCCGCATCGACGCGCGAGGCTCCGAGATCGTGACCATGGCAGGCAGCGGCAAGACCGGTTATCTGGGCGACGACGGCCAGCCGACCAAGGCCTACTTCCACTTCGACAACTCCCAGACCCCGAAGCCGAGCGGCGGGCTGGCGTTCGACGACGCCGGCAACCTCTATGTCGCCGACTCGCTCAGCCACCGGATCCGCAAGATCGAGTTCGTCGAGACGACGGGCCCGACCGGCGAGAAGCGCCTGGTCGCGACCAGGATCTCGCTGTTCGCGGGCCGGCCCGAGCTCGACGACCTGGCGCCCGGCTACGAAGGCGACGGCGGGCCGGCCATCGGGGCGCGCTTGAACAACCCGACCGATCTCGAGATGGGCCCGGACAACAAGCTCTACTTCGCCGACACCGGCAACCACGTCATCCGCGCCATCGACCTTTCGCAGAAGACCATCGAGACGGTCGTCGGCACCGGCACCATGGGCGATTCGGGAGACTCCGGCGCAGCTTCGAGCGCCGAGCTGTCGCACCCGATGGGCATCGCCTTCGACAGCAAGGGCGTGCTCTATATCGCCGACACGGGCAACCACCGGATTCGCCGCGTGCCGCTGCCCTGAGGCAGGCGCGGCAGGACGAGCATGAGCACACTTCACGACTGGCCCTCGCTGGCATGGGAGCCGCCCTCCGAACGCGCTGCCGAGTGGCTCCTCGACCGCACCATCGAGGTCGCCGCGCGAGCGCGGGCCTTCGAGGTCGGGCTCGAGCAGGCCGGCGAGGCCGGAGAGGTCGACCTCGCGCTCGTCGGCAGTGATCTGGACGCGTGGGACAAGTGGGCCGCTCGGGTGTTCGCGTACACGGCGATCGGCGAAGGGCTCGCGCTCCCTGCCGACACCGGCGCCTTCGCGCGGCGGCTCGAGGAGACCTACGGCCACTTGACCTGTGTCCGCGCTCGGCTGCTCGCCAGGCTGGGAGCCGAAGGGGCGGCGCGGGTGATCGAGCGCGAGGCGGCCGCGGAGATCGACCGCGCCCGCCTGCGCCAGCGAACGGATAAGGCGCCCGCCCTCGAGCTCATCGCGGGCGAGCAGGACCTCCAAGAGGTCGACGCCCCGGTCGAAAGCCCGGTGAGGGCCGACGAGCTGCAGATGCGCAGCCAAGCCGAGCAGAGGCCTCTGCCCGACGGCGCGCGCCTGGGGGATCTTCTCGCGGCGCTCCCGTCCGACTGGCTGCGGGCGGTCTTCGAAAACCTCGAGCTGGCGCTCCCCGACGGCGCGCCGGCGCCAGCTTCGCGCTCCTCGGCTCGCCGGCAGGCTGTCGCCGAGCACCTCTTCGACGAACAGAACCTGAGCCTCATCGCCGAGAGCCTTGATCCCATCGAACGGGGGCTCGTGTCCGAGCTTCTCGCCGCGGACGGAAGCCTGCCCTACAAGCAGATCACCGAGACGTACGGGCTCGACGAAGCCGACGGGTTCTACTGGAGCGAGCGCCCTCCTTCCGGGCCGCTCGCGAGACTGCGCCGGCTGGGCCTCGTCTTCGTCGGCACGAGGAATGGCCAACTCACCGTGACCGTCGCCTGCGAGCTCCGGGTGGGCCTCCGAGAACTGCTCGCGGCGGAGTGAGCTCGCCGCGGGCGGACCGAAGCCGAGCCCTGTCGAAAAAGCGCCGCCCGCGCGGCTGCGCGGACGGCACCAAGGTCGCGTTCCTTTCGGCGGATCAACGCACGTAGGTGAAGTGCCAGTACTCGCCAGACACGTTGTTGACGAAGCCGAACTTCGACGCGTTGGCGGCCAGCCAACGGTAGGCGCGCGTGTTGTAGCCGCCGACCCCTCCGATATCGACCGCGAGCCCCATCTGATGGTTGGAGTACCCGGGCTTCGCCGCGCGGGGCGAGCCGTAGCGCTGGTAGAGCGCCTGCTGCTGGGCGTAGGTTCGATAGCCGCTGGTGGTCGTCAGCCTGATGCCCGCCCGGCGCGCCGCGGCGAGCATGTCCTTGTAGGCCTGGGCGCAGCGAACGTTCAGGTATTGCCCCCCGCCGACCGGCGCGATGCGGATGCTGACGCGCTTGCCTCGGCTGTAGCCGGTAGCGGCGATCCCGCTTGAGCTGCTCGCGGAGGACGAGGAAGCGCTACTGACACCCGATGCGCCGAGCGCCGCCCAGGTCTTGGGCCCCACCACGCCGTCGACGGCCAGGCCGCGCGCGCGCTGGAAAGCCTTGACGGCCGCCAGGGTCTTGGGACCGAAGCTCCCGTCGACAGCGATGGAGTAGCCCTTGTTGCGCAGCAGCGTCTGCAGCGTCTTCACCGCCGAGCCCCGCGCCCCCGAGCGCAAGGTCGGCATGTTCTTGGCCGACGACGCGGACGAGGAGGAGGACGAAGCGCCCGAGCGCAGGGCGGCCCAGGTCTTGGGCCCCACCACGCCGTCGACGCTCAGCCCCGAAGCGCGCTGAAAGGCCTTGACGGCCTCCAGGGTTTTCGGACCGAAGCTCCCATCGACCGCGATGGAGTAGCCCTTGCTGCGCAGCAAGGTCTGCAGTGTCTTGACCGAAGTGCCGCGCGCCCCCAGGCGAAGGACGGGCGATCCGGATGATGACGACGAAACGCGCTGCGAGCTGCTCGATACGCCGGAAACGGGCATGTCGTACCCCTCTTGGTGTGCCCTTGGAGTATCGCCCGATCGGCGCAAAAGTTGCGCCGCCGGGCCCGAGCTCCCGCAGAGCCCGGGCACCTACATGTCCCACCCTGCGCCCGGCAGATGTGCTATGGGGACGCGAGCACGGCCGCACGAACCAGCAAGACGTCGTCGTGCACGCTACAGGTGCCGCCCTGTCCGTGCGTGACGCCATAGGCCAGGCGAGGCCGGCCGGCCGGGTCGAGCGAGAGCGCGACGTCCGCGCCAACGACGTTCCAGACGGAGATCGAGCACCCAGGCTTGAGGGGAACGGGGAGGCTTTCCTCGAGATCGCTGGTGCTCTCGACGAGCGTGCTGCGCCATCGGGCGCTGGATGATTCGCACGACTGGTCGCAGCTCGCGAGCCCTAGGCCGTGGACAGACTGAGAGAAGTTGTCGATGCCTCCAGCGATCCGCGGTCGGTTGTTCGCATCGAAAGCGAGCGCAATCCCTTCCTCGGCAAACCGGTTGACAACGGGGACCCGCGCCGAGCTCCAGGCCGACGAGACCGTGCAGCCCGAATTGCACCACGCGTAGAAGGTCTTCTCGCTCTGCGCGGCTTCGCCGAGATCGCCCTCGTAGATCGCCATGCGCGGCCGACCGCTGCGGTCTGACCGCAGGTCGAACCGGCCGCCCCAGCCGAGCACGAAGAGCGCCCTGGCGCTCCAACTCGAGGCATTCAGACAGTTGCCATCGCACTCAGAATAGTAGATGTTGCCATCTCTATTAAAGGCGACGCGCGGCTTGCCCGGGCCGGCGAAGTCCACCGCGATATCGTAACCCCGCACGTTCGACAGGTCGGCCTGCCGCCAGCTCGCCGCAACGGTGCAGTTCTGAGAGCAGGAAGCGAAGCGAGTCGAGCTCGGTCCTCGATGGACGATGACAAGGCTGCCATTCGGGTCGATGCCGAAGTAGCGGTCCCCCCACGGCCCGCCCTCGTTGGTCTGGAATACTTCGCCCGCCGTCCAGTTCCCCCGCCGAGAGCAGCCCGCCTCGCAACGCGCGAGCCAGTACGCGCCATTCGATCCGGTCCAGTGGTCGGAACCGAACCACGCGACGCGCGGCCTGCCCGCGGCGTCGAGCGCCAGGCTCGGGTAGGCTCCGTTGAGCCCCGCGACGCCGATGTCCGTTACGGTCCAAGAGTCTGCCCTTCCGCACTGCGAGGCGCAATACGCGTACCGGACGTGGTAGTCGCCGTTGACCGCGGTGTAGGCGCGGAAGGCGACGTGGATGCCGCCGTGGGCGTCCGTGGCGATGCTCGGCTCGACGTAGTTGGAGCGAGTGTCGAGGAAGAGCGTGCCGCTGCTGCCGCCGGGGCCGACTACCGAGCCGTCAGCCCCACCGGTGCCCGAGTCCGCCGACACCGAGGCATCCGGCCACATGGACGCATCGGCCCACACCGAGGCGTCCGCCCATACTGAAGCATCCGCCCACGCCGAGGCGTCTGCCGAAATCTCAACCGAAGCGTCGGCCTTGGCTTCCTCCACCGAGGCGTCCGCCTCGTCGTTTGAGCTCGAGTCGCCCTCCGAGACTCCGCAGGCCGTGGCCATCAACGACACAACGAGGAACGTCCGAACGAAACGTCGCATCGAGGTCCCCTCCTGGTCTTGCGCGACTGGTTTTCCCCTCACCTCACCGCTCGGTACGCAGGCATCCTGTCAGACGCCGCTGCGCGCGCCGCGGATCGGATTCCCGCGCCGCACGCCGTCATGCCCGAGGGTTTTCGTTTCTTGCACCAGGAGGGGGTGCGATGGCAAGAGGCGAAACGGCCCCGAAGCAGTCAACGCCACACTCGGGGCCCCGCTCGCAGCCTGATCTCGAAGCTGCCTAAGAGATCTTCACTCTCAGGAACTTCCGCTTGCCGACCTGCAGCAGGTACTCGCCCGGCCCGAGGCTCGAGCGCGCGTCATTGGCTCGCTCGCCGTTGACGCTCACCCCGCCCTGGGCCACGAGGCGGCGCGCCTCGCTGTTCGAGCTCGCAAGGCCAAGGTCGCTCATCACCTTGAGCAGGCCTACAGACGGCGCCCCACCGAGCCCGTACTGCCTCTCCTCGATCTCCTCTGGAAGCTCGCGCCGGGCATGGACGCGCTCGAACTCCTCTTCGGCCCTGTCGGCGTCCGCCGCCGAGTGGAAGCGCGTCACCATCTCCTTGGCGAATCGCACCTTGGCGGCCTTCGGGTGGAGCTTGCCGGCGGCCACCGACTCCTTGAGCTCGGCGATCTCCTGCGTCGAGAGCGACGAGAGCAGCTCGTAGTAGCGCCACATCAAGTCGTCGGTGATCGACAGCAGCTTGCCGAACATCGTCCCGGGCGGCTCGTCGATGCCGACGTAATTGTTGAGCGACTTGGACATCTTGTCGCCGACGATCTTCCCGTCCACGAGCTTCGCGTCGAGCCCCTCGAGGATCGGGCCGGTGAGCACGACCTGCGGCACCTTGCCGTAGTCCTTCATCAGGTCGCGGCCGACGAGCAGGTTGAAGAGCTGATCCGAGCCTCCAAGCTCGACGTCGGCATCCAGCGCGACCGAGTCGTAGCCCTGCAGCAGCGGGTAGAGGAACTCGTGGATGGCTATCGAGCGGCCCTCGCGATAGCGCTTCTTGAAGTCGTCGCGCTCGAGCATGCGGGCGACCGGGTAGCGCGCCGCGAGGCGGATGAGGTCCGCGCCCGACATCTTGCCGAGCCACTTGCTGTTGAAGCGCACCTCGGTGCGCTCGGGGTCGAGGATCTTGAAGACCTGACGCTTGTACGTCTCGGCGTTGGCCGCGATCTGCTCGGGCGTCAGGGGCGGGCGCGTCGCGTTCTTGCCCGTCGGGTCACCGATCATCCCGGTGAAGTCACCGATGAGGAACACGACCTTGTGCCCGAAGTCCTGGAACCGCTTCATGCGGAAGAGAAGGACCGTGTGGCCGAGGTGCAGGTCCGGCGCGGTCGGATCGAAGCCGGCCTTGACGACAAGCGGCGTCTCGGTTTCGTAGGACTTCTTGAGCTTGTCCTTGAGCTCCTGGGCGACGTGGATGTCCACCGCGGCGCGGGTGACCTCTTGGAACTGCTCTTCAGGGGTAGCGGTACGCAGAAGCGAAGCCATGGCTCTCAGCCTTCCTCGTCACCGGGCGCACGATGGGCCCGGGCAGCTTTTACGGCGGGGCACGATACACGAGCGCGACGGCAGTGGCACGGCGGTCAATCGCCATTCGTCTGTCGCCGGCGGCGGCAGGCGTGCGGCGCCTCTCGCCCCTTGCCCCCGCTGCGGTCAGGGGCCCGTCTTCGCCGGATCGACTTCGGCCTTGTCGGCCTCTGCAGCAGGTGCCGGCTCGGGCTGGGGCTTGCTCTCCGCCTCGGTTCCAGGCTCGGCCGCCGCGCTCGCGACAGCCATCGCCTCCCCGGTCGACTCGGCATCAACCGCCTTCTTCACCGCCGCGAAGTCTATCTTCGAGAGCGGCCCCTCGGCGGCGACGGGCTCGCTGCCCTTGGCCTCAGCAGGCTCCCGGCGCGCCCTCTTCTGGCCTCGCCCGAGCGCCCATCCGCACAGGAGACCCGCCACTATCGTGCTCCCGATGAGCGGAACGAGCTGCGCCGGAGCGACGAGGTAGTCGGCAGTGCCGGTGATGAGCTCCACGGCAACCGGAAAGAGCTGAGCGCCTACGACCATCGACCACGCGAGAACCCAGCGCGGGCCTTCGAAGTAGAGCCCTGCGACGTAGGCAATGACCGGCGCGATGACGAGCGCCGGCAGCTCGCTCATCAACAGACTCGCCGCATAGCGCACGATCCCCGAATCGACCGAGGCGAGCGTGCCGTAGAGCACAGCGGACAGTCTCGAGCTGATGAGGATCCCGAGCAGGAAAGCGGCAACGCCGAGCGAGAACCCGAGCTGCAGGTTCCGCATCGACCTCTTCAAGGGCGAGGGTGGCTTCTTCGTCTGGAGCACGCCGCGGAGTATAGCGCGGGCGTCAGGTCGCGGGCTCTCCCTCGTAGAAGACCTTCACCAGGCAGAGCCCGTGCGCCGGGGCGGTCGCCCCCGCCTGGTCGCGGTCTCCGCTGGCGAGCACCTGAGCGACCGACTCGACGCTGCGCCGCCCGAGCCCCACCTCGACGAGCGTGCCGACGATGTTGCGCACCATGTGCTTGAGAAAGGCCGTCGCCTCGATCTCGACGGTGACGATGTCCCCGGCGCGCTGCACCGACAGTCGGCGCACCTCGCGCACTGTCGTGGCAGCTTCGCAGTCGCTCGCGCGAAAGGCGCTGAAGTCGTGCCGCCCGAGCAGGGATGCGCCGGCGCGTTGCATCGCCTCACAGTCGAGCGGACGGAAGACCTCCCACGCGAAGCGGCGCTCGAGCGGCGCGCGGCAGGGCCGGTTGACGATCCGGTAGCGATAGACCTTGCCGCGCGCCGAGCGGCGGGCATCGAAGCTCTCGTCCACCTCCTCGGCCTTGACCACCGCGATGTCGCGCGGCAGCAGCCCGCTCGCCCCGGCGACGAAGGCCTTGAGCGGGACCGTCTTTTCAGTGCCAAAGCTCGCCACCTGCGCGAGCGCGTGGACGCCGGCGTCGGTGCGCCCCGACCCCGTCACCTTCACCCGTTCCTTCAGGATGGTCCCCAGCGCCTTCTCGAGCTCGCCCTGGATGGATCGGCCGTTCGGCTGAACTTGCCAGCCGACGTAGTCGGTGCCGTCGTACTCGAGCGTGAGCTTGATCTTGCGCATCCTTGGTTTCCTCTCCCCCCTGCCGGCTCGCTCCTGGCGTGGCCGGCCGGGTGGCGGGGCTGAGCAAAGCCGTCCACCCTACTCAATCGGCCTGCGGATCGACCAGGGTGACGTCTTGGGGCTCAACGGAACCGCGTCGGAGGGAATTCGCGAAGTCGAGTCGTGCTCGTCCCGGACTCGTCCGGCTGCGCCAGCACTGCGCCGCCCGCACTTCGCTCATCCGCGAGCGCCCGACAGCGCGCGGGCAGCCCCAGCGACCGCCCGCTCTTTGCGAATGACGAGCCCGGAAGCGCCCGCGCTGCGCCGGAACGGCGGCCCCGCGCCGGGTCCTTCGAACCCGCCCGCGCGGCGAGGTCACCTCGAACCTGGCAGCGCTTCGCGCGCCATGACATGCCTGCGCGCAAGCGGCCGAGTCGTAGGCCCAAGGCCGAACGAACGCGGTCAGCGGCCGAAATCTTTGACGATTCGGCGCCTTCGTCCTAGTCTCGACAGTCGATGGCAGGGGTGGTCCAGCTCGTTCCTATCGGAACCGCGTCTCGTGTGCTCATCAGGGAGCTCGCCGAGCCGCTTGCAGCCACCTTCGGCATCCAGACGGTGGTCGGCACCTCGCTCGCCGATCCGAAGTACGCCTTCAACAAAGACCGCAACCAGTTCCACTCGAGCGCAATCCTGCGGCGGCTCGCCGCGATGCGCGCGAAGGATCAGGTCGGCGTCCTGGGCCTGACCGAGATCGATCTCTTCGTGCCGGAGAGCGACTTCGTCTTCGGCGAATCGGACCGAGAGAGCGGCGCCTCGCTCGTCTCCCTCGCACGCTTGCGGCCAGAGTTCTACGGCGAGCCGCAGGACATGGATCGGGTGCGCGCCCGCGGTCGCGTCGAGGTGCTCCACGTGGTCGGACACCTGCTCGGCCTGTCGCATTGCGAAGACGGCAGGTGCCCGATGTTCCCGGCGATTTCGGCTGCCGACACCGACCGCAAGACCTTCGGGCTCTGCACCAACTGCCGCGCCGAGCTTGCCCGCCTGTCCCGCAAGCGGTGAGGCGGCTCGCCCGCTCGGAAACCCTTCGGAGCACCAAGTATTCCCTCGGGTAACGCCCTCTTGCGCCCTCGCCTCTGCGCACTAGGATGGCCGTCGCTTTCTGCGCCCATCCAAGACCAGAGCACTTCGGAATGCGCATCCCGGTTTATTTCTTCCACGACGTCCTCTGTGCTTACTGCACCGTCGCCTCGGCCCGCCTCTCCACGCTCGAACAGGAGTTCGCCGACGCGGTGCACGTCACGCTCCGCCCGTACCCGTTGCGGCCTTTGAACGCGCGCCCCAGCGACAAAGAGCTCAAGCGCCTGGCGCGCCACGTGCGCTCGGTCGCGAAGTCGCCTGAAGGCGCGGGCTACAACGCTTCGCTGTGGATCGGCGGCGACCCGCCCTGCTCGTCGACCCCGCCGCTCGTCGCGCTCGAAGCGGCGCTGCTGCAGGGCGAAGAAGCCCAGCGCAGGATGCTCGAGA
Source organism: Myxococcales bacterium (assembly GCA_050942745.1). GTDB lineage: Bacteria > Myxococcota > Myxococcia > Myxococcales > UBA5297 > UBA10939. The sequence continues at coordinate 92,006 of JBMNNX010000001.1, forward strand.
AGCTGCGCGCGGTCGCTTTTCGCGGGGGGATGAACATCGCGCGCCGCGACGTCATCCTCGAGGTCGCCAGCGCGATCGGCCTGGACATGCGGCGGTTCGTGACCGCCTTTGACTCCCAGGCCGCGGCCCGCGCCGTCGAGCTCTCTCACCGCAGCGCGATCGCCCGCGGGGTCCACGCGCTTCCGGCGGTGGTCATCGGCGACGAGTGGCTGATCACCGGAGTGCGCGAGATCGGCGAATACCGCGACGCGCTCCTGCGGTGGCTCGGGCGCTACACCAGCCAGCCCGTGCGCATCGTCCACTGAATTAACCGAGGAGGCGACCGCCGTGTCGTTCTGGTGTAAACCAGTCGAAACGGGGGCCGCCGTGGCCGGTGGCAGAGCAATCCGCCCGAGGCGCTCCCGGTCGGAAGCGCGGCAGCGAGCCGTAGCGCCACATTCCAGGGAGACGCCCATGCGGTCCTTGAACCGATTCCGATTGTTGCTGGCTGCAGTGATGCTCTCGGGACTTGGCGCCTGTGTCCACACGGTCGACAGGCGGCCGGTGGTCTACGAGGCGCCTCCCCCTCCGCCGCCTCCGCCGCCACAGCAGGTCATCGTCCAACCTCATACGACCTACCGGTACTGGGGCGCGCACCTCATCCCGGACGCGTGGGGCGGAGGCTGGTGCCTCATCGAAGGCGTCCACGACCACGACTACGCGCCGGTCTACCCCGAGCGCTATCGCTACGAGGGCGGGGTCTACTACTACAGCGCTCCCGTCGTCGTGACCTACTGGGACGTGCACCCCGATCCGTACGGCGGCTGGTGCTACCTGCACGGCTCGCACACGCACAACTACCACCCGCCGCGCCACCACCACGCGCACTTCCACTGGGACCGGCACTCGCAGCGCTACACCTACACGCACGCCGCAAAGCCCGCTGGCCACGGCCACGACGCTGGCCCTGCGTATCCGCGCCCGGGTTCAGGCTCGGCTTCCGGACCCTCGTACCCCAAGCCCGGCTCTAGCGGCGGGCCTTCCTATCCGCAGCCCGGCTCCGGCGGCAACGGCCCTTCGGGCCCGACGCCGGGAACAACGCCCGGGAACGTCACGCCCGGCAGCGGCCCGACTCCCGGAACCGT
>JBMNNX010000012.1:0-47254 GCA_050942745.1 Myxococcales bacterium
CTGCTCCTCCCAGTCGCCCTCGGGGCTCTGCGCGCCGAGCAGATAGCCGACGCCCGCCTCCGCCGCCGGGCTCGGCCGCCCCTGCGCGGCGAGCAGTCCGTTGAGCGCCCAGGCCGTCTGCGATGCGGTGCTCTCGCCGCGGCCGCGCGCGCGCGGATCCTCGTAGCTGCGGCAGCTCTCGCCCCAGCCCCCGTCCTCGTTCTGATGCCTCTCGAGCCAGGCGAGCGCCCGCTGGACGTAGGTCTGGCCCCGCGCCGCGTCCGCCGCGGCAAGCCCCGCGACCGCAAGGCCGGTGCCGTACAGGTAGTTGACGCCCCACCGGCCGTACCAGGCGCCGTCGGGCTCCTGCGTCCTGCGCAGATAGGCCAGCGCGTTGTGCAGCGCCGGGCCGGTGTAGCCCAGCTCGCCGAGCAGCTCGAGCACGTGCCCGGTGACGTCGGCGCAGGTCGGATCGAGCGGCGTGATGAAGTCGGCGAACGGCAGGTGTGTGAGCAGCTCGCGGTTGTTGTCCTTGTCGAATGCCGCCCAGCCTCCGTCGCTGCACTGCATGCTGAGGATCCAGCTCATCGCCCGCCGGATGGCCCGCTCCTTGGCCTCCTCGCCGGCCGGATCGAGCCGCACCCGCCGCAGCGCCCGGGCGACCACCGCCGTGTCGTCGAGGTCCGGGTAGAGGTCGTTCTCGTGCTCGAACGACCAGCACCCGGGCTCGGCGTTCCGGTTCTTCACCCGCCAGTCGCCGCCGACGCGGATCTCCTGGTCGAGCAGCCAGCGGGCCGCTTTGCGCAGCGCGGGGTGATCGGCCGGCAGCCCTGACTCGCTCAGCGCGATCACGCTCCAGGCGGTGTCCCAGACCGGAGAGGTCGCCGGCTGAAGGTGCAGGCGCCGCTCGTCCTCGAGCAGGAAGCCCTCGAGGCCTTTGAGCCCGCGGGCGATCGCGTGGTGGCTGTTGGAATGCCCGAGGCACTTGAGCGCGACGAGCGAGTAGAGCCAGGGCAGCATGATGCCGCCCCAGCTACCGTCGGCCTCCTGATGCTCGAGGATCCAGCGCTCGGTGCGCTGCAGCGCGAGCTTGCGCATCGGCTTGAAGGGCAGCCTCTCCCAAGCCTTCAGCAGCGCGTCGGCCCGCAGGAAGAGGTTCTTCCAGCTCAACAGCTCGTCCGACTCGCCGACCCGGCAGCGCTCCCAGTCGCCCGGGTCCGCCCACAGCTCGCGGATGTGCGCCGAGGCCGGCAGGTGGCACAGCGGCCGCTGGGTGAGCACCACGCTCAGCGCCACGATCGTCGCGCGCGACCAGCTCGAAAACTCGTAGATGTTGAAGGCAAAGCTCTCGGGCACCAGCACCAGCTCCGGCGGCACCGTCGGAGTCCCCGACCACGGGTACTGATCGAAGAGCGCGAGCCAGATCTTGGTGATCACGTTCGCCCGGGCGATGCCGCCGAGCGAGACGATCACCTCGCGGGCGCGCTTCATCCGCGGATCGGACTGGGCGATGCCGGCCATCTTGAGCGCGAAGTAGGCCTGCAGACCGACGTTCAGATCGGCCGGTCCACCGTGATAGAGCGCCCACGAGCCGTCGGAGCGCTGCTGGCCAAAGACCGCGTCCACCACCTTGCGCTGGCGCGCCGGATCGACCTCGCCGGTCATCAGGCGCATCAGCGGGATGTAGCCCGCCGGCACGCTCGCGTCCGCGTACAGCTCGCCAACCCAGTAGCCGTCGGGATGCTGGCGGCGCAGCAGGTACTCCTGAGCGCGCTCGACGCTGCGCTCGAGCTGCTCGGCGGTGAAGCTTGGGGCCGACCGCGACTCGGCGAGCTGGTTGCTCGCCGCGAGGTTGCCGCTCACTGATCCCTTGATCTCCATGCTCGCCCCCTGCCTCCTCAGCTTGCGTACCCGTTGTCGCGAAACCACCGGACCGCCTTCTCGAAGGCGACCTCGACCGGGGTCTGCGGCATGCCCAGCTCGCGCACCGCCTTCGAGCAGTCGAAGTAGCGGGTCTTCTGCGCCGCCCTCACGCCAGCCAATGGGATGCGCGGCGGCCGGCCCAGGCGCGCCGCCAGCCGCTCGTCGATGTGCGCGGCCCCGAGCGCGAGCCACAGCGGGATGCGCACCGACGGGGCCCGCAGCCCCGAGATGCGCTCGAGGAGTTGCAGGACCTGCCGGAGGCTGAGGTTCTCGTTGCCAAGCAAGTAGCGCTCGCCCACCCTCCCCCGCTCAAGCGCGAGGACGTGGCCCTCGGCGACGTCCTCGACGTCGACGAAGTTCATCCCGGTCTCGACGTAGGCGGGCATGCGCCGGCGCAAGAAATCCACGATGAGCCGGCCGGTGGGGGTCGGCTTGAGATCGCGCGCGCCGATGGGGGTGGTCGGGTTGACGATGACCACCGGCAGACCCGACTCGGCCGCCTTGCGCGCGAGCCGCTCGGAGATGAGCTTGGACTTCTTGTAGTCGCCGGGGAGCTGGTCGGAGCTGTTGTCGCCCACCTCGCTGCCCAGGCAGCCGTTGCGCGCGATGGCGATGGTCGACTCGCTGCTCGTGTGGACGATCCTGCGCACGCCCGCCTCGCGGGCCGCCTCGAGCACGTTCTCGGTCCCCCCGACGTTGCTCTCGTAGATGGCCGCGGGGTCGCGGCTCCACAGCGTGTAGGCGGCCCCGACGTGCAGGACGACGTCGCAGCCGCACATCGCCTGGCGCAGCGAGCCGCGATCGCGCAGATCGCCGGTGACCACCTCCCGGTCGAGCCCCTCGAGCCCGCGCGTGTCGCTGCCCGCGCGGGCCAAGGCCCGCACCTCGTAGCCGTGGCGCAGCAGCGCGCGGACGACGTGGCCGCCGATGAACCCGGTCGCGCCGGTGACGAGCGCCTTCATCTGCCCCTCCTCCTCACAGCCTCGCGACCAAGGCGCCGACGAACGCGGCGAGCGCGCGGGCGGCCGTCCTGGCGTTGAGCCCCAGCCGCGGCAAGCGCGCCAGCTCGCACGGATGGGTCGCAAAGCGCACGAGCGCCCTTCGCCAGCTCAGATCGCCCGCGGGCCCGAGCACCCGATCGAGCCGCGGAATCGACTGCTGCAGCGGGTCGGAGATGGCCCGGACGGCGATGAACGGCACCCGGTGGCTGCAGGCGAGCCGGGCGACCCAGTAGCTCTCCATATCGACGGCTTGCGCCCGATAGGCCTGGCCCAGCGCGAGCTTCTCGCTCGAGCGGGTGACGAGCCTGCCGACCGTCACGCTGTTGCCCAGCCGCACCTGCAGCGACTCGGCGCTCGAGGCCCGCGCGGCGAGCGAGAGAAACCCCGGGTCCGGCCGGCAGCAGCCGCCCGGCGCGCTCTCGCAGTGCAGACGCAGGCAGAGGACGAGCTCGCCCGGGCGAAGCGCGGGCGACAACCCGCCGCCGAAGCCGAGCGCCACGACGAGCCGGACCGGGTGGCGCCGCAGCAGGAAGCCGGTGGCCCGCTCCGCGTTGTAGCGGCCGATGCCGGACTGGACTGCGAAGACGTCCTCGCCGCCGAGCCGGCCCTTGTACAGGCGCATCCCGCGCTCGGCGGGGATGGGGCGAAGGCCAAACTGGCTGCAAAGCTCGCCGACCTCCTCCTTCAGCGCTCCGACCAGACCGATCACGCCCCGACCGTTCCCCTCAACGCGTCAGCGCGAACCACCGCACCGTGCGCGCGATGTCCTGCCAGCTTTTGAGCGTCGCCTCGACCGCGCTCGCCTCGAAGCCCGAGTGCACCATGCAGTTGGCGCAGCGCGGGTCCCTGCCGACGCCGTAGCGCTCCCAGGGCGTGTCGTTCATCAGCGCCTCGAAGGAGTCCTTGTAGCTGTCGGTGATGAGGTAGCAGGGGCTCTTCCAGCCCTTCGGGTTGCGGGTCGGCGTGCTCCAGGGCGTGCACTGCAGGCCGCGCTCGCCGGCAAGAAACTGGCGGTAGACCGGCGTGTTGTAGAGGCGAAAGCGCGAGGCGTCCTGGTTCAGCCGGGAAAAGAGCGACTCGACGTCGCTGCGCGTCAGGAAGATGCCCTCCTTGACCGCCTCGTAGCTGAAGCCCGGGGCGACCATCATCCCGTCAACCCCGAGCCCGTCGAGCAGCTCGAACAGCTCGCGCACCTCGCGCGGGTCGGTGCCTTTGAAGACGGTGGTGTTCGTGCGCACCTGGAAGCCGGCGCGCTTGGCGGCCTGGATGGAGGCGACGGCCTGCTCGAAGACGCCCTGGCGCCCGACGATGCGATCGTGCTTCTCGGCGAGCCCGTCGAGGTGGACGACGAAGCCGAGGTAGGGGCTGGGCTTGAACTTGTGCAGCGAGCGTTCGAGCAGGATGCCGTTGGTGCAGAGGTTGATGAAGCGCCGCTGCTTCTCGAGCCCGCGGACGATCTCGGCGATCTCCGGGTGCAGCAGCGGCTCGCCGCCGGTCACGCTGACCACCGGGGCACCCGCCTCGCGCGCCGCGGACAGGCAGTCCTCGGCCGTCAGCATCCGGAAGCCTATCTCCCGCGCCTCGCGCACCCGGCCGCAGCCGGCGCAGGAGAGGTTGCAGTGGAAGAGCGGCTCGAGCATCAGCACCAGCGGGTAGCGCCGGCGCCCCTGCAAGACGTTGGTCGCGATGTGGCGGGTCAGGGAGAGGCAGAGCCTCAGGGGAAAGATCATCGAACGTCGACCGACACCTCGCCGCCCGCCACCCCGACGAGCGGCCCACCTGCCTTGTTGGAAGCCGCCCGCGCGGCCTGCCGCAACGGTGTACGGCGCGGCGAAACTGAGATTGGCCACTGGCGCCAGGGCCAACAAGGCGACGAGCGTCCGCCTCGCTTTCAGTCGCGCTCCGGCGAAGGCCCCGGCCCCCCGGTCACCCCGAGCGAGAGACCGGCCCGTTGGCCGGCTGTGGCCTTGAACTAACAGGGGGAGCTGTTAGTTAGGAGCTTGTCACCAGGCCCTTGGCCGGCTGTGACCTCGAGCCAATACCGGTAGGCGGCCCAGCCGGGAGCCGCAGGGTGCCGATCTCGGCCGCGCCTCGATGCGCCTCGGCTGGCGACCGCCACCGCCGAGAGACTGTCCGCTTACGCCGATCGCAATCGCTCGCGCAGTCTCGGGTCCCGGGACACCGCCGATCGCAATCGATTGAGCCTTCGGAGGTCCCGGGACGCCGACGACCGCAATCGATTGAGCCCTCGAAGGTCCCGGACACCGTCGACCGCAATCGCGATCAAGGGCTCCGGCGTGTCGATCAAGCGCTCCGACGCGTCGATCAAGGGCTCCCGCGCGTCGATCAAGGGCTCCCGCGCGTCGATCAAGCGCTCTGGCGCGTCGATCAAGCGCTCTGGCGCGTCGATCAAGCGCTCTGGCGCGTCGATCAAGCGCTCCGGCGCGTCGATCACGCGCTCCGGCGCGTCGATCACGCGCTCCGGCGCGTCGATCACGCGCTCCGGCGCGTCGATCAAGCGCTCCGGCGTGTCGATCAGCAGTTCGGGCGTGTCGATCAAACGTTCCAACGTGTCGATTAAGCCTCCGGCGCGTCGATCAAGCGCTGCGGGCGTCGATAAAGCGCTCCAACGTGTCGATCAAACGCTCAACGTGTCGATCAAACGCTCAACGTGTCGATCAAGCGCTCCGGCGTGTCGATCAAGCGCTAATTGAGCCCTCCGAGGTCCCGGGACACCGCCGATCGCAATCGATTGAGCCCTCGGAGGTTCCGGGAGATCTCCCGAGTGGGGGAGGCGACCCCGCTCGCCCCCCTGGAACGACCACTGGAAGCTCCCCCAGTCGCGGCCCGAGCCCCGGTAGCTCACCCGCTCGACGGCCGAAGATCGCCTACGACCGAGCCCCGGCTGCGCCACCGCCCGAAACTGAACCCCGCGGCGAGTCCCAGGCCCTTGAGCCCGGTGGTCAGCGAGATCGCCCACCAGACGGCGCCGACGCCCGCCTCCAGGTAGACCGCGAAGAACCAGGCGAGCGGAATCCGCAGCAGCGTGAGCGGCGTCGCGACGAGGAAGGCCATCTTCGAGTAGCCGACCACGCCAAGCGCCTCCTGGAAGATGACCTCCCAGCCCATCAGCACCTCGAACAGCGCGATGACGAAGAGGTAGCGCGCCCCTTCGGCGATGACCTCGGGATCGGCGATAAACAACCCGATGATTCGCCCGCCGAGCAGCAGGTAAGCAAGGCTCACGACCGCGAGGAACGCGGAGAGCCAGAGATTGACCTGCCAGACCGCGCGCACCGCCTCGCGGGCGCGGTTCGCTCCGAGCAACTGCCCGCCGAGGGCCGCGGCGGCCACGCCGAAACCGACGCACGCGTACCAGGCGACGCCCTCGATGCGATGGACGATGCCGAGCGTGGCGACCGGCACGGTGCCGTAGATCGAGAGGATTTTGATGAGCACGAGGTAGACGCCGGCGAAGATCGCGCCGTTGGCGGCAATGGGGAAGCCGATGCTGAAGACCCGGCCCATCAACCGCGCCATCGCGCGGGTGCGGATCCCCACGCGCAGGTCGAGCAGGCCGCGGCGGCGCAACAAAACGAGGATCCCCAGGCTGAAGCCCAGCTTGCTCACGGCAGTGGCGAGCCCCGCGCCGAAAAGGCCGAGCGCCGGGAACGGTCCCAACCCGAGGATGAACAGCGGATCGAGCAGGCAGTTGAGCCCGAGCGCCGCCGCGAGGAGCCAGGCCGGGGTCTTCGCGTCGCCGGTCGCATGGAAGGCAGAAACGCCGACCATGCCCAGGAAGTAGAACCCCATGCCCCACAGGAATGGCCGGAGGTAGTCCGAAGCGCCCGAGACTACGGACGCCTCCAGGCCCATCGCGGCGAAGATCGACTCGCTCAGGAAGTCGAGCGGCATGAGCACGACCAGCGCCACGACCGCGTGCAGCAGCAGCGCCGCTACCACTGCGCGGCGGCCCAGGCCCGGATCGCCCGCACCGACGGCCTGTGCGACGAGCGCCTGTGCGCCTACCTGCCCGACAGAGCCGACCGAGTAGAGGATCCAGGTGATGATGCTCGCCGCCGAAAGCGCGGCCATCGCCTCCGCGCCGAGGCGGCCAACCCAGAAGGCGTCAACGAGGCCGAAGACGGTGTTGAGCATGAAGCTCGCGGTCGCCGGAAGCGCTACGACGACGAGCACGCGCGGGATCGACAGCGCGAGCAGGTTGGTGCCGTCAGGCTTGGTGGCAGGCAGGGCGTCGGAGGCGGTGTCGTTCATGGAGGCGGGCCGGATGCTGACGGCGCCCGTGTCCCTACCCCAAAGGTCGATGCACTGGAAGCCGCGGCTACCGCGCCGCAGACCGCCCGCTGCGCGCGCCGCTGCCAAGGGCTCCGGCAAGCCGAGTTGACGCTCGCCAGGGCGCGGCACCGGCGAACGGCAGGCCGCAAGGAGCGCGAGCGGCCGAGCGCCGCGTAGCCGGGCAGCGCCTCGCGAGCAGAAGGCGAAGTCGCGACCGCGCCGCCGGATTCGGACTCACGGCGAGCGGCATGGCCGCATTCCGGCGGCGCTCTCACCGTCCGAGCGCGAGGTCCGCAGGGCTGAGATTCGCCTACCGCTCCTGCGAGCAGGAGGCTCGGGCAAGACGCTTCCCAAGCCTCTGCGATCGCTCGGTAAACGCGCGCTCTCGCGCGAGTGATGCTCCGGGCTCTAGAGGCTGCCGCCGAAGCTGCACTCGCCCGCGGCGGGGACGGTCAGATACGCAGAGCCGCTCAACCCCACGCTGACGTCGATCTCGTAGACGTTCCAGGCACCGCCGGCGTCGGAGGCAAACCCGATCCGGTCGTTGCCGATCCAGGTCGGGAAGGCGTCGTTGCCGTCGGTGTTGGTGACCTGCACCAGCGAGGACGGGTCGCCCGACTCGTTGATCACGAAGATCCGCTTGGCGCCGTCCACGCGCATCTCGAAGGCGATCCTCGACCCGTCGGGCGAAAGCACCGCCCTCTCGCCCAGGTCGCTCCAACCGGCGACCTTGCTCACACGGACGCCCGCGGAGAGCTCGACCTTGACCATCTCGTCGTGCGTCAGCGCGTCCGCGCCCGAGAGGACCAGGACGCTGCCGCCGTCCGGGTAGAAGCTGGGCGAGGCGTCGCGAGAGCTGGAAGCCACGAGCTGCTCGTTGGCGCCGTCGATGTCCACGGTCGTGAGCGACGCGGTGCCGTCGAAGAACTTGGAGATGAAGGCGACGAGGTTGCCGGTCGGCGAGAGCGCCGGGTGCGCGACCTGCCGATCGCTCGAGGCCGGGACAATCTCGCTCTCGTCGCCGCCCGCGGGCGAGACGCGGCGCAGGCTGGTGAGCCCGTCGGCGTCGGTGTGCACGAAGACGATTACCCGTCCATCGACCGAGACCGCCGGCTGGCTGTTGGCGCCGCTGTCGGTCAGCCGCTTGGCCGCCTGGTAGTCCGACTTGTCGGCGACGTAGATCTCCCCGTCGCGCACGAACGCGTACCCCGAGGAGAACTTCACGCTCTGCCCGTCGCCCGGGCCACCGAGGTCAAGCTCGCCGCATCCGACAGCGGCCACCAGGAAGAGCAGGAAGAGCGCGATCATCGAGCGGGTGGTCATGATGTCCTCGCAATTCGCAACGGCCCGGCGCCACTGTAGGGCCGAAAAAACGAGCGCGTCAACGCGCGGAAACGCGCCTTTGAGCCCGCAAGCGGAGCTTCTATTCAGACGACCCTGCGCTTGCAAAAGCCCGCTTTGTGAGCGAGCGCGAACTGCGCGGCGTGGCGGATGATCTTGCCGGCGACGTCGAGGCGGGTCGCGCCCTCTATCCCCTCGAAGCCCGGGCTCGAATTGACCTCGAGCACCAGCGGCCCGCGGTTCGACTCGAGCATGTCCACCCCGGCCACCTCGAGGCCGATGATGCGCGCGGCGCGCACCGCGGTCTCGGCGAACTCTTCGGGGAGGTCGATGGGCACGCCTTCGCCGCCGCGGTGGATGTTGGAGCGAAACTCGCCCTCCTTCGCCTGCCGGCGCATCGCCGCGACCACCTGGTCGCCGACGACGAAGGCGCGGATGTCCCGCCCCTCCGACTCCTGGATGAACTGCTGGAGCAGGATGTCGTGTCCGAGGTCCCAGAACGTGTTGAGCAGCGTCTCCACCTCGTCGAAGGTGCGGGCGATCATCACCCCGATGCCCTGAGTGCCCTGGATGAGCTTGACGATGACCGGCAGCCCTCCGACCTGTTCGACGAGCAGCCCGATGTCGGTGCGGCGGTGGGCCATCAGCGTCGTGGGGATGCCGACGCCGCGGCGCCCCAACAACTGCAGGCAGCGCAACTTGTCGCGGCTGCGCGCGATGGCGTTTGCGTCGTTGAGGACCGGCACGTCCATCATCTCGAGCTGGCTGACGACCGCGAGCCCGTAGCTGGTTATCGAGGCCCCGATGCGCGGCACGACCACGTCCGGAGGCGGCACCGGCTCGGTGCCATAGCGCAGCGCGGGCCTGCCGCTCTCGACCACCACGTTGCAGCGCAAGGTGTCGAGCACGACCGGCCGGTAACCCTGGGCCTTGGCAGCCTGTACGAGCCGGCGGGTCGAGTAGAGCGTCTTTTTGCGCGAGAGGATGCAGATCACCAGCGGCGCGGGGCGATGAGGTCGCGAGACGGGGATCTTCTTTCTGGCCACGGCCACTTGACGACGCCCTCCGGCGGACGGCGCACGATAGCAACTGCCCGCCTCGAGCAACAACCGGAGGCGAAGACCGAATAGGGCCTGGCGCCTGCCCTCAGCGGCCGCGGGCTCGGTGTGCCTGCGAATCGGGTCCTCGGCGCGCGCCCGTCAGGCGAAGCATGACCGAGCCCGAGCGCCGGGCTATAGTCCGCTCCGGCGAGGGAAGACCGAAGAGCCCATGTCGTCGCCCATCCAGAACTACGACCCCGACGAAATCCTCACCAACCCGGGCGATAGCATCCTGGAGCCGCCTGCGAGCGAGCTGACCTCGCCGCGGACTCTGATAGTCGAGACGCGCACGACGCTCCGAGTGCGGCGCTGCAGGCTGGTCGTCGTCTCTGGTCCGTGCGCGGGCGCCGAGCTCACTTCGGAGAAGGAGCGCATCCGCGTCGGCACGCACCTATCGAACGACCTGGTGCTCGACGATCGGACCGTCTCGCGCCACCACTTCGAGATCGTCTACACCGACAAGGGCTACCTGCTGCTCGACCTCGCATCGACGAACGGCACCTTCCTCGATGGCCGCCGCGTCGAGCGCGCCTACCTGCCGTCGGGGGCGGCGATAAAGGTCGGGGGCAGCGTTCTCTCCTTTGCCCCGGTCAACGAGGAGATCTCGGTCGAGCCCGAGCGCGAGGCCGAGCTCGGCGGAATGCTCGGGCACTCGGTCAAGATGAGGCAGATCTTCGGCCTCATCAAAAAGATCGCCCCGATGGACGTCTCGGTCATCATCGAAGGCGAGACCGGCACCGGGAAGGAGCTCGCCGCGCGGGCGATTCACGAGCTGTCGCCGCGGCGCAAGAAGCCGTTCCTCGTCGTTGACTGCGGCGCCATCCCGCCCAACCTCATCGAGTCGGAGTTCTTCGGGCACGACAAGGGCGCCTTCACCGGTGCGAGCACGTCGCGCCCCGGCGTCTTCGAGCGGGCCAACGGCGGGACCATCTTCCTCGACGAGATCGGCGAGCTGCGGCTCGACCTGCAGCCGAAGCTGCTCCGAGCGCTCGAAAACGGCGAGGTACGCCGCATCGGCAGCAATGAGATCGTGCAGGTCGATGTCCGGGTCATCGCGGCGACCAACCGCGACCTCGTCAAGGAGGCTGCCGAAGGCAACTTCCGCGAAGACCTCTACTTTCGCCTCTCGGTCATCAACATCCAGATGCCGCCGCTGCGCCAGCGCGGCGAGGACATCTCCCACCTGGTGCGCCACTACCTCGGCTTGCCGGAGATCGTCGCGAAGCACGGTCGAAAGCGCCTGAGCGCCGAGGCGATGGCGCTCCTCACGAGCTACCCCTGGCCCGGCAACGTCCGCGAGCTGATCAACGTGCTCTCGCACGTGCTCGCCTTCGCAGACGGCGAGATCGTCGGCGTCGAGCACCTCCCGGCGCGCCTTCGCGGCCACGAGCAGAACGCGCCGCTGCCGTTCAACGAGCACCTCTCCTTCAAGGAAGCCAAGGAGCAGGTGCTCGCGCACTTCGAGCGCGAATATCTCGACTCCCTGCTCAAGCGCTGCGGCGGGAATGTGAGCCAGGCGGCGCGTGAGTCAGGCCTGCATCGCAAGTCGATAGAGCGGCTCGTCAAGAAGCACGGGCTCGATGTCCGGTCGCTTCGGCTCAGATAGCCGCGAGCCAGCGATCAAGCGCGATCTGCCGGCCTTGCTGATGGGCCGGACAGCCGAACGGATCGGCATTTCGGGAGAACGAGAGCGCTCGAGGCACCAGCCGCCCAGCCGGCCTCCGTTCGGCCCGCCGATGCGCATGAAGGCGAGGCTCGTCCGCTCAACCGAGCGAAAGCACCTTCGTCGCGAGCTCGCGCGCAGCGGGCGAATTGGCGAAGTCGCCGACCAGGCGTCGGACCGGCTCGAAGAGCAGCGCGACGAGGAACCACGCGGGCGCGTAGTCGAAGCGAATCAGCCCGCGGAAATTGAGCCCACGGCCGGTGTAGTCCCAAGGGCACCGGCCGAGCAGCCGGCGCAGCGCCCAACCCGTCGAAAGCTCGGCGAGGTAGATGACGAGCAGGTAGACGAGCGCGCGCACGATCAGTGGAGCCGACATCGCGTCGTGCAGCCTCTCGAGAAGCAGCGCCGTCGCCCCGTAGATAGGCAGCATCCACAGGTAGGTCTTGCCCGTCGCGGCGCGGTCGCGCTCGAAGATGACCGCCGAGACTCCGGTGAACAGCACTTCGAGGCACCAGCCGAGCGCGCCGTAGATGAAGAACCGGGCCAGCACGCTGTAAACGCTAGGGTCGGGCGTCCCTGAAGCGGCAGCCGCTCTGCCGGGGGCCGGCGGATACCGCTCGGGCATGGCGTCGCCTCCGCCGCACGCCCGAGCGCCTTCCGGCCGGCTCTTTTGCAGCCGAGGCGAGCGTGCGCCGCCTCTCGCCTGCTGCGGCCGGGCAGCCATGCGGTGGATCGGCCGCCCAACCAAGCGGCACGCCGGCGCTGTCGGGCCCGGCGTTGACGGCACTGTCGGGCGCGCCGACAATGGCGCCTTTCACATGGAAGAGCTGCTCGACAAGAAGCCCGCCCCTCACCCTGAGGCGGCAATCGAGAACGTGGGCGGCCGCATCATGGCGGCGACGCCCGACGACCAGCTGCACTACTTCGTCGAGGATGGCACCGACGAGGAGCCCAGCGAGGTCGGCGATCGCATCGTCGAGCTCTCGGACGGCACGCGCACCGTGCGTCAAATCGCCGAGTGCCTTTGCGAAGAGTTTGACGTCGATCTGGAGACGGCGCTGAGCGACACCGCAGAGTTCGTTCGGCAGCTCGTCGACTGTAAGGTCTTGCAGTTAATCGGAGGGGGACAGCCTGCCTCCAACAACCTGCCTTAGCCAGGGCGGCTGGCGAGGCGCCGGGGAAGAAGCATGTTCCGAAACCTCGGAATTGTGGTCGTGTTTGCGCTGATTGGCGCAGCCTGCAGCTGCGGCAAGACAGAGCCGCTCCCGCCGATCACCTCGGTCACCCTCTCGCAGCCGGCCGACGGCGAGACGCTCACGATGCGCGACGACGTCGCTAACGACATCGAGGGCCTGCAGGTGGACGTCCGGGGCAGGGCGACGGGTTTCGCTGCGGGTGCGACCGCCGCCCTTGCGCTCGACGGCACCGAGACCGGCCAATCGGTCGCGCTCGCCGACGGCCAGTTTTCCTTCCCTTCGGTGACCATCCCCGCCGGCGCCCACGTCGTCGCCGTCACCGTCAGCGACGGCTCGGTGACCAACCAGGCCTCCGCCTCGGTCGTGTTCGACGACAGCCCGCTTCCCGACTCGATCGAGATCGCCGCCCCGCTCGGCGGGACGCTCAACGCCGAAGACGACCTCGACGCCGCTCAGGAGGGCCTCCAGACCGACGTCACGGTCAAGAGCTTCATGCTCAGCGGCGGCACCGTGCGCCTGTGCCTCGTCGCCGAGGGATTCGAAGGAAACGGCGGCTGCAAGGAGGCCGAAGGCAAGGTGCTCGGCGAGCCGGTAGCGCTCTCTACGACCGGGACGACGACGTTCGCACGCGTCACCTTGCCCGAAGGCCTCGACCTCGTCCTGACCGCCGAATACGAGGCCGCGAACGGCGAGATCTTCCTCTCGCAGACCGTGCCGCTCGTCGTCGACACGATCGCGCCGACCATCAGCTTCGTCTCGCCGAGAGACGGCGAGATGGTCGGAGCCCGGACCTTCGACGTCGTCCTCGACACCGACGCCGAAGCCAACCAGCGGGTGACCATCGAGTCGAGCGCGAGGCCGGGCGAGCTCTTCTACGACAACGTCGGCGCCGACGGATCGGCGGTCGTCTTCGTGAGCCTCGAGCCCGGCGCCCAGGAGCTGACGGCGAGCCTGACCGACAAGGCGGGCAACCCCGCGACCGCGTCCATCCAGATCACCGTGGACGTCGCCGGCTGCCTCGTCGAGATCACCGATCCGCCGGCGGGCGAGCACTTCTATTTCAACCTCGCGAACACCACCGCCGCCGAGGGCTCGGCTCGCACCTACACGCTGCGCGGGAGCACGGAGAACTGCGCGGGCGGCACCGTGCGCGTCACCAAGACTGTGGAGTCGGTATCCGTTGAGCTAGGGACCGCGGTCGCGGCCGAGGACGGCTCGTTCAGCTTCGAGGCCGAGCTCGCCGACGGCGAGACCAACGCCTCGCTCAACGTGAAGGTCGAGAAAGGCCTTTCCCCGAACGACGGCGTCACGCTCCTGTACACGGCCGACTTCACGCCCCCCTCGATCTCGTTCGCCATCCCCGCCGACGGGCAGCTCATCACGCAGCAGACCACGCCGGTGAGGCTGGAGACCGAAGGGCTCGACGAAGGCGCCGCGGTCGTCATCGCGTCACCCCAGCAGACGATCACCTCGCACGTGACCGCCGGCGGCGAGGTCATCGCGACGCTCGGCCTCGCGCTCGGTCCGCAGACCCTGACCGCGAGCGCCACAGACCGGGCTGGAAACCCGGCGAGCAAGTCCATCGGCGTGACCGTCGATGTCGACGGCTGCGACGTCGAGGTGTCGGCTCCCGGCCTCAACGCGGTCTTCAACCTCGCCAACGCGACCGTCGATTCGTCGGCCAGCCCGCGGACCGGCACCTATCTGATCGAGGGCCACACCGAGCGCTGCCCGAACGGCACCGTCCGGTTCACCAAGAACGTGAACGGGGTCCAAACCGAGCTGGGAACTGCGACCGCGGACGCCCAGGGCGATTTCAGCTTCCTCGCGACCTTCGTGGACGGGGAAACCGACGCGGTTCTCAACGTCAAGGTCGAAGCCGGCCTCGCCCCGAACGCCGGCGTGGACATCGTCTACACCGCCGACTTCACCCCGCCGACCGTCGCCTTCCTCGCGCCGCTCGACGGCGCCCTCCTGACCGCGCAGACAACCACGGTCCAGGTGCAGACCACGGGCCTCGAGGCCGGCGCGAGCGTCTCGATCGCCTCGCCGGCGCAGACGGTGACGGCCACGACCGATGCCACGGGCCTCGCCAGCGCGGCCGTCAGCCTGAGCCTCGGGCAACAGACGCTGACAGCGAGCGTGGCCGATGCCGCCGGCAACCCCGCCGAGGCCTCGATCTCGGTCACGGTCGATGTCGAGGGCTGTGACGTCGTGGTGACCTCCCCGGCGCCCACGTTCGTGTTCAACAGGCTCAACTCGACCGTTGACGACTCCTCCAGCCCGAAGACCGGCACCTATGAAATAGTCGGCCGTACCGACCGCTGCCCGAACGGCACGGTGCGGGTCAGCAAGACGGTTGACGGCATCACCAGCGAGCTGGGCACGACGCTAGCCGACGACCAGGGCGCCTTCCGCTATCTCGCCACCCTAGTCGACGGCGAAAGCGGCGCAACCCTGAACGTCAAGGTCGAGGGCGGGCTCGCGCCGAACGACGGCGTGGACATCACCTACTCGGCCGACTTCACCGCGCCGACCATCGCCTTCATCGCGCCGGCGAGCGACGCGCTGATCGTCGCCGAGACCACGACCGTGGCGCTGCAGACCGAGGGGGTCGAAGCGGGGACGCCGGTCACCATCGCCTCGCCCGCCGAGACCGTCACGGCGAACACCGACGCGACCGGTCGCGCGACCGCGTCCATCGAGCTCGCCCCTGGCCGCCAGACGCTGACCGCGGAGGTAGAGGATGCGGCGGGCAACCCTGCGAGCGCGTCGGTAGACGTGTTGATGGACCTCGAGGGCTGCGACGTCGTCGTCAACGATCCGGCCGGCCCCGTGGTCTTCAACACCAGCAACTCGACCGTGGACGGCTCGGTCAGCCCAAGGACCGGCACCTACACCGTCGTCGGCCGTACCGACCGCTGCCCGAACGGCACCGTGCGGTTCACCAAGACCGTCGGCGGAATTGCGACCGAATTGGGAACGGCGACCGCGAACGAACAGGGCATCTTCAGCTTCCTCGCCACCTTCGTCGATGGAGAGGCTGACGCGACGCTCAACGTGAAGGTCGAGGCAGGGCTCGCGCCGAACGCCGGGTTCGACATCGGCTACACGGCCGACTTCACGCCGCCGAGCCTCGTCTCCGCGCTCCCTGCGCTGGGCGCGCTGACCATCGTGCATCCGAGCAACCCGCACGTCGGCGAGCCGGGCTACGTCGCGGACGCCGACCTTGCGGCGGCGGGCGGGCAGGTTGACATCGAGCTCGTCGTCAACGGCGCGGGCAGCATCGCGAGCACCGGCAGCGGCAGCGTCGCGATCAGCGGGACGACGCCTGCGTATTCGCGGTCGATCGCTTCGAACGGGCAGGAGACCATCTCGGCGCGGGTGACCTTCGCCGAAGGCTTCGACGGCTTGGCGACCATCACCCTGACCGACGCCGCGGGCAACGTCGCGACCGGCGAGTGGAACGTGCGCGTCGCGACGTCCCAACTTCCGACCCCGACCATCGGCCTGCCGAGCGCCGGGACCATCAACGTCTTCCGCGACCTCGGTGGCGACCGGGCGACGTACGCGGTGGTGCAGGGCAGGGTCGACTTCTCTGCCAGTGCACCGTCAGGGGCGCAGGTCTACGTGTGCAGCAATGCGCCCGGCTTCACCGGCGTCGGCGCCTGCAACACGTCGGGGTTTTACGAGATTGCGAGCACGCGCCACAACGCGAGCGGCAACAGCCAGTTCTACGCCGCGCTTCGGTTGCCGCAGGGCGTCCAGCAGCTCATCGCGGAGATGAGTGACGCGGTTGGCGCACACACGAGCTCGGCCGCCGTGAACCTGAACGTGGACACCGTGCCACCGGTCGTCACGAGCGTTGTCGCCCTCGAAGACGCCGACGGCGACGGACTCCTGTCCGGGAGCGAGTTGCCGATTGGCCAGCAGGCACGAGTCGAGGTGCGCGTCACGGGCGTGCCCGACGGCACGCAGGTCACTCTGCATGACGGCGCGACTGCGCTTCCACGGCTCGCTCTTGCGGGAGGCAAGGCGACCTTCATGGTCAGCTTGAGCGACGGACTTCACGTATTGCACGCGAGCGTCACTGATCCGGCGGGTAATCCTAACGAGTCGACCTCGACCAGCCCGCCCATCGTCAACGAGGCGGCGACGTTGCGCCTGCAGGTCGATCGGGAGGCGCCCTCGATTTCCATCCCGTCGCCGACCTTCACCGTTTGTAACGGCGCGGCCGACGACAACAAGAGCACGCCGGAGTGCGACCTGGTCCTCACTGCCTTGGTTGGCACCGGAGCCACGCGCGTCACCTTTAGTGGCCCGGGCAACCCTGTTCCCGCCACCGTGGACGCGCCCTTCACGAACAATCGTGCGACCGCGCGATACCAGCTCGGCCAAGGCGGGCCGTTCACGCTCGTGGCTACGGTATTCGATGCGGTAGGCAATTCGCGCCAGGCGGCGCATACCCTCACCGTCGATACGATCGCCCCGACGCTCGAGTTCTTGAGCCCGAGCAACGGCGCCGTGATCTCCTCGCAAAGCTTCCCGGTTTCAATTCGGGCGACTGGAGCCGAACCCGGCAGGATCGTCACCGTCACGAGCTCGGTGGATGGAGCAATCGTCGGCCAAGGGCCTGTCGGAGCCGATGGATTGGCGTCGTTCACGGTAGTCGTTCCCAACGCCAACCAGACCCTGACCGCTTCGGTTTCCGACCTCGCCGGAAACGCTGCACTGCCGGCGACAATCGACATCCAGCTCAACATCGAGGGCTGTGACGTCAGGTTTACGTACCCGGTTGGCACGAACGTCACCTTCAACACGAACAACGCCCCGACCGGCGAGGTCACGATCACTGGCTACTCGAGCCGCGAAGGCTGCCAGAACCGGGAGGTTCGGTTCTACGCAAAGGTCGGGTCCGCGCCGGAGTCCTTGGTGGGCACCGCTACGACCGATGACAACGGCAACTTCTCGTACACGCACACGTTTGCCGACGGAACGATAACGGTCTTCTCCGCGGAGCTTACCTTCGGGCTCACCAATCGCGGCTCCTTCACCGCGACGACGGACATCACGCCGCCGACGCTGACGCTCCAGACGCCGGTGGTCGCCGCCGATCGCAAGCTCTACGTCGTTGCCGCGAGCGGCAACGTCAACGTTCGCGATGGTTTGGTCGGCTACGTCCCCGATGCTGACGAGAACCTGCCCGACGGTCAGGTGACTTTCGACATTACGGTGGCCGGCGCAGGGGCGTTTGACGAGAGCACGGGCGGCTCGCTCGTTATCTACAAGGACGAGACGCCAATCCTCAGCGAGGCGATCACAAGCAACGGAACAGTCTCGCTGACCGACCTGACGGCGACGCTCGAACAGGCGTTCGTCGGGACGGTCACCGTTGCTGTGACGGACGCCGCCGGCAACGAGGCGCTCGCCCATTTCGATACGACGGTCGACGTGGTTCCGCCGGAGGCACCGGTGATTGTGACAAGCGATTCGGGAACTGGAGCGTTCACGCAGGTCACCGATCCGCGATCAGCGGCGCTCGACGCCTGGGGGACGAGTCCCTCTGACAGTGGACCACAGCCGGATTCAGTCGATTGCACCTTTGGCGTAACCACAGGCACCAGGCTCGACACTGCGCCCTTCGACTTGAACAAGTTCTACTCAGACCTAACATGGCGATCCGAACCAGCGCGGCCGCCGAGCCCAGGCTCCGTGCTTCACGCACAGTTTTACGATCTACCGCCAATCAACACCTACCTCGTGGCGCTCAACTGCCGGGACGCAGTCGGCAACTCGCAACAAACACACGCCGAGCTTGGCAATTCGTGGCGGCGCCATTCGGAATCTTACGCGGGTCCCAATTCTAATCCGTTGTTCGCGTTTTATCTTTCGACCGGTGATGTCAATGGCGACGGGGCCGTCGATATTGCCGCTTCGGCGGTAACAGACGGAGGCAACAGGGGCTCGGTCACGGTGTATTTCGGAGGACAGCTCCCGTTTGCAAGCAGCCAACGCCTGGAGGGAACTAGTGACTGGTCCTTCTTCGCCAACCCGTTTGAACTCTGGGACATGAACGGGGACGGTCAAAGTGAACTCGTTGCCTACGAATCTGACCATCTAGACATCTACGCGTCGCCGGGGGTTGGCATGCCCCTAGCGCCAATTCCCAGCTTCTCGATCACGGGCGATCCGGGCGTTCTATACATGAAGCGAGTGGGCGACCTAAATGGCGATGCAAAGGACGACCTAGCGATCTCTAACCCCTATTATTCGCCGGGCGGTCGCGTCTACGTCTTCTTTACGCGCGATGATTGGTCGGGCCTCGCGCAGGGTGCGATCATCGACATCAGCGACGCCGACCTGATCATTACGACAAGCAGCAGCGGCGCACGGCTGGGCGCCCAAGGAGGAATGTTCTCGCTGCCCGACTCAGACTCGGACGGCCGGGATGAGTTGGTGATTGGCTCGAGTGGCAGCAACGAGGCATTCGTCTTCCTAAGCCAGCTGTTCCCCGCTCGCAGCCTTTCGGTCAACAACGCCAGCGCGCGGCTAGCCATGTCGGGGACCCAGTTTGGCTTGAGCGGAATTTCCGTTCATCTCAACCCTGATGACCTACCCGACGTACTGATCTCCGACCCCTCGAACCGGGTCGTCTACCGCTTCGACCAGACTGCGCCGGGCGTCTTTTCCGCGGCGACGGTATTCTCGCGAGGCTCGGGGAATCATGGTTGGGATTTCGCCTCGGGCGATCTCGACGGTGACGGCGTTGCCGAGTTGGTCATCGGAACAAACAACAGCCTTGAGGCGCCGGTCTTGATTCATTTCGGGAATGCCGGCGGATTGGGACCGGTTGAATCTCGGTTGTCGGGGACAGGGATGTTCGGCGCTACCGTGCGAGTCGCCGACCTAAATGCCGACGGGGCCAACGACCTTGTCGTCGCGGAAAGCGGTACCGAAAATGGAAAATTCACAGTCATCTACTAGGAGTGCCAGGAAGCCTTACCGGCGGCCCGCAGTCCGGCGAGAGCCCTTGATTACGGCGCCGCTGTGCAATTCGGCCTGCACGCCCGGCTGCAATCCGCGAGATCCCACCTGCATTCCTTGTTAACCGGGACTCCGCACGTACAAAGGGTGTTGCTAAGCTCGCTGGTCCTCTGCGAGCTCTCTGGTGAACCTCCGCCACACGACTGGCCATTGGCCGGACACGAAACGGAGACTAGGCCGGGAAGAGTACGACTGGTCGTCGATTCGGTGGCTGGAGACTACGGCACCCCGTTGGTCCCAGGAGAAGACGTAGGCTCCTACTGCCGAGCAAGCTCCGACATCGTCCGATGCCGTCTCCGCAACGACACTGCGAGGGGCTTCGGCACCGCCCTCCGTATCTGTTGCGCGGTGGGATTCGAGAATCTTGGTGGTGCGCTGGTCCATGCGGCCGGACTGATGGCGAACAACGGGAACGCTGTTCTCGCCCTTGCTCCTTCGGGCGGCGGGAAGTCAACCCTCACGAGCCTTGCCACAAGCCTCGCAAGCCTCAGCGACGAGACGGTGGGCCTCACCTTTTCCCCGGAGCCAATGCTCCATGGGACTGCGTTCCGAAGTTCATCCGAGCGCCCACCTCAGTTGAGTTCGACCCGACTGCGCGCCCTCGTCCTCCTTTCCAAGAGTGATCAAATTAGCCTTGTCCGGTGCTCGCCGATCGAGGCGACCCGAAGCCTGCTTGCCGCATGGTATCGGCTTCCGTCGTCGCCCATTCGATGGGCCCTTTCCCGGTTCGCGGACTTGTCTTGCGAAATCCCCTGCTTCCGCCTTGGATTTCCCTTGTCGCGCGAGGTGGATTCGGTCATTTCACGACTTCTAGAATGAAAGCGACTTCCCTAGCGGACCGCCTTCACCAGCATTCTGGGAGAAGCTGCGCGGAATTCTTGGTAGGCACCGGAAGTATGCTTCCGACAATCCGCCCCGGCGACACCATCCGCTTCCGCCGCGATCGCCGCTCCCCGTCGCCCGGCGAGATCTGGGTCTTCCAGCGCGGCTCGAACTACACCGTCCACCGCATCCTCTGGGTCCGCCGCGACGGCTCGGCCCTCTTCAAAGGCGACGCCTGCCACCGCACCGACGGCTTCATCCCTCGCCAGCAGCTCTTCGGCCCGGTCTCGGCCATCCGCCGCGGCGATCGCTGGTTCCCCGCCAACCGCCGCCGCGACCGCCTCCTCGGCCTGACCTACAGCCTGACCCGCACCGCCGCCTTCCTCGCCGCCCGCCGTATCTTTCGCCTCGGCAAGCGCCTCGCCGCTCGCGCGGTGTAGGGCAAGCTTCGTTGACCAGCCAACCTTCCCGGCTATCCTGCCGGGTCGATGGACCTTCGCGCTCGCACCCTACGCTTCGCTCAGCCCACCCCGGTCCTCCTGCTCGCCACCATCGGCTGGGCTCTGACCTACCCCGTGGTCAAGGACTCGCTCGCCCACGCGAGCACCGGCGCCTTCCTCGCCATCCGCTTCGCCGTGGGCGCGCTCGCCGCGCTCCCCTTCGCTTTGCGCGCGGGCCTCGACCGCGCTTCCCTCGCCCGCGGCGCGCTCCTCGGCCTCCTTCTTTGGCTCGGCTTCGTCCTCAATACCTGGGGCCTCGCCTTCACCACGGCGAGCCGCACCGGCTTCATCACCAGCCTCTGCGTGGTGCTCGTGCCTGTCTTCGGCGCCCTCTTCTTCCGCCTGCGCGCTCACCTGGCGGCCTACCTGGGCGCCGGCCTCGCGACCATCGGCCTCTTCGTAATGAGCGCCCCGAGCCTCTTCGCCGACGGGGGCTCGCTACTCGGCGACGGGCTCGTCATCGCCTCGGCGCTCGTCCTCTCCTTCCACATCCTCTTCACCGGCCGCTTCGCCCCCAGGGTCAAGCCGGCGGTCGCCGTCTTCGCGCAGATCACCGCGGTCGCGCTCCTCTCGGCGCTCACACTGCCGTTCGAGCAGGTCCGCTTCGAAGTCACCGCCTCGCTCGTCGCCACCATCCTCTTCACCGGCGTCTTCGCCTCGGCCCTCTTCGTCTACGCGCAGCTCTGGGCTCAGGCCCGCGTCAGCGCAGTGCGAGCCGCGCTCATCTTCACGCTCGAACCGCTGCTGTCGGCGCTCTTCTCGCGCCTGCTGCTCAATGACCCGCTGCCGCCCACCACGCTCACGGGCGGCGGGCTCATCGTCGCCGCGGTCCTGCTCGGCGAGCTGTGGCCACGCCTTGCGGCGCGCCGCGCCGCTGCGCCCGCGAGGCCCGCGCCGTGACGACGCTGGCCACCAGACAGCCGCTGCGCGGCTTTGGCGTCGAGCGAATTGGCAAGGCGATGCGCCTTCGCGACTCGCCGCTTCTCCTCGACGCGCCCTTTCCGACCGAGGTGAGCTTCGTCTCCCACGCCCACTCCGATCACATCGCCCGGCACGGGCAGATCATCGCGACGGCCCCGACCCTCCGGCTGCTCGAGCATCGGCTGAAGACCCAGACGACCGCGTTGCCGGTCCCCTACGGCAAGTCGTTCAGGCTCGGCGTCTTCTCGCTGAAGCTGCTGCCCGCGGGCCACATCCTCGGCTCGGCGCAGCTTCTCGCCACCCGCGATGACGGCAAGCGCATCCTCTATACCGGCGACTTCAACCCTGTCCCCGCGCTCGCCACCGAAGCCGCCGAGAGCGCGCGCTGCGACGTGCTGATCATCGAATCGACCTTCGGACACCCGCGGTTCCGTTTTCCGCCTCGCGAGGAGACGTACGCGCGGATGTGCGCGTTCGCACGGTCGGCCCTCGCCGAAGGAGGCACTCCGGTCTTCTTCGCCTACACGCTCGGCAAGAGCCAGGAGGCGATGCGCGCGCTCGCCGACGCGGGCCTTCCGCTCGTTGCTCATCCTTCCATCGCGGACGTCTGCGAGATCTACGCCTCGTTCGGCCACTCGATTCCGCATCGCAGATTCGCCGGCTCGGTTGAAGAGGGCGAGGTCCTGTTCCTGCCAGCCGGCCCGACGTCGGCGCACCAGGCCATCCCCAAGGCGCGCACCGCGATGCTCTCGGGCTGGGCGCTCGAATCGGGCGCGCGATATCGCTTCGGAACCGACGAGGCTTTCCCGCTCTCGGACCACGCCGACTTCGACGGTCTTCTCGGCTATGTCGAGGCGACCGGCGCCAAGCGCGTCCTCACCGTCCACGGATATGCCAAGGAATTGGCTGCCGTGCTTCGGGACCGGGGCGTCGATGCGCGGCCGTTCGATTTACCGAGGCAGATGGAGCTGTTCTAAAGGCGCGCGCCTGGCGGTGGCGTGTGCGCGAGAGGGCGCGCGCTCGAGCCTCACGTCGGAGCTCAGCGCCGCGCCACGCGCGGCGATCGCGCCAGAGCTCGTTCCGGGCGAACCGGAGTCCCCACGCCCAATTCACAGGCAGGCCGCCCGAGGTCGTCGCGTCAAATCAAGCTCGGGAGGCGAATCCGCGAGTCCTCGACTCCCAGGCTCCTGCTAGTCGCCTCGACGCTCGGGATGACCGGGTGGTGGCCAAGTTCCTCGGACAAGAGCGGAATAAACTCAGTCGCGCGGTTGGGTGACAGGCGCGAGCGCCGGGCGCGGGATCACTTGCATGCTCGATCCGCGGATTGAGCCGCTTCTCACGGCCGGAAGGCCGCCACCTTGTCACCCCACAGGAGATCTCGCGTCGATGACATCAGGCCCCCGGCCCCGGCCTTCGCCGCCCGCTCGAACGCTCTCACATCCTCGGCCGCGATCACCCGCACGACGTCGCTGGAGGTCAGGGCGATCGAGCCGTCGCCAAGAATCTCGGCCGCAGAGACGATCTCGCCGTCCGCTCTTCGCGCCAGCCCCGCCCGCTCGCCGACGCGGACGAGCTCGATCTCTTCGACCGTCCCTGCAGGCGAAAGTCGCTTCAGGCGCAGAACGTCCCGCGACGCGCGCAAAACCTGCACGTCTTCCGGAGCGCCGATGCTCTCGAGCGGGTTTTCGCCCGTCCAGAACTCAATGACGTTGAGGACCACCGCGTCGCCGAGGGCCGCGAACTCGTAGACGGGGATAATGATCAGGCCCCAGAACAGGAGCGAACGAAGGTACTCGTTCTCGACGTCGGCGTTGAACTCGTAGAGGTTCCGCACGAGCAGGAAGCTGCCGAAACAGCCGCTGAGCACCGACACCGAGGCGCACAGGGCCACCAGTCTGATCCGCCGCTTCATGGCTCCCTCCGGGAATTGGACGCGCGTCGCGTGGAGGGAGGGTAGGTATCTGGCCCGCGTTGGGGTTCTCCCCCGCTTGAGGAGGGCCGCACGAACCCCGGAGGCGCCCTTCATCCAGGCATCGGCCGCCTCGAGCCGCAAAGTCGCCTGCGGCTGTTGGCCGCGCCTTTCCAGCCGCCACATCGACAGTCCTCAGGCGACCGCGAGGCTGGCCGGCGCCCGGAAAGCGAATTGCGCGAGGCGCTTTACCGGAAGCTCAGGTTCTCGGAGAGCGAGATCGGCAACGACAGATTGCCCGCGTTCAGGGCGCCGTCGAGCTTCACGTGGGCGCGTTTGGTGCGTATCGCGTTGGCGACGGCCATTCCCGCGCTCGCGAAGTCGATGTCGATGGGCATCTGCACGACCTTCGTCTCGTTTCCCTCGAAGACCTTGGGAAGCTGAGCGGAGGACTTCCCGACCCGCACGCCCGCGATGCTGAAGGCGGCCGAGAACCCGTCGAGCGGAAGCGGGAAGGAGTTCTTGTTCGTGATCTTGATCGGGAACACGATCCGCGCGCCGGTCAACGACAGGTTATGAATCGCTGGCGTCTGGAACTTGAAGTCGGGGATCTTGGGCACTTCGAAGGAAGCCGCGTACGACAGCGGCAGCTTCACGATCCCGATCGGCGTCTTCACGCCAATCTCGCCGCTCGCCCGATAGTTGGCCTTGTCCTTAGTCAGGAAGACCTGCACGGCGGGCACGATTTCGCGGAACTTGATGCGTGCGGGAAAGACGAGGTCGGTGTAGGCGTTCTGTCGCACCGACAGGCCGTTCGGCGGCCGGCCGGAGACGACGTGGTGCCCTTCGACCTCGAGCGCGTAGGCCACCGACGCGAGGTTGAGGCCAACCGGATTCGGGTTCTTCAGCGTGTAGACCAGGTTGAGCGTGGCGCCCTCGAGGTCCACGTCCTTTACCTGGACGCTCTTGAACTTGAGGCTCGGCTTCTGAAACGCGCAGCCGGTCGATCCGAACGCCATCACCAACGCCAGCCCGGCGAGCACTCCACGGGTCCGCATTTGGCTACCTCCTTGGCCCGCGACCGTAGAACGCCCATGACCCTGTTTCAAGGCGTCTGCCGGCTTGTGGGCGAGCCTTGGAACGACCAGCCGCCAGCTCGATTCATCTCAGACCCACCGTCCGAACTGTCGCTCGGCTTGCCGGTTGTTGGCACATTCTCCTGATCGGCGCCCTCTCGAGAGGCTGCCAGCCCGGGCTCAAACGGCTCGGATGACACGTCATTGCCGTGCCAAGCGCTGCACGCTCAGGAGTCGCGAGACGCACGGCCGCTCGACGGCTGCCAAGGCAGCCTCTCTCCCGACCTCGTGTGCGCGCGGGCCAGCGGGCGGCCGTTTGGCCTTCCGCCTACGACGAGAGGGGCGTCCCAGGAGCGTTGGAGGGAGACTTCGGTTCGCGCTACGGCCGGAAGAAGAGGCGCAGCGGGCGGAACATCCGCGCCTTCCACGCGGCCTCGTTGTGCTCCGCACCTGGCTCGTGCCAGTGGTAGATGTCGATCCCCTCGGGTTGAAGCCGCTCGGCGTTCGGGTCGGCGGGATAGGTGTCGATGCCTTTGGCCTCCAGCACCGACTTCATCCTCAGCGTGTCGCAGTAGTTGTCGCTGCCTTCCCAGCTCGCGACCGTCGAGCAGCCGCCTTCAGGCGGCCCGCCGCCGCTGTCGAGGTAGAAGACCTGGCCGCGCGTCGAGAGGTCGGCGGCGCTGGCGTACAGGTCGATCATCGTCGGGTTGCTCAGGTTCGATCCCCACCCAAAGGTCGAGGACATGCCGCCGACGTACTTGAAGACTTCGGGGTGCTTGAAGCCTATGTAGAACGAGATGAGGCCGCCGAGGCTCGAGCCCAGGATGGCGGTGTTCTCTCGCTCGGGGCGGGTCCGATAGCGCGCGTCCACGAGGGGCTTGAGCTCGGAGACGACAAACCGCGCGTAGGCGTCGCCGTCACCGCCGAGCACCTGGCCGTCAATCCTCTCCTCGACGTGCGTGTACTCGGCCATGCGGTTGGCGTTGTTGGGGATGCCGACGATGAGGTGTTCGCGAACCCTGCCTGCGCCAGTCTCGGCCTCGCTGACCGCATCGACGTCCCAGGTGCTGAAGACGCTGTTGGGCTGGCTGATGTCAAAGAGGTTGTTGCCGTCGTGCATGTAGAGCACGGGGTAGCGGTTGGTCGCGAAGTCGTAGCCACGGGGAACGAAGACGTAGACGTCGCGCGCGACACCGAGGCTCGGCGAGACGACGTCGCGCAAGATTTCCAGGTGGCCCCGGGCGTCGCCCCCGCGCACCAGCGAGATGCGCCCGTTCTCGTCGAAATCGAAGCGGCGCGAGAGCGGGTCGCTGAACCAGACGTCCTCGCCTGTCGAGTCCTTGGCGACGAGCTTGTAACACCAGCGATCGTCCGCCGAGACGATCATCTTGAAGCTGCGGTGGAAGAAGTCGCCCGACTCGCGCCGAAGCTCGGCGTCGGCACCGTCCCAGTCGTTGAAGTCTCCGGCGACGCGAATGGGCTCGCGCCTCCTGCCAGGATCGAAGTCCTCCTCGGCACGAGCATCGTCTTCGCGGTCGTGCTGCGCGCTTCTGACATAGACGAAGACGACCCGCCCGGCGCCGACCAACGGAAAGCCCTCGCGAGATTCGGCCGTCGCCACGAAGGTGCTGATGGCCTCGCGCTTGACGCTTTCCTCGGCCTCCGAGCGCAGGCACTCGACGAGGGCGTCGTAGTTCTCCAGGTCCGAGCCCAATGGGCCGACGACACCACAGAGCTCGGCTGGTTCCGCTCCGGCATCCGCACGGCCCTTCCCGCCGCCCGCACCTGGCGGCAGCCCTTGCTCTCCGCACGCGGCGAGGACTGCCAGCGCCGCGAGCGCCCTCAGCCCGGCGCGCGGGATTTCCATGTGTCCTCCAAGTTCCGAAGCTGTCGCGGAGCCGCATTGTAGCTTCGCGGCGCGCGCAGGCCGCGGCCTCGCTCACCTTCGAGTTCTAACTCACACCCGGTGTGCGCGCGATCACAAGAAGCGCGCGTGCACGCGATCCGGCGGTCTCCTTCCCGCGGGGCAGATTCCTGACACGAGTGTCGTGCTCTTCCGGGCCGAAGGCGGCCTCGCGCGATGGAGCCTTGGAGGGCGGCCAGCGCGATATCCGAGAGATGTTGAGGGCTTTGCGCCTCTCGCCTGCGGCTGTGCTGGTGGTGGCATGGCGGTTGCTCATACAGTCCAGCGTCTAGCGGCTGCGCGAAGCGCTCAGCGGTTTCAAGAGCAGCGCTTCGCCACTCGCGGGTCGCTGCGCTGCGGCCGGATGCGCGCAGCGGCTTACAAGAGGTGGGTTGGGTGCCCAATGGGTGGGCGCCCACCGCTCGCTCCTCGGCCGGCCCCGGGGAGCGAGCGGTTATTTATTGCGCCCATTCGCGCGAAGAAGACTCCCACACACGGTGTTGCCGCTGGGCCCTTCCGATTGGCTTCGGACGCGGAGCGTTCTTGCGTCGCCATCGCCGCGAGCGACTCGATGCCCGGCGCGCACGAAGACGCCCGCTCGCGTGCTTCGCAGCTCCGGAGTCCGCCCTCTGCTCGCCGACTGGCGATGAGCCGGAGGGCAAGTCAGAGAAACGTGCGCTTTCTCCACGTCCGCAAAGAAGGCGCACTTCGGCGCGCTGGCGCTCGCGCGTAACCAGCGAGCAAAGCGCGGCGCCGCCTGTTCTCAGCCAAGAATTTCCGGTCCCTCCCGCGGCTACGCGGAAATCCTGACAGGCCTGTCGCGGCGAATGAATCAACCCGCGGGAGCCGCCGTCTCGAGCAGCACAAACTCAGCCGCTTTACCAGGGGTTACGGCGGCCCAGCGAGGCCTTGCCATGGTGGCATGAGCGTTGCTTTGGTTGGGAAGCGCTCACAGGGCACTGCAATCGGAGGCACCCAATGAAACAGCTTCACCTGCTCACTTCGGTGGTCCTCGCCGGCTTCATCTTCATGCCCGGCTGCATCTGCGTCCACGACGAGTGGGACAAATGCGGCAGCGACACCTGCTACAACTGCGACTACGAGGGCGACTGCTGGACCGAGCCGGTCGACGCCGGCCACCCGCTCTACTGTTTCGATCACTCCGACTGCGCCGCGGGCTTCTACTGTAGCTTCGACGGGCGCTGCGTCCCCGGAACCCGGCCGACCAACTGCGTCAGGACCGCCGACTGCGCTCCGTCCGAGGCCTGCGTCGACGGGCGCTGTGTCCCGATGCGCTGTGACGTCGAGGGCAAGTCCTGTCCGTCCGACATGAGCTGCATCGCGGGCTCCTGCGTCAAGGGCTGCACCATCGACTCACACTGCCCGGCCGG
The DNA here is from genome assembly GCA_050942745.1 of Myxococcales bacterium. Lineage (GTDB taxonomy): Bacteria > Myxococcota > Myxococcia > Myxococcales > UBA5297 > UBA10939. The sequence continues at coordinate 28,066 of JBMNNX010000012.1, forward strand.
CAAGCGCTGCTCGGACGGCAACTGCATCGACGCCACCGCGCCTTGCCGCACCAGCGCTGACTGCGCCCCCGGCGAAGACTGCGTCAACCAGACCTGCGGCAAGCTGTGCGCGGCCGACACCGACTGCCCGCTCGGCTTCCTGTGCAACGATCATCTGTGCGTCCGCGACATGAGCTACTGCCTCTCGGACGGCGAGTGCCCGCATCCATCGACTTGCATCGAGGGCGTCTGCCAGATCCTCTGCGCCGAGGACATCGAGTGCCCGGTCGGCAAGTACTGCAACGACAACCTCTGCGTGCCCCCCTGCACCTCCGATAGCCAGTGCGCCAGCGACAAGATCTGCCACGCGGGACGCTGCACCTCGCCGTGCACCGAGAACGGCGACTGCGCCGCGGACCAGGTCTGCCAGGGCGCCGCCTGCATCCCCGCGTGCAGCGAGGCGAACCCCTGCGGCGAGTTCCAGCGCTGCATCGCCGGAGTGTGCCGCCGCGAGTGCACGGCTGACTCCGAATGCGCGGCCGACGAGTACTGCCAGAACAACGTCTGCGGCGCGCCCTGCGTGGCCGACGCCGAATGCGGCGTGGGCAACGTCTGCCGCAGCGGCCACTGCCGGCTCGCCTGCGAGGTCGACACCCAGTGCGCCAACGGCGAAATCTGTGAAGTGGGCGCGTGCGAGAAGGGCTGCCTGCTCGACACCGAGTGCGGCACCGGCGAGGTCTGCCGCGCGGGCCACTGCCTGCAGGGCTGCAACTCGGACGAGCAGTGCGGTCAGGGCAAGGTTTGCCGCGGCGGCGCCTGCGTCGTCGGCTGCGCGGCCGACAGCCAGTGCGAGCTCGGCCAGCTTTGCGTGGACGGCGGCTGCAAGGTCGCCTGCGCGGGCGACGCCCAGTGCCCGACCGGCCAGATCTGCCAGAGCGGCCAGTGCGTCGTCGGCTGCATCGCCGACTCGCAGTGCCAGCCCGGCGAGCTGTGCCAGAACGGCGGCTGCAAGCCCGGCTGCGTCAGCGACATGCAGTGCCCGAGCGGCAACCTGTGCGTCGGCGGCCAGTGCCAGCCCGGCTGCATCTCCGACACGCAGTGCCCCACCGGCGAGATCTGCAAGGCAGGCCAGTGCGCCCCCGGCTGCGTCTCCGACGCGCAGTGCGGCCACGGGATGATCTGCCGGGCGGGCGAGTGCAAGGTCGGCTGCACGAGCGACTCGCAATGCACCGCTCCGGCCACCTGTCAGGACGGGCAGTGCAGCTGACGCTGGCTGACCCGGGCGCCCGAGGGTAGCGATCCCCAGCGCCAGCGCCGCTTTGAAGCCCTCTCCTCCACGCCCTGGAGGAGAGGGCTTCGTTCTATGACCGACGCGCGCGCCCTTTGGCCTGCCGGCGCGCCGGGCGACAGAACGTCCGCGCGTCGGCCGCCCGCGCGCCGCCTGGCGGCGTAGAGTGCTCCCGCATGCGAATCCTCGAATCGAAGACCGCGCGGGCGCTGCTCGCGGCGGCTGGCGGCGCCGCGGCGCTGATCGCGCTCGGACAGCTCTACTCGCTGGTGGGAGGAAGCTGAAGCCTCCTTTGTCGCCCGGCGGTCGCCGGGCTCTACGGTGCGCTCATCGGACTGCTGCTCGGGCTGCAAGGACCTGAGCCAAAGCGGCCCGGCGACTCCCCGCCGACCGAAGGCAAGTAGCGGGACGAGGCTCTGCAGGCAATCCCCACCTACCTCCTGCGAGAGAACCGATGGTACCCTCGGCCCCACCGCCAGCTCGCAAGGAGTCCCCGGGTGGCCATGAACTCGCGGCCAGGCTCGCGCCCCAACGATAGCGGCCGTACCGACTCTCGCGACGACCTGCCCTCTGGTCCACGCCGGCAACTGCGCCCCGCTCTCAGTCCCGATGAGCTCCATTCATCGCCTTCAGACAAGACGCAGGCGAAGGCGAGAGTGCCGGGGTTTGGCGACAAGACGGCGATCGGACCTGCGCCGTCCCACGTGGACGACAAGCCAGCGGAGTCACGCTCGGACAAGACGGTTGTCGGCGCCATTTCCGAGCTGAGCGAGGCGCGACAGGATGCCGGAGCGTGCCCCGAGCGCGAGCTCGTCGTTGTCTACGGCAAGTCGGCCCGCGAAGACTCCAAGCCCGCCGATTCGGCCGAGCGTCCCGCGGACCGCAGGCACAAGCCCGATTCGACCCGCGTCGACAGCCTTCTCGGACACGCCCCCCGTCTCGGTTTCGAGCCCGCGCCGAGCGCGCGCGAACCGGCTTCGGGACCGGCCTTGGGAACGGGCTCGAGGGCCGCTGCGCTCGGCGGCGGTCGGCCCTCGCGCGATCCGCTCCGCCCCCTGGCGCAGCGCGGGCCCCAGAGCGCCCCGGAAGCACCGATCGTTCGAGCTCAAATCGACCTGGCGAACGCGAGCGGCGGGACCCTGCGCGCGCCTCGCCCCGAGCCGGACGCCGTTCGAGCAAGCGGTGACGCGCGCCCACGCGCTGCCGGCTCGCCGCCCGGTGCGAACGCGGCGCGGTCGCCTGCGGCCCCGAGCAGCGACACACCCGGCCAGCCAGCCCGCCGCCTGAGCCGCGAAACCGTCCCGACTCTCGCTCCCGAGCCGCGCGCCCCGGCCTCGCCAGACCCGACGCGGGTAACCGCACTTCCGACCGGCGACATGCCCGGCCAGCCAGCCCGCCGCCTGAGCCGCGAAACCGTCCCGACTCTCGCTCCCGAGCCGCGCGCCCCGGCCTCGCCAGACCCGACGCGGGTGACGGCACTTCCGACCGGCGACACACCCGGCCAGCCGGCCCGTCGCCTGAGCCGCGAAACCGTCGATCTCGCCCCGGAGCCGCGCGCTCCGGCCCGGCCAGAACCGACGTGGGTGACGGCACTTCCGACCGGCGATATGCCCGGCCAGCCGGCCCGTCGCCTGAGCCGCGAGGCCGTCCCAGCTCTCGCCTCTGAGCCGAGCGGCCCGGCCTCGCCAGACCCGACGCGGGCGACAGCGCTTCCGGCCGGCGGTATGCCCGGCCAGCCGGCCCGTCGCCTGAGCCGCGAGGCCATCCCAGCTGTCGCCTCTGAGCCGAGCGGCCCGGCCTCGCCAGACGCGACGCGGCCGATGCCGACTCAGGCGGGCGACGCTCCCGGCCAGCCCGCGCGCCGCCTGAGCTTGGAATTCTCCCCCGCTGCGGTCGCTGCCGTTGCGCAGGATCAGGGCTTGCCGGGTGAGGCGCCAACCCGGCCGCTCCCAGGCTCGGGCAGCGACGGTCCTCCCGCGGCCCGCGACGGGCGCGCCGAGGCAAGGCTGAGCTCGGCTCGCGCTGCGGTGTTGGACCCTCGTGCTCGCGCGACCGCCGATGGCGCCGAGGTGGAGAGCCGCCCCTTCGACGCTACCGCAGCCGTCGCGTCCGTCGATCCGGGCAACGGCCGCCGGGCGTTCGCTGCGGCGATGGTACTCGGCGCTGCTTTGGCAGCTGGCATCGTCTACCAGGTCGTCACGTCAGTGGGCGAGACGCCCGACAAAGCAGAGCTGAAGCTCCTCTACCCGTACGGCTTCACCGGCGCGCACGGGCCGCGCGGGGAGTTCGCGCCCGGGGCCGGCCAGGTCGAGTTCGAGCTCCTCGGCGAGGCCCCCTGCCGAACAGGCAGCTCGGAGCCCTGCCTGCAGTACCGCTACTCGCACGGAAGCTTCTCCGGAACCATGCTGGTCAAGCGCTCGAGCCACGGCTGGCAACTGGGAAGCGACGAGGGGATGCCCTTCCGCGCTGCATCCGAGAGCCGCTGATGCCCGGCGCCCGCACAGCGCTCGGCGGCACGGAACATCACCGCCCGCGCAGACGCCACTTCCCGGCGGCGAGCCGAGCGAGCAGGCAGGCGAGCATCGCTTCGCGGTTCCGGCTCCCCGCACGCCGAGCATCTTGGCCTTTGGAGAGCCTGCCCGTATCCTGCCAGTGTTCGTTTGCGGTCACACCTTTGGAGACTCGAGGTCGCCTGCATGGCCGAGAAGAAAACCGTCCTCATCGTCGACGACGACGCCTTCGTCCGTACGACCCTGCGCGATCTGCTCGCCGAGACTGGCTTCGAGCTCTCGGACGCCCGCGATGGAGAGGAGGCGCTCGAGTCGATCAAGAAGAATCAGCCCGACTTGGTCCTGCTCGACCTCTTCATGCCGCGAAAGAGCGGGCTGGAGGTCCTCGCTGAGATCCAGCGGCTCACCCCTTCGACGCGCGTGCTCGTCATCAGCAGCCTCGACGCCGACGCCATCGTCGAGTCGGCGCTCGAGCGCGGCGCCGTTGGCTTCATCGCCAAACCGTTCCACCCGATAGAGATCCTCGCCGCCGTCGGCGAGGCGCTGAAATAGGGCGGCAAGCGCATGGCCAACTACTGGATCGCCGACGCGAAATCCCGTGTCCTCGGCCCCATCACGATGGAGGCGCTCAGCCAGCTCATCAGCTCGGGGCGCATCCACGGCATCGTCAAGGTCTCGACCGACGGGACGAGCTGGGCGCCGATCGAACAGTTCCCCGAGATCGCCGGGCTGCAGGCCAAGTATGCCGGAGAAGCGCTGCGGGCCTGGGAGCGCAAGGAGGCGCAGCGGCTTCGCGACCAGCTCGCGACGATGAAGGGGCGCGCCGCCCACGAGATCTTCGGCCTCGCCGAGGAGGCGACCGTTGACGCCTACCGGGCGGCCTTCTTCCGTCTGGTCAAGCAGTTCTACCCGGACCGACTGTTGTCCGACTCCGACCCGGACCTGCGCGCCATCAGCCGGGAGATCTTCCTGTTCTTGTCCCACTTGATGGCGTCGATCGAGAAACGCGCCTCGGCACCCGCCGGCGCCTCTCGGCCGCCTGCCGCGACGCCTGTCGCGACCGCACCGGCGCCCGTCGCGGCCGCGACGACGCCTCCGCGGGCCCCGCCGACGCTTGCCCCTTCGGCGTCGAAGCAGGTGAGCATCGCCGCCATCCTCGAGTACCGCCGCTCGCCCGTCGGGCCCTCGCCCGACGGGCCGCGGCCCGCCCCCGAGACGCCGCGCGCGCGGCTTCGGGAGGCGGCGGCCAAGCCGACGTACGAGCCACACGAGTTCGTTGGGCTCGAGCGGCGCGCCGACGACCGGATCGAGGTGACGGTGAAGGTCACCGTGGCGACGTGCGGCATCTTCACCGAGAACAAGCTGCTCAACATCTCGAGCGGCGGCGCCTTCATCCCCTGCCAGCAGGCGCTCGACCTGGGCACCGAGCTCGACCTGATCTTCAGGTTCGACAAACCTTCGCGCGAGGTGAGGACGAGCGGCTCGGTCGTCTGGTGGAACGCGGGCGACGCCAGGCAGGCGCGTGGCTTCGGCGTGCGCTTCAAGAACCTGGCGCAGGCGGACCGCTCGTTCATCGAGCAGTTCGTGCGCGACGCGACGGCCCCCCGCAAGTAGAACGAGCCGAGCGCGGGCCCGCAGGGCGGGACAAACGAGGCCGGCCTCGAGGTCGAGGCCGAGCTGCCGCGTCCGTCATGGGGCGACGAATGCGCGACGCCGCAAGAACCGCCCGTCGCCCGCCTTCCCGAGGAAGCGGTCGCCGTCAACCGTGAGCCTGCCGCCGACGAAGACCTTGGCCGGGCCACCGGTGACGACCTTGCCCTCGTAGATGCTGTAATCAACCCGCATGTGCAGCCGCGACGCCGACAGGTCAACGCGCTTGTGCGGGTCCCAGATGACGACGTCGGCGTCGGCGCCGGGCGCGAGCACGCCCTTGCGCGGATGGAGCCCGAACATCTTCGCCGGCGCGGTGGCCACGGCGTCTACGAAGCGGTTCATCGAGAGCTTGCCCTCGACGACGCCCTGGTGCACGAGCGTAAGGCGCGTCTCGATACCGGGCAGGCCGTTGGGGATCTTTCGAAAGTCCCCCCGCCCTGCCTCCTTCTGCCCCTTGAAGTTGAACGGGCAGTGATCGGTCGCGACCACCTGAAGGTCGCCCAAGGCGAGGCCCTGCCAAAGCGCGGGGGCGTGCGACCTGTCGCGAAGCGGCGGGCTGCAGACGAACTTCGCGCCCTCGAAGTCCGGTCGGGCGAGCTCCTCGTCGGAGAGGTAGAGGTACTGCGGACAGGTCTCGGCGAAGGCCCGAACGCCGCGCGCCCGCGCCGCGCGCACCGCCTCGAGCGCCTCGCGGCAGGTAAGGTGAACGATGTAGACCGGTGCCCCGGCGACCTCGGCGAGCGCGAGGACGCGCGCGGTCGCCTCACCCTCGAGCACCGAGGGCCGGCTCTCGGCGTGGTATCTGGGCTCGAGCTTGCCTTCGGCGGCGAGCGAGGCGACGAGCTCGGCGATGGCCAGCCCGTTTTCGGCGTGGACCTGAATCAGCGCGCCGCGCCTGGCCGCCCAGCGCAGCGCGCGCAGGATGGCCGCGTCATCGAGCATCAGGACGCCCGGGTAAGCGGTGAAGACCTTGAAGGAGGTGACGCCCTGCTCGAAGACCTCGTCCATCTGCTCGAGCGTGTCCCCGGCCATCTCGGTGACGCTCATGTGCAGGCCATAGTCGATGACCGACCGTCCCTCGGCCTTCTTGCGCCAGAGCTCGAGCGACTCGGTGAGCGACTTGCCCTTGGCCGGCGTGACGAAGTCGATGATCGACGTCGTGCCGCCGAAGACCGCGGCGATGGTGCCGGTCTCGAAGTCGTCGCTGGCCACCGTGCCCATCGACGGCAGGTCGAGGTGCGTATGGACGTCTACCCCACCCGGCAGGACGAGCAGGCCGCCGGCGTCCACGACCTCGTCGCCCGGCCGCGCCAGGTTGTGCCCGACGGCGGCGATGCGCCCGTCCTCCATCCGCAGCTCGGCGGAAAAGGTTTCGGAAGCCGTGACCAGAGTGCCGTTGACGATAACCGTGCCCATGGATGTCTCCTCGCGACCTGCCGCGGGCGACCGCGCGTTCGAGGCGCGGCGCCACGTCGCGGACTCTACTACTACGAACTCCTGACAGCGCGGTCGCCGTGATCCCTGGTCGAAGCGCGGCCCACGCGCCGGCGGAGCATCGCGCCGACCGAGTCGAGGCTCCACCGGCGGTTCCCGGCTGCGCCGCGCTTGCGCGCGAGCCTTCGACGGGCGCGGCGAGGCCCGGAACCTGCGCGGTCTCTCCACGCGTGATGGCAGGAGCCAACGATCGCGCGCTCAAGAGGCGTCGCAAGAGCTTTCGGCGCCCACCCCTCCCTGCGGCCCCGCTGCCCCGCTGCCATGCGGACGCATAGCCGAGCGGCCTGCAAGCGAGAGGGCCCGGCCTGCGCCCGGGCCCTCTCCTAACAACTAATAACTAAGAACCAACAACTACAAACACAACGTATCGTACTCCGCGGTGATCGACGCGCCGGCCGGCGGCACGTGCCCCGCCTTGAAGTCGATCGAGTTGGCCGAGGCGTCGAAGTCGAAGTCAACGCCCGCGGTCTGCGGGGCGCCGTTAACCGTGACCACCAGGGTCGCGGGGTCGGCCGTGCGCGACAGGAAGAACTGAGTCTTCGCCGCGAAGGCGTCCAGGCCGATGTCGTTGGCGATGCGCCCCCAGTCCGAGGTGCAGATGGAGCGGAAGATGCCGTTGGTTCGGGTGCTCGCCTCGATGTAGCGCTTGCCCGCCGCCGCCTGGACGCTGTGGCCGTTGACGGTCGCCGAACAGCCGCTCGGCGAGTCGCCGACGATCGAGTGCCAGGCGAACAGCGAGGTGTTCTTGGCGCCCTTCAAGGTCTGGAAGAAGTCTACGTAGTACTCGACGTTCTGCGACGCGCCCTGATCCTCCTCGTCCGAGAGCACGATGATCGCGAGCTTGGCGTCCTCGCGCACGAACTGGCTGTTGGGCTTGGCGGGGTCGGAGATGAGCGGGTCGGACAGCGCCGCCTTGGCCGCCTCCAGGCCCGACTCGGCGGGGTCCGAGCAGCACTCGCCGACTCGGATGTTGCGCGACAGCTCGGCCGCCGGGTCGGGGTCGCTGCGCTTGATGATCTTTGGGTTGCCGAAGAACTCGCCCGCATTGATCGGCGTGCCTGGGAACGCCGAGGCGTTGTCGGCCTGGTGCGGCGGGTTCGAGCCCGCCCACTCGGTCGCGATCACCGCCACCTGGTAGTCGCTGTTGAGGGCGTTCGCCTGGTTGATGAACTCGGTGGCGTTCGCCGCGAGGAACTGCTGCTTGTCGTACATCGATCCGCTGTTGTCGATGACCCAGAGGACGTCGGTCTTGGGCACGCTGTTTTGCGAGAAGAAGTCGCGCTGGTGCGTCGCAGTCGAGCCGGTGCCCTTCAGCGGCACGGTCGTCGTGCCTCCCGAGAAGCTGTGGGCGATGACGAGGTTGGCGCTCTCGAGCCCAGTGCCCCGCGGACGGTAGCGCAGCACGACCGCGGTCGAGCGGCCTGGCTGCAGCGTGATGGGCGTGGTCGCGTGGCTGACGAGGGTGAAGGAGGAGGCCGGCGGATCGATCTCGAAGCCGCTGATGGTCACGGCGGCCCCGCCGATGTTGTAGACGGTGACCGTCCTGTCGGCGCTGTTGCAGCCGACCGTCACTACGCCGAAGTCGACCGCGCGCGGGACCGCGTCGATGGCGAGCACGACGCCCGTGCCCCGGAGCGAGACCTGCTTGCAGCCCGGCCCCGCGCCGCTCAGCCCGGTGCACTCGCTCGGGGCGCCGTCCGAGGTCGAGATCGTGAAGGAGTTCATCATCGGCAGGAACTCGCCCTCGGTGCGCGGCTGGAAGACGACCTCGACGACGGCGGTCTGGCCGGGATCGATACGCCCGGGCAGCGGCGGGGAGTGCGTGCCGAAGCTGAAGGCCGACTCGGTGAGCATCCCTTTGCGCGGCGCGCCGATGTCGCAGAACTTGCTGCCGACGTTCTCCAGCGTCATCAGCAGCGTCTTGCGCTCGCCGAGGCCCACGACCCCGAAGTTCATCGTGCGGCCGCCCGCGCCGCGCGGCGGGTTGACGACCAGGGTGCACTGCGGCTGGGCCGTGGGCGTGCCTCGCAGCGCGATGCGGAGCCGGCCGCCGGGCAGCGTCGGGTCGTCGGCGGGCAGCTCGAAGACTCCCTGGTCCGGACCGGTCGCATCCTGCGGGTTGTAGGCGATGGTCACGTCGAGCAGCCCGTTCGGCCCGAGCGTGGCGACCGGCGGCATCGTGGCGATGAGGAAGCGGGCCGCCTGGCCGGCCGCGTCGATGGACGGGGAGCCGAGCGTGCAGGCCGAGTTGCCCGCGTTGTGGAGGGTGACCGACTTGAGCGTCTGCGTCCCTTGGACCTGCGCGCCGAAGTCGAGGATGGCGCTCGAAGCCTCGAGCCTGCAGACCTGCGGGGGCACTGCGTTGCCGGTGAGCACCGCGAGCTGGACCGGAGCGACCGGATCGGTCGAGCTGACCTTGAGGCGGCCGATCTTGGCCCCGATGCTCGTCGGCTCGAGCACGATAGCGACCGGAGCACCCTCGCCCGGGCGCAGCTTGTTCGCCGCGAGCGGCTGGACGATGCGGAAGTCCGGATCGCGCTCGAGCGCGGCTTCGGCGATCTCGAGCTCGCGGGTGCCGCAGTTGCGCAGCAGCACCTGCTTGGCGGGCGAGACCGTCCCCATGTCGATGTTCCCAAAGTCCACGCTCTTCGGCTCCAGGCAGAGCCGGGTCGCGTCGCCGCGGGCGGTCAGGTGGATGAGGACCGGCGCGCCCGCCGGATCGTCGGCCGAGACGGTGAGGGTGCCGCTGCGCTGGCCGACGTCGGAGGGCTTGAAGACGAGCGCGAGGAAGGCCGACTCGCCGGGCGCGAGCACGGCCTGGTAGCCGGCCGGCTCGAGCGCGAAGTCCACCGGGTCTCCGGCCGCGGGGGTGACGCCTTCGATGACGAGGTCGACATCGCCGAGGTTTCGCAGCCTCACCGCGCGCTCGAGGCTGCCGCCGTCGAAGGGCAAGGACCCGAAGTTGACCGTGAGCTCCTTCTTGTCGGCGCTCGAACACTGATCGAGCGGCTCGTTCTGATCGGAGCCGACCACGCTCGCCACACAGACCTGGAGCGCGCCGACCGCGGCGCGGCCGCGCAGGCGCAGCTTGAGCTCCGGTCGCTCCTTGTCGTCGCTGCGCAGCACGAGCACGTCGGTCGCCTCTCCGAGCGCCTCGGGGTGGAACTCGACGACGATCAGGCGGCAGCCGCCGAAGGGCACGCGGCTCAAGTCGTCGGTCGCCTCGCCGCAGTTCTCCATCACGGTCGTGAGCTGAAACGCCGTGCCTTTCTCGAAGAACGGCGTCTCCGCCGTCAGATCGGCGTCGCCGAAGTTGCGGACCGCCAGCGACCGGGTCGTCGCCCCGCCGAGCTTGACGATCCCGAAGTCGATCGTCGCCTCGTGGGCGAGCGAGGTGCCCTCGTCTACGGGGCCGCCCGGCTCGAGGAGCCGAACCTCTATCTGAGGCCCGGCCTGCCGCGTGTGCGGCGATTCGTCGCAGGAGCAACCGCTGAAAGTAGAGACAACTGCACCCGCCATAAGGAGAAATGCATACCGGGACATAGGACCTCGCTCCGGGGAATCGTCCAGGCCGGCCACCCCACTGTTCGCGTTGATGCCTGAATGAGGTTTCCTAGCCTACCAGCGGCTGGCCCTCGGTCGCCAACCCGGCCAGAGGGCCGTGCGGCGGCACGGCTGGAGTCGCTTCGGAAGCGAGCGCCGAAGGCCGCTCGTGCGCGCCTCGTCCCACGCGGCGTCGGATGCCGTGCGCCATCGGCCGCGCGCACTCCCGCCGTCCCTCGCGCGTCGGCGAGGGAGCCTGCGCTCGGACGATGGCTGTCGGCTGGTGCCTAGTCGCCCGCGTCTGGCAGCTCCGGCTCGCCCGCGAGCATGCCCGCGTCCGGCTCGCCGGCGTCCTGCTCGCCGGCGTCCGGCTCGCCCGCGTCGGGCATCTCGGCGACGCCGGAGATGAAGTCCCCGGCGTCGGGTACGCCGGTGTCGGGCACGTCGGCATCGGATTCGCCCGCATCCGGCAGCTCCGGGACGCCGCTCGTCGTCGCGCCGCCGTCGGGCTGGCCTGAATCGGTCGCGCCTGCGTCTACGACCTCGGGCATCTCAGGCTCGCCCTGCAACGCGATGGGGCCGCACGCGGCCAGCGCTCCGGCGCCGACGATGGCAAGGACCTCGCGTCGCGTCGGGTAGCGCGGCGCCTGACGAGCGCGTTTGCGAAACTGACTCTTGCCCATGGAGCCCTCCGGCTCGCTTCCGGCCTTGCTTCGACATGATAGCTGCAGCGACCGGGAGGCCGCCAACCCGGGCAGCCGGCGAGCGTGTGGCTTTCGCCTCGCCAGGCCGTCGCCACCCGCCGCCGCGCTTCAATTCCGCCGGTCGCGCCGCCGTCCGGAGCGCCGGTTTGCACCTCCAAGTTGGCCCCGAAGGCCACCAGAGCCCCGCAGTGGCCCCGTGGCGGCCTCGAGGCAGGGGAGCGGTATTCCAATAGGCCTGGCCTCCGTCGAGCCGCTCAGCGGGCCGCCTAGGGGCCTACGGAGGCCTTCCCCGCCATCTTTCAACCGCGCGATTTTGCTGGCTCTTTTCGGCAAGCCCGACCGCGCTGGCGCAGCCCTCGGCCCGCCGCGGCATGCCCCCGGGGGGAGAACCCCGCCCGCTTGACACAGACCCTTGCGAGTACTATTTCGTCCGCCCAGTCGATTTTCGACCCGCCAGTCGAATTCCGGACCGAACCTTGGCGCGGGCACCGATGCCGATGAGAAGCCTGACCCAGCGATCCCAGACCCGAAGGAGCCGCGCGCGCGAGCAGCGCCTCGAGCGAATTCGCGCCGCGGGCGCCCGGGTCTTCGCGCGCCATGGCTACGACCGCGCGACGATGGATCAGGTGGCCGAAGAGGCCGATCTTGGCAAGGCGACCCTCTACTACTACTTCCCGACCAAGCACGACCTCTTCGCCGACCTGGTCGCGCACGCGGCGCAGCAGCTGCGCGAAGGGCTCGATGCCGAGCTGCCCGCCGGCGGCGATCCGCTGGATCTCGCCGAGAGGCTTTGCCTCTTCTCGGTGCGCTACTTCCGGCGGGACCCCGACATGGCTGCGCTGCTGATGCCGTTGATGGCCGGCGGCTGGCGACAGCTCGGCATGCGCCTGGGAGAAGAGGTCGCCGGGCAGATGGCGGCGGCGCATTCTCCGCTGCTCGCGCACCTGGGCCCGGTGTTCGAGCGCCTGCCGCGCGGCGAGACCTTCGTGCAACTCGTTTCGAGCGTGCTGCTCGGCGTCGCGGCCAAACTGCAAGCCGGCGCCGCGATCGACGCCGAGGCAGAGATGTCGCTTCTCTTCGAACTCGTCCGCCGCTCGGGCTCGACCCACGGCGACTGAAGGAGCGCGCAAATGTGGATGGGGCTGACGGAAGCGGTCCTGCGGCATCCGAAGCTGGTCATCGCCCTGCTCGCGATTTCGGCCCTCGGCTTCGGCGCGGGGCTCACCCGGCTGACGACCGACACCGACGTCACTCGCGACCTGCCGCAGGACCTCGAGGCAAAGCGCGTCTACGACCGCATCGACGAGCTCTTCCCCTCCAAGGAAGTGGTCGTCGTCGGCGTCGTGGGCGAGGACCTCTTCAGCGTCGAGTCGATCGCGCGGCTCGACCGGCTGGCAAAGCGCATCGAAGCGCTGCCCGACGTCCAGTCGGTGCTCGGGCCGACCACCGCGCGCATCATCTCGGCCATCCCCGACGGCATGCAGGTGAAGGCCGCGGCCGATCCGCTGCCGGCCACGCCCGAGGAGGCCCGCGCCTTCCGCGACCGGCTCCTCGCGCAGCCGCTCTTCAAGGGCACGGTCGTCAGCGCCGACGGCAAGGCGATGGCGATGCTCGTGATGGTCAAGGCGGGGATGCGCGAGGCCGACTGCGCGGAGAAGCTCATCAAGCTGGCCGCCGATCCAGCGGCGAGCGAGGGCCTGACCCTGCTCGTCACCGGGCGGCCGGCGGCCACCTACTGGTCGAAGGTGATCATGGGCCGCGACATGGGGGTGCTCTCCAGCGTCGCGCTGCTGGTGATCGTCGCCCTGCTCCTCGCGGTCTTCCGCAGCGCGCGCGGCGTGATCCTGCCGGTAGTGGTCGTCGTCACCAGCGTCATCTGGTCGCTGGGGCTCATGGGCTACGTCGGCGTGCCCATCACCCACAGCACCGAGATCCTGCCCATCCTGCTCATCGCCGTCGGCGTCGCCGACAGCATCCACATCCTCAAGGGCTTCTACTCGCGCGCTCGCGAGACCTCCGACGCCCACGCGGCGGTGCGCGCGACGATGCAGGACCTCAACCGCCCGGTGATGCTCACCTCGGTCACCACCGCGCTCGGGTTCCTGGCCCTCAACTCCTCGGGCGTTGACTCCATCATGACCCTGGGCTTCTTCACCGCCTTCGGCGTCATGGCGGCGATGCTCTTCTCGCTCACCTTCCTCCCCGCGGCGCTCGCCGTGCTGCCGCTGCCCAAGGGCAGGCCCGGCAGCGAGTCGAGCGGGCAGCGCTTCGTCGTCTTCGAGCGGCTCGCCGGGAGCTATGCGCACGCGCTCGTCGCGCACAAGGGCAAGTTCGGCCTCGGAATCGCGGCCATCGTCGCCCTCGCGATCGTGGGCGCCACCCGCGTGCCGGTCGAGTTCAGCAACATCACCAACTTCCGCTCCGATCACCCGTTCCGCGTGGCCACCGAGCAGGTCAACGCCCACTTCGCGAGCGCCACCAGCCTCTCGATCGTCGTCGAGGGCGGCGAGCCCGACGCCATCAAGGACCCGGAGATCCTCGCCAAGATGGACGCGCTCGAGGGCTTCTTGCGCGAGCAGCCGCACGTCGGCTCCATCCAGTCGATCACCGGCTTCATCAAACAGATGAACCGCGTCCTCAACGGCGACACGCCCGAGGACTTCGCCCTGCCGCCGAAGCTGGCCCGCGTGAAGTCGACCGAGCTCGTCGAGGAGAACGGCGTCGAGGTCGAGCGCGAGGTCGAGGTCGAGGTGCCCGGCCGCGAGCTCGTCGCGCAGTACCTGGCGCTCTACGAGATGAGCGGCAAGCCCGAGGACTTCGCCAACGCGGTCACCTACGACTACTCGACCGCGCGCATCAACGTGCTCGTGGACAGCGACCGCTCGAGCGTCATCACCGACCTGCACAACGCCATCTCGGGCTTCATCGCCGAGCGCTTCGGCGGGCTCAAGGTCCAGCTCACGGGCATGGCCGAGCTGATCCGCGCGGTCAACGACCTCGTCATCAGAGGGCAGGCCTGGTCGATCCTCACCTCGCTGCTGCTCGTCTTCGTCGTCACCGCGTTCGTGTTCCGCTCGTTCGTGCTCGGGCTGTTCAGCACCCTGCCGCTGTTCTTCAGCCTGTTCCTCAACTTCGGGACGATGGGCCTGTCGGGCATCGCGCTCAACATCATGACCATGGCCACCAGCTCCATCGCCGTGGGCGTGGGCGTGGACTACGCCATCCACTTCGTCCACCGGTACGAGAGCGAGCGCCGCGCCGGGCTCGACTACTCCGAGGCGGCGGTCGCCACCATGCGCGCGAGCGGCGTGGCCATCTTCGTCAACGCGCTCACCGTGGCCTCGGGCTTCTTCGCGCTGTTCTTCAGCGAGTTCCGCGGAGTCGCGCACATGGGCCTGCTCATCGCGCTGACGATGGTCACCAGCGCCTTCGCCGCGCTCACCGTCCTGCCGGTGATGTTCGCGGGCCTTCGCCCGAAGGCCTTCAAAGGCCCCGAGCCCGAGACCAGCGCCGTCCAGACCGAGCTCCAAGGAGGTTGATCATGAAGACGAACCTGCACCTCGCCGCATGCCTTGCGCTCTTGTCGAGCGCCCCCGCGCTCGCAGCCGAGGAGGACGCCCAAGCCTTGATGGAGAAGGTCTTCAGCCGCGCTTCGTGGAAGGACATGCACGGCAAGGCGCGCCTGGTCCTGACGAACAAGCGCGGGGATACCAAGGCGCGCGAGATTGAGATGTGGTCGAAGAAGAACGAGCGGGACGAGTCGCGCATGCTGATGCGCTTCCAGAAGCCCGCCGACGTGCGCGGCACCGGCTTCCTGATGATCGAGCACAAGGACGGCGACGACGACCGCCGGCTCTTCCTGCCGGCGCTGCGCCGGGTGAACCGCATCAGCGCCTCGGGCAGCGGCGGCAACTTCATGTCGAGCGACTTCACCTACTACGACATCGGCCGGCCCAAGCTCTCCGACTGGAAGTACACCTTCGCCGGGACCAAGGAGGTGCTCGGGGTCGAGTGCAAGGCCGTCGAGGGCGTGGCCTCGAGCCCCAAGGTCGTCGAGGACACCGGCTACAGCAAGGTCGTCTGGTGCGTCGATCCCAAGGACCTCGTCGTCGTCGGTGCCGACTACTTCGACAAGTCCGGGCGGATGTTCAAGCAGATGCTCGCGGTGCGCATCGAGAAGATCAACGAGGTGCCCTTCGCCACGCACATGAAGATGAGCGACGTCACCTCCGGGCACACCAGCGAGATGGTCTTCAGCGACCTGAAGACCGACGCCGGGGTCGAGGAGAGCATCTTCACCGAGCGAAACCTGAAGGCCTGGACGCACTGAAGGTCCCACCTCTCGACCCTCGACTCTTGACACTCGACTAGCGAGAACCCCCATGGTCGGCCGCAGGCTCACCCTCGTTCTCACCTTTGCGCTCGCCGCGTCGTGGACGCTTCCCGCGCTCGCCGACGACGAGGGCGGACTACGATTCGGCGGGCACATCAAGGGCTTTGCCTTCCAGCAGATTCACACCCCGAGCGAGCTCGACCGCTTCGGCAGCCGCCTGCAGCTCAACGCGCGCGGCGGCGACGGCGAGCCGGCGCGCTTCTTCGCTGCGGTGGACTTCGAGATCGACAGCCGCCTCACCGACGCCGCCGGAGAGCGACGCGGCACCCGGCTCGACGTCTATCCGGTCGAGATGTACCTGGCGCTCTCGAAGGGCCCGGTCGATCTCAAGCTCGGCCAGCAGTTCATCTTCTGGGGCCGCACGACCTGGGTGAACCCTACCGACGTCATCACGGCCTGGGACTATCCGAACATGGCGAGCGAGATCGAGGACTACCGGGTCGCGCCGGTCGCCGCGCGCCTCAACTGGTACGTCTTCGACGAGCTGATGCTCGACCTGGTCTGGCTGCCGCGCTTCAGCCCGCATCGGCTCGGCGCGAGCGCGCCGGGCACGATGGCCGGCCTGCCGGTCACCGAGGGCGAGCCGGCGTCGCCGCGCGCGACTCCGGAAAACGGCGAGTTCGGCCTGCGGCTCTCGCACACGGTCTCGTCGTGGGCCTTCGACTGGGCGCTGAGCGCCTACAAGGGCTTCGAGAAGATGCCGGTCTACACCGTCGAGCCGATCATGGACATGACGAGCATGCCGCCGGCGCCGACCGGCTTTCTCTGGAGGCGCCGGCACGACCCGCTGCTCGTCTTCGGCGGCGACTTCTCGAAGGCCTTCGGCTCGTTCGTCCTCAAGGGCGAGGGCGCCTGGAAGCGCACGCACGATCGCGACGGGACCGATCCCAACGTGCGCAACTCGCGGCTCGAGTACGTGCTCGGCCTCGACTACGTCTTCAGCGAGGATTTCGACGTCGGCGTGCAGTACATCGGGAAGCTTTACCTGCAGTACGACGAGGCGGCCGAGCGCGCCGAGCTCGCGCGAAGGTACGGCGGCATGGCGCCGCCGTTCGTCGAGAGGCGGCGCAGCGACGAGGCCTCGCTCCGGCTCAACCTGGCGCTGACCGGCTCGCTCGGGGCACAGATCCTCGGCCTCTACAATTTCAGCTACGAGGACTTCTTCGCCCTCGGCTTCGTCTGGTGGGAGCCCGCCGACGCGCTCAAGCTGTACGTCGGCGCGGTCGCCTTCGGCGGAAGCGAGCCGATGACGCCGCTCGCGATGCAGGAGGGCAACTCGCGGGTGTTCGTCGAGGTCAAGTACAGCTTCTGACGCCTTCGGGCGGGCGCGAGCCCAAGCCCCGCGCGCGAAGCTATCGCCGCGCGCGGACGGGCCTCGCGATGAGCCCAATGCGTCGTCGCCGTGCCTTCGCCTGAGCCCGGGAATCCAGGCCGCTACGGCGCGGCGGTACGCCGTGCCGGCCTCGCCCCCAATCGCCTTACCGGAGGAAAGGTGCTCACCCTCGGGCAGCTTCGAGGCGAGAGCCGGACCAGCGATGGCTCACCTCGGTGCGAGGGCCTCGACTGCGGCCAGGCACGGCCTCGACCTCGGCGAGGGGCGCTCACGCACAGCAGGACCATGCGGTTCCGTCCACCAGGGCAGAGCCGGAATCGGCCGCGCAGACGTCGAATGGCGCAGCCGGACATCGACGGCCCGCTCGCTTGACGGCTTTCGCCGGGCTTTCCTATCGTCGCCACACCTCGCGAGTCAGAACGCCAACAGGGAGGGAGCTCGCCAGCGCTCGCCAGGTCCAACCCTTTTCCGGAGGATGTGCAAATGGCGTTCGATCTCCAGGAAGCGCTCAAGAGGTCGCCGGCCGAATTTCGCTTCAAGGCTCCCGACAAGCCCATCGTCGTGGCGCTGGTCGAGGCGCGCACGCTCTTCGACAAGACCGCCTCGAGGCGCGACGCGCTGGCGCAGCTCCCCGACTTCCAGCTCGACAACTACGACGCGATCCCGATCCTCTGCGAAGCGCTCTACGAGCAGGAGCACAAGTGGCAGGCGATGCGCAATCGCTCGGTCGCTGGCCCCGCCCGCGCGGAGGCCGAGTCATTCCGCTCCTACTTCCTCTCGGCGGCCGAATACCTGCTGCGCAAGGACAAGGACGCCGTGGCGGCGCTCGGTCGGATCAAGGAGGGAGACGGCGTTGACGACTTGGTGATCGACCTGCACGACATCGGTGCGCTGGCGAGCAAGCCTGAGTACGCCGCCAAGCTCGCGCTCGACTCAAAGCTGCCTCAGGACATCCCCGGCCACGCGAAGGCGCTGGCCGACAAGATGATCAAGGCCAAGGACAACTCCGAGTCGCTCGAGGCGATCGCGATGCGCAACCAGCTCTTCTGGCTGCTCGACGAGGTCGTCGAGGAGGTCCGGGCCGGCGCGCGCTTCCTGCTCCGCGACGAGCCGAGGCTGCTGGTCGAGATCTCGAGCAGATACGAGGCCAGGCGCAAGCGTCTCTCGCGCGCGAAGGCCAAGGACGCTCAGAGCGAGCCGACTCAGTCCTGATGCACCGGGGCAGGCTGCGGGGCGCCCGCCGCCCTGCAGCCGCCCAACGCAATCCGCTCCGCCTCGAAGGCCACGGGGCGGCCGCCGTGGTCTCGAGCTGCCATTCCGCTCCGGCGACCGAGCTCCAGCCCAAATAGGGGGTCCCGGGACATCGGAAAGCGCTCCCGGGACATCCGGAACCGCTCCCGGGACATCGGGAACCGCTCCCGGGACATCCGGAACCGCTCCCGGGACACCCGGAACCGCTCCCGGGACACCCGGAACCGCTCCCGGGACACCCGGAACCGCTCCCGGGACATCGGGAACCGCTCCCGGGACATCGGGAACCGCTCCCGGGACATCCGGAACCGCTCCCGGGACATCCGAAACCGCTCCCGGGACGTCTCAACCTCGTTGGTCCATGTCCCCGAAACGCTTCGGCTTGTCCCGCGAGTGCCTCCGCTTGTCCCGCGAGCGTTTCGGCTTGTCCGGCGAGCGTTTCGGCTTGTCCCGAAAGCGCTTCCGTCGGTCCCGGCGGTCCGTACCCGGGGGCGATGACACTCGCTGGACAGAAGGCGGCCGCCTGGCGCTTTCCCAAGTCCGTTCGGGGCTTTACCTAAGCATCCACGCGCGCGCGAAGACGCGGATGACGACAGCAGGCTCGCGTCCCCGCCGCCGGAGTTGGGGGCGAAGCGCCTCGCGTCGATCGGTCACGCGGCTACCGCTGGGCGCGTCGATGCTCCTCCTTTGGTGCGAAACCACGTCGCGCCACGGAACCGGCAAGAGCTCGACTGAACCCCGCGGACCCTCGACTTCGGCCTCGCAAGCTCGGCCTCCTGAGCTACTCGCTTCGAGTTTCATCGCGCGGAAGCGCGATTCTGCAGGGCACGTCTTTGCGCCCGCCGTCGGGGCCGTCGAACTCCCTGACGACGTGCTTGATTCCTCGACGGGCGCATTGCCATGCGCCCCTACCGGCCCGCGACCGATCGTTTGCGTTCCGGACGAAGCCCCGGCCCGCGACCGATCGTTTGCGTTCCGGACGAAGCCCCGGCCCGCGACCGATCGTTTGCGTTCCGGACGAAACCCCGGCCCGCGACCGAT
>JBMNNX010000485.1:0-3012 GCA_050942745.1 Myxococcales bacterium
GTCCACGGCGGTTTCGGGCTGGGTCTTCTTGGTGCGCATACGTCTTCTCTCCCCGCCCTCGTCCTACAGTAATTGCGAGTGGGGTCGGTGTCTCACGCACGTTGGCACAGAGGGTGCTTCTGCTCCTTCACCGCGCAGCGCTCCGCGGCCATCGACGACAGCTTCTTGCCCTCGCACTCCGTGCGCAGCGCGAAGTGGCTGCCGAGCGCGCCGACCGCCTGCCGAAACGCCTCGAGGCGCGCGACAGTGACGCCGCGGCGCGACAGCGGCGCGTGCAGCTCGACCAGCGTGAGCAACGCCATGGCGTCCTTCTCAATCTCGATGCGGACGACTTCCCGGCTGTACGCCTTGTAGGTCCGCGCGCCGCTGTCGTCCGGCTGCGCGCGCACGCGGCGCGCCCGCTGATCCTCGAGCACGCCTCGCGCCTGGGCGATCAGCGTCTGTGACGCGCCGCCGCGCTCGAGGTCGTGCACGACCATCCGCAGGACGGCGAGGAGGGCCTTGTGCTCGCGCCGCACGTCGGCGAGCGCCGTCTTGAGCTTGCTCACCGCCGTCTTCCGCTGAGAGGTCGCCTCCACGCGCGCCATGGAGAGCAGGGCCGCACGCTTTCCTGCCTGGGCGACGGCCTCGAGGTCCTCGCGCCGCCCGCCCACACTCTCGAAAATGGCGAGCAGCTCGGGCGCCTCGAGCAGATGCTCGGCGAGCGCGGTGCGGCTCGAGACGGTGGTGTTGTAGGTGACGTTCTCGGGCATCGCGCCCCTCCCCTCATGCGCGCAGGCGGCCGGCGGCCCGTCTGATGTCCAGCAATGGATGCTGACCTTCGCGACCACTGTAGGAAACCTGCCAGCCGGGCGACAAGCCGCTCGGGAGCGATCCAACCCGGCAGTCGGAGGACTCGGCCGCGCCCTTGGCGGAAGAGGTGTCGAAAAATCCTTCGAGCGAGAGCCGGTTGGCCTCGAGGGGAGATGGGGGCCTGCGGGGCCGGGCGCATTGCCATGCGCCCCTACCTCGCGGGGCCGGGCGCATGGCGATGCGCCCCCCACCTCGCCCCGACCGCCCCGGCGTTTGCCACGCCGCAGTCGCCTCCCGGCACGCACTGTCTGGTAGCGGACGGACTGATTGACCCTCCCGAGGTCGGTTGCTAGAACCGCTCGCGCCGAACTTCTTCGTTCTGCCGCTTGTTCGAGGTGAGGCGGCCCGCGGGTCGCCGATCCGTTCTCCTGGAGGCTCTCCCGTGCGTGCCAAGCGGACCAAGTACATCTTCGTGACCGGCGGCGTCGTCAGCTCCCTGGGCAAGGGTCTGGCCAGCGCCTCCATCGGCGCCCTGCTCGAGAATCGTGGGCTCGAGATCACCCTCCTCAAGCTCGACCCGTACATCAACGTCGATCCGGGCACGATGAGCCCGCTGCAGCACGGCGAGGTCTTCGTCACCGACGACGGCGCCGAGACCGACCTCGACCTGGGCCACTACGAGCGCTTCACCAACGCGCCGATGGGCCGGGCGAGCAACTACACGACCGGCCGCATCTACAACGCGGTGATCCAGAAGGAGCGGCGCGGCGAGTACCTGGGCAAGACGGTCCAGGTGATTCCGCACATCACCGACGAGATCAAGGCGGCCATCCGCGGCACCGCCGACTCGTTCGACGCCTGCATCGTCGAGGTGGGCGGCACGGTCGGCGACATCGAGTCGCTGCCGTTCCTCGAGGCGATCCGCCAGATGAAGTACGACGTGGGCGCCGAGAACGTCTGCTACATCCACCTGACCCTGCTGCCGTACATCGCCACCGCGGGCGAGCTGAAGACCAAGCCCACGCAGCACTCGGTGATGAAGCTGCGCGAGATAGGCATCCAGCCCGACATCCTGCTGTGCCGCACCGACCGCGAGCTGACCAAAGAGCTCAAGGACAAGATCGCCCTGTTCTGCTCGGTCTCGCCCGGCGCGGTCTTCACCTCGCGCGACGTGCCGACGATCTACGAGCTGCCGCTCGCCCTGCACGCCGAGGCGCTCGACGACAAGATCGCCGAGCTGCTCAACATCTGGTCGCGCTCCCCGCGGCTGGAGCAGTGGGAGAAGATCGTCGAGACCATCAAGCGGCCCGGCCGCGGGGCGGTGAAGGTCGGCATTGTCGGCAAGTACGTCAATCTCGTCGAGAGCTACAAGAGCCTCAACGAGGCGCTCACCCACGGCGGCATCGCCAACGACTGCAGGGTTCAGCTCGTCTTCGTCGACTCGAGCGACATCGAGGAGAAGGGCGCCGAGGCGATGCTCAAGGACGTGGACGCGGTGCTCGTGCCCGGCGGCTTCGGCCTGCGAGGCACCGAGGGCAAGATCGCCGCGGTGCGCTACGCGCGCGAGAACAAGGTGCCGTTCTTCGGCATCTGCCTCGGCCTGCAGATGGCGGTGATCGAGTACGCGCGCAACGTCCTCGGCCTGCAGGGCGCCAACAGCCTGGAGATGGACGAGAAGACCCCGCACCCGGTCGTCTCGCTGATGGAGAACCAGAAGGGCGTCAAGAACCTGGGCGGCACGATGCGCCTGGGCGCCTACACCTGCCAGATCAAGGACGGGACGCTCGCGGCCAAGCTCTACCGCAGCACCGAGGTGAGCGAGCGGCATCGGCACCGCTTCGAGTTCAACAGCGACTACCGCAAGGCCTTCGAGGAGAAGGGGATGGTCTTCTCGGGCGTCCACAAGGAGCTCGACCTGGCGGAGGTCGTCGAGGTCCCCGAGCACCCGTACTTCCTCGGCTGCCAGTTCCATCCCGAGTTCAAGTCGAAGCCGTTCGCGCCGCACCCGCTGTTCAGCGGGTTCATCCGCGCGGCCGTCGATTTCAGGGACCGGAAGCGGTAGGGGCGCCTGGCAATGCGCCCGGCGTGAAGCGGTAGGGGCGCGTGGCAACGCGCCCGGCGGGAATTCAGCCCTGGGGATCCGGTCGGCGGCGGTGCGCATCGCAACGCCCCGCGGGCCCTTGCCGATATTCGCGTCGGCGTTTGTGCCGGTTCGGGGAC
>JBMNNX010000019.1:0-40658 GCA_050942745.1 Myxococcales bacterium
CCTGCCGACCGGGCGCCCTGCCGACGGCATGGTTGGCGCCCATCCCGGCGTGCGCTCGCCCGGGAGCTCGCTCCTTGCGTGCCGGCAGAGAAGGCTCGGCTGAATCGTTAGAATGATGGGGCACGCCTGCGCCGGGGAGAGAGGGCCATGACCGAAGTCGAAAGCCTGACCGTCGAGATTCTGAGGCAGATTCGCGACGAGCTGCGCACGACGCGCGAAGAGCTCTCTGCCCGCCTCGAGCAAACCAACGAGCGGCTCGGCATCGTCGAGGGTGCTCTCGAAGGCATGGCGACCCAGCTTGTCTCTCTCGTAAAGCACGCCAAGAGCGCGGCCCGTCGCGAGCGGCGCATCGAGCAGGAAGTCTTGGAGCTGAAGGAGCGGGTGATACGGCTCGAAGAGCACACGGGCCTGAAGCCCGCCTCCTGATCGGCCCCGCCCCTGCTCCGACACTCCTCCTTTCCGAGCTGGCTCCCCGGCTTGAAACCGCCGAGGCGGTCTCGTACCGTCGCGGACAACGCGGGGGGCGAAGCAGAGCGAACCTCGCGAGTCCTGCGACGCATGTGATTGGAGGAAACCATGGCGGAGACCGCGAATGCTGCAGTGCAGTCGGAGCGCTGGTGGGAGCACGACCGCGTCCTCTTGAGGCGCAAGGTGCTGGCGATAGCGCCGGTGTTCCAGATCCTCGACCCGCAGGGACGCTCGCTCCTCTATTGCCAGCAGAAGCTCTTCAAGCTGAAGGAGGACATCCGCGTCTACGCCGACGAGTCGAAGCAGCGCGAGCTGCTCACCATCAAGGCGCGCAACGTCATCGACTTCTCGGCCGCCTACGACGTGGTTGACACGCAGACCGGCGAGAAGGTCGGTGCCCTGCGGCGCAAGGGCCTCAAGTCGATGCTGCGCGACGAGTGGGAGATCCTCGACGTCAACGACGCGCTCGTCGGCCGGATCCAGGAGGACGGGCTCTTCTGGCTCAGGCGCATCCTCGCGAACTGGGTGCCGCAGAGCTTCTCGGTCTGGCACGGCGAGTCGCAGGTCGCGGCCATCAAGCAGGCCTGGAACCCCATCGTGTTCAAGGCGGAGATGGACCTGAGCGCCGACCACGCGCGCCGGCTCGACCGGCGCCTGGCGATGGCCGCGGGGATCCTGCTCATGGCCATCGAGGGACGGCAGTCGAGCTAGCTCGAGTCGGCTGATGAAGACTTCGACGCCCTCGTCGCCGCGCGATGCGCGGGCCGGGGGCGTTGGTGTTTCACGGGGTTATCGACGCGCAGAATCCTCGGGGGGACCTTGGGGCCCCTTCTCTTCGCCTCGGACCAAGCTCGGGCGATTTGGTCGACTTGAGGCCGGTAGACCGGTGAGGCGGCTGCCTGACGAGGGCTGGGTGGAGGTGAGAAGTGACGCCCGACCGCGACGGTGGGCAGGCGCGGAGCCGAGCGTGTCGTGAAAGTTTCTGAAGGTCCGGCCCCGTTCCGTGACGATTTCTGCAGCCGCGTGAACGTTTCTGAAGGCCTCCGGGCGCCCTGCGGCAGCTCCTCTCGTGGGCGCGCTGCTCGGCACGGGGCCGGTCGCTGGGAGTGCAGGCGTTTCCGGGGGCTTCCCTCGTGAAAGCTCTCGACGACGGGTGTCCCGTCCTTGAACATTTTCTTGCCGGCGAGCCGCGCACTGACAATTTCTGAAGCAGAGCGCCGGAATCGTGAAGAATTTTGGAGCGTCGTGAAGGATTTCTAAGGGGACGTCGAGATGGCGGATCGCGAACGCGCCAAGGCACAGCGAGCCGTCGCTCGCTCGGTCGAGAAGGGAACCCGGCGCAGTCTCGAGCCCTTCCCTTGCGACGCCGAGAGACCGGAAGGCCAAACGCCTGCTTCCGCGGGTGGATGCGCCGATGCAGCCACCGCCGACGCGTACCAGTGCGCCGACGACTCTTCACGCCAAGGTGTCGGTCTCGGTCCCTGGGGAGCGGTCCTTTTCGCCAGCGAGCCGGCGGCGGCCCTCGAAGTTCCGCCGGGCGCCGAGCCGGCGGGCTATGCCAAGGTCATCGTCGACTACGGCCTGACCGTCACGCCCCCGCACCGGCTCACCTTCATCGGCTCACGGGGCGGCAAGACCATCACCGAGCGCAACGGGCGCACCATCGTCGTGCTGCCGCCCGGCTATCGGCCTTCTCCCGCGCTGACGAGCCAGCTCGCCTTTGCGCTCAAGTACGACGGCGTCAACCTCGAGGTCCTCGCCGCACTGTTTCGGCGCGTCGACTCCGAGGCGTTCGAGCGCGAGCTCGCCGGTTTCCTGGCCGCGCACCCGACGAGTCAGTATTCGCGCCGGATCTGGTTCCTGTACGAATTCCTCACGGACCGGCGCCTGCCGATCGACGACATCCAGGCCGCGCTGCGCTACGTGCCTCTGCTCGACGAGCGCGAGTACTTCACCGCCCCCAGAGCTCCCAGCCGGCGGCACCGAGTCATCGACAACCTGCTGGGCACGCGCGCCTTCTGCCCGATGGTGCGACGCACGGAGCGGCTGCGCGACTTCGAAGCTCGCAGCCTCGGCGAGGAAGCCAGGCGGATCGTGGCCGAGTTCGACGAGGACGCGATCCGGCGTGCCGTCAGCTACCTCTATTCCAAGGAGACGCGCTCATCCTTCGGCATCGAAGGCGAGCGCCTGAGCACGAGCAGGACCGAGCGCTTCGTCGACCTGCTGAGGACGGTCCCCGAGCTGACGAGCCTGACGCGCGAACACCTCGTGCGCCTTCAAGCCGCCACGGTCGATCCGCGCTTCGCCGAAGACGGCTATCGAAACGATCAGGTGTACGTCGCTGAGCCGATGGACCTCGTGCGCCAGAGGATTCACTTCATCGCGCCTCGGCCCGAAGACGTTCCTTCGATGATGGAAGGGCTCCTCGCTTGCCAGCGAAGGCTCGAGGGAAGCCAGGTCGACCCGGTCGTTCACGCCGCTGTGGTGGCCTTCGGTTTCCTCTTCGTTCACCCGTTCGAAGACGGGAACGGGCGGATCCACCGGCTCCTCATCCACTACGTGCTCTCACGGCGCGGATTCACGCCGAAGGGCATCATCTTTCCGGTTTCCGCCGTCATGCTGCAGCGCCGGCGCGAGTACGACGAGGCGCTCGAGGCCTTCTCGGTCCCGCTGATGCGGCTGATCGACTACGACGAGTCCGAGGACGGCGTGGTCAGCGTCAGGAACGAGACCGCGCATCTCTACCGCTACTTCGACGCGACGCCGATGGCCGAGGCGCTCTACCGCTGGGTCGAGCAGACCGTGAGGAAAGATTTCCGTTGCGAGCTCGAGTTCGTGGTCGGATTCCGTGAGACTCGCAGGGCCATCGACTCCGTCGTCGACATGCCCGACAGACACGCGAACCTCTTCATCAAGCTGTGCCTGCAGAACAACGGCCGGCTCTCACCCGCGAAGAGAGCGCGCCACTTCGCCTTTCTCAGGGACGAGGAGGTCGCGGCCCTCGAGCAGGCGGTGCAGGCGAATCTCTTCCGCTTCCCGCGCGCCCAAGGCGGCGACTTGGACGTGAAGTGACGCGCTTCGCGGGTAGGGGCTTGAGCGTCCGGAGCTCGAGGGAACGGCAGCGCGGGCGGCGCGCCGAAGCGACGGCGAGGACGCCACACGGCTCGGCGAGGGGCGGCGCTCGTGGTCGAGCGCGGCAAGGCTCCGAGGGCCTCGCCCTGCAGTCTCTTCGTTCGAGCGACCGGGAGTGGGGCGGAGCTGGAGCTCCGCCCTCCATCCCCCTTCCCCTAACGCACCTCGGCCGCGAACGCCGCCGGCGACAGCGGCGCGCCGGTGGCCAGCTCGACGAACTCGGGCCACTTCTGCGCCATGCCCGGGCGGAAAACCTTCTCCTCGAGGAAGGCGCCGAAGTCCTTTCGCCCGTTGAACGAGAGGGTCGAGGTCGGGCCCTGGTGCCCGGCCATCTGCGCGAGATGGGCGCGAAGCTGGGCCGCGAAGAGCTTTCCGAGCACGTAGTTGTGGTAGTAGACCGGCGCGATCGTGAAGTGGGGCTTGGCTGCCCAGTCGCCCTTTCCGGCGCGGCCTTCGGGGGTCTTCAGGAGCTGATAGCGCTCGACCGTCTGGTACCAGAGCGCGTCGAGGTTCTGATCGGGATCGGCGTAGAGCGCCCGCTCGAAGTGCAGCATCACCAGGCCCCAGCGCACGAAGATGAGCTGCTCGCGGCGGCGCTGCTCGAGGATGTCCTTCTCCAGCGCGTCGACCTTGGCCGGGTCGGCGCCCGCGTAGGTCTTCAGCCACAGCGGGTTGCGCGACAGCGCGCCGAAGAGCATCGCCACGGCCTCGGTGGTGAAGAGGTGCGCGGACTCGCGCACGTTGAACGGCAGGCTCTTGTCGATGCCCGCGTAGTACACCGCGTGGCCCATCTCGTGGAGCATCGTCTCCATCGACGCCTCGGTCGGCGTGACGTTGAGCAGGGTGCGCACGTCGCCCTCGCGGTCGATGGCGATGCAGAAGGCGTGTTGGTCCTTGCCCTCGCGCTCGTAGAGGTCGCTGCGCGCGGCGATCTCGTCGATGGGCAGGCCGATGTCCGAGTAGAAGGCGCGGGCGAGCTCGACGATGCGCTCCTTGGGCATGTCCTTGTAGAAGACGTCGAGATCGACCTTCTCCGACGGCGGCGCCGACTGGAAGAAGGGGTTGGTGTAGTGCCAGGGCATCACCTGCGCCGGCTCGGTGCCGAAGCGGCGCGCGACCTCGGCGTCGAGCTCGGCCTTCATCGCCCGGTACGGCTCGAGGGTGAGGCGGTCGAGCTCTTCGAACAGCGCGAGGATCTGCGCCGGGTCGTGCTCCTGTAGCTCGACCTGCATGTGCCAGTAGTCGGCGAACCCGAGGCTGCGCGCGGCCTCGTTGCGCAGCTTGGCGAGCGCGACGAGCTTGGGCGCGACCTGCGCGCCGACCGCCTTCGTCGCCTCCCAGGCGACCTGCCGCTTCTGCGAGTCGGTTTCGGTAGAGAGGATGTCGAGCAGGTCGTTGTTGGTGAGCGTCTTGCCGTCTATCTCGGCGCGGAAGGTGTTGAAGACCTGCTCGATGCCGGTCGACTCGGTGACCAGGCGCTCGAGGGTTTCGGCCGAGAGCTGGTTGCCCTTGAACGCGAGCAGCGCGATCTCGAGCGAGCGCACGGTCTGCGGCCGGAGCTGATCGCGACCGGCGAGCAGGCGCTCGATCTCTCGATAGCGGGCGGCGTCGCTATGCAGCTTGCGCAGGGCGATGTCGGCCGTAGCGAAGGCGTCGAAGTCCTCCTTCTTGCCCGAGTTGGCGGCCTTCCAGTAGCCGGTGGTCTGCGCGAGTTCGAGGGTCGCGAGCTCGGTCAGGTAGCTCTGGAGAAACGCGTCGGCCTGGCCATGGAGGTCGAGCGCAGGCACGGCCGCCTGCTTGTGGGCGCAGGCCGTCAGAAGGCAGCAGGAGAGGATCATGGTAGTCAGGATCTTTGGCATCTAAGGCTCCCGTTCGGCTGCGCGCGACAAGGCCGGTCGGCAGGCCGCGCGATGGGCGCCAAAGGCTACACGATTCACGCGGCGGCGCGGGCTGCTGTCCGAAGGCGGTTCTCTTGAGGAAGGCCCGAGGAGCGATCGGGCGACTATCGGTCGGGCTGGGGCCTTCGGCAGCCTCCCGACAGCCTTGAGATCGATCAGGCGCGGAGACGCGCCTCGAGTGGCCGATGACCCGGTTGTTCAGATGTCGACCCGAGCCGTCAGCCCGTGCAAAGATGCGCGCCCATGACCGACCCATCCAATCCGTCCGGCCCGAACGCAGCGCCTGGCTACTACCGCTGGCTCGTCCTGCTCGCCTGCAGCCTCGCCATCTTCGGCAACTATTACGTCTTCGACGCGCTGTACCCGGTCACGACGTTCATGCAGCAGCAGCTCGGCATGAGCGGGCAGCAGATAGGCCTGATGGACACGGCCTACAACGTCGCCGCGCTCTTCGGCCTGTTCGTCGGCGTCATCGTCATCGACCGGCTGGGGGCCGTCCGCTCGGCGCTGCTGTTCGCGTCGATAGGCGCTGCCGGCAGCGCCCTTATCGCCTTCCTGCCAGCGGCGATGCCCGATTCGCCGGAGATCGCCTTCATCGCCGGTCGGTTCGTGCTCGGCATCGGCGCCGAGCTGTTCATCGTCACCGCGACCGCCGTGGTCGGCCGCTGGTTCAAGGGCAAGGAGGTCGGCTTCGCGCTCGCGGTGCAGCTCCTCATCGCGCGGTTCGGCTCGGTCCTTGCCGACGACTCGCCCAAGCGCTTCGCGTCCTTCTTCACCGGCTGGCAGCCGCCGCTCATCCTCGCCGCCGGGTTCGGCGCGGCCTGGCTCGTGTTCGCCATCTTGTACGCCGCGCTCGAGGCGCACGCCGCCAAGCGCTTCGGCGTCAAGCAGGCGGTCGCCACCGACAAGCTGGTGTTCGCCGACATCATGGCGTTCGGCCGCCGCTACTGGTGGGTCGTCGGCCTCTGCGTTGCCTTCTACGCCACGATCTTCCCGTTCCGCAGCTTCGCGAACCTCTACTTCACCGAGGCTCACGGCATCTCCGAGCAGCATGCCGGCAGCCTCAAGGCGTGGCTGCCGATCATCTCGATGGTCGGGATGCCGATCTTCGGGATCGTCGCCGACAAGATCGGCAAGCGGGCGCTCCTGATGTTCATCGGCTCGGCGCTGCTGCTGCCGCCTTTCCTGCTGATGCCCTACACCGGGGCGCCGCTGGAGCTGTCGATGGGCATGCTCGGCGTCGCCTTCGCGCTGGTGCCCGCGGTGCTTTGGCCCACGGTGATCTACCTGGTCCCCGAGACACGGCTCGGCTCGGCCTACGCCTTGATGACCTTCTGCCAGCAGCTCTTCTGGGCGGGGATGAGCTGGGGAATCGGCGCGGCCAAGGACGCGGCGAAAGCGAGCGCGCAGAACCCGAGCGGCTGGCTGCCGGTCATGGCGATGCTCGCTGGGCTCTCGGCCGCAGGCCTTGTCTTCGCGTTCCTCTTCTGGCGCGACGAGGGCAAGGAGGAGAGCGCACCGGCGGCTTCGGCGGCTACGGGGCAGCAAGCCTGAGCCGGCGACTTGGAGCACCGCACGGCCCGGGTCGGTAGGGGCGCAAGGCAATGCGCCCGGCGTCGCACGATCCCGGGTCGGTAGGGGCGCATGGCAATGCGCCCGGCGTCGCACGATCCCGGGTCGGTAGGGGCGCATGGCAATGTGCCCGGCCGCGCAGGCCCCGGAGCCGCGGATGCGAGCGGTGCGCTGAGGCGCCGCCCGGTCCGCCCGGGGCGCGCCTGAGCTGGCCGGCACCGAAGGCATGCCCTTCGTTCGCTCGCCGCGCCGAGGGGCTACTACGCGAGGAACCGCTCGGCGGTCGATGGGCGCCTGGCAGCCGCTCGTCGCCGCGGTGATCGCCTGGCGGCAGTGCGGGTCCTGGACGTCGCCGGCGCCGTGCGCCCCGACGCAACGATCTCGATCAGCGGAGGCGAGACCGCCCGGAGTACGGAGCGCCGGCCTTCGTGCCGGCGCCGTCCGCCCCGACGCAACATCTCGAGGCAAGACCGCCCCCGAGCACGAATCCTCCGCCGTGACCGGCGCGCCACCGCCCACAGTCCCCAAAATGCAGCCGACCGGGCCGGCGCGAGGGCCGGCCTTTCGTTCGCTCGCCGCGCCGAGGGACTACTGCGCGAGGAACCGCTCGGCGTCGATGGCCGCCTGGCAGCCGCCCGCCGCCGCGGTGATCGCCTGGCGGTAGTGCGGGTCCTGGACGTCGCCGGCGGCGAAGACGCCCGGCACGCTCGTGCGCGTGGTGCCTGGGTGCGTGCGGATGTAGCCCTTGGGGTCGAGATCGAGCTGGCCGACGAACAGCTCGGTGTTCGGCTTGTGGCCGATGGCGACGAACAAGCCCTGGGCTTCGAGGGTCTTCGTCTTGCCGTCCCTGACGTCGCGCACCACCGCGCCGGTCATGCGCTTGCCGTCGCCGACGACCTCCTCGATCACCGAGTTCCACTGGAAGGAGACCTTCGGGTTCTTCATCACCCGCTCCTGCATGTACTTCGAGGCGCGGAGCTGGTCGCGCCGGTGCACGACGGTCACCTTGCGCGCGTGCTTGGTGAGGTAGTCGGCCTCCTCCATCGCGGTGTCGCCGCCGCCGACGACGAGGACGTCGAGGTTCTTGAAGAAGAACCCGTCGCAGGTCGCGCACGCCGAGACGCCGCGGTTCTTGTAGGCGTCTTCGCCCTTGGCGCCGGCCCAGATGGCCGAGGCGCCGGTCGCGATGATGACCGTCTCGGCGCGCAGCTCGCCGCTGTCGTGCTTGATGAGGTAGGGCCTGCTCGAGAAGTCGACCCCGACGGCGTTCTCCTCGACGATGCGGGTGCCGAAGCGCTCGGCCTGGGCGCGCATCAAGTCCATCAGCTCGGGGCCGGCGATGCCCTTGGGGAAGCCGGGGAAGTTCTCGATGTCGGTGGTCGTCACGAGCTGGCCGCCCGGCAGGTTGGGGATGGTCCCCGCGAGCATTAGGGGGTTGAGCGCCGCGCGCGCCGCGTAGATGGCCGCGGTGTAGCCGGCCGGACCCGAGCCGATGATGACCACCTTTTCAGTGCTCTTCGCCATCGAAATGCCTCCCGAAGATTGGTGGGCGCCGGGGCGCTGCCCGCGGCCCGCTTGCTGATGATCGCGCCCTTGCGTCCCATGGGAGCCGCTCGGGCGCAAGGAGGATTCTTCGCGCTGGTCGAGAGTCGAGAGTTCTTGGTGGGGTCGGGCCGATGCGTCCGGCAGGAATCGAGCGCGGCTTTCGCGCCCGGAGGCGGTCGAGGTCGCCTCGGCGGCCATGAGGGGGAATACCCGCCCACGCCCGCTCCGCGCCACCGCGGCTCGCCGCACACGCGCCTTGGCCGGCTACTATTGGGCGCTGAACGCCGTTGGCCGGGCATCCATCGGAGGGACACGACCATGGGCATCCTCATCTCTTGGCTCATCCTCGCCATCGCAGTCTGGGTCGCTGCCGCCATCGTCCCGGGGGTCAGCGTCAAGGGCGTCTGGGGCGCCATCGTCGTCGCGGCGATCTTCGGCATCGTCAACTGGCTCATCGGCTGGGTCTTCTTCTTCGTCATCGGCATCGTCACGCTCGGCCTGGGCTTCCTGCTCGCCTTCGTCACGCGCTGGATCGTGGACGCCATCGTCTTGAAGCTCACCGACTGGCTCACCGACAGGCTGACTATCCGCGGGTTCGGTCCTGCGCTGCTGGCGGCGCTGGTGATGAGCGCACTGGGCACGTTCGGCGAGTGGCTGGTGCGCAGGCTGATGGGCTGAGCGGCTTTTCCTGGCGCCGCGAGAATCAGGCGCTCGGGCGGATCTTCACGACCCGGCCGACCATCCCGTCCATGCCTCCGGGCACGACCGTTTCGGTCTCGCGCGACTCAGCCGGCTGTGTCGGAAGGTAGGCCCAGAAGGTTGTGCCCGAGCCCGGCCTCGACATGACCTCCAGCCGGCCGCGCGCCTGGCTCAGCAGGGTGACGACGCTCGAAAGCCCGATGCCTGCGCTGTTTGGCGAGCTGCGGTCGCGCTCGGCGCCCGGGATGAAGACCCGCTCGAGCCGCTCTCTCGAGATGCCGACGCCGGTGTCCGAGACCTTCACGACCAGCATGCCGCTCTCGCAACCGAGCTCGACGATGATGCTCCCGCGCTCGCTGTACTTCGCCGCGTTGGTGAGCAGGTTGTCGGCTATCCGGTCGAACACGAGGCGATCGACCTCGACCGTCTCGGGCGTGCCGCGGCTGAGGAGGACGGCGATCCGAATGTCCCGCCCGTAGACGAGCGCCTTCAGGCGGCGCCGCAATCGCTCGACCAGCCGCGCGGTCTCCATCCGCTCGGTCGCGGGCGGCCTCGACGATTCGGCGTTGGCGCTCGCGAGCAGCGCAGCGAGGAGGCTGTCAACCTGATCGAGCGCACGGCCCATGTCGTCGAGGACCTGTTCGCGGTCGGCGGCCTGCTTCTTGAGCAGGTGGTGCTGCAGGCGCAGCATGGTCAGCGGATTGCGCAGGTCGTGCGAGAGGCTTTGTAGATTGGCTATCTGCTGCTCGCGCAGCTCGTGGATCCGTGCGACGACGGATCGCAAGGTGGCAGTGCGCTCCTCGACCTGCTGCTCGAGCAGCCGGGCCCACTCCTCCTGGCGCTGCGAGAACGAAAGCGCCTCCTCACGCGCCTGGTTCGTCTCTTCGGCCATCTTGTGGAGGGCCTCGGTCATCTCTTCGGCCGCCCGCAGGTTGGAGAGGCTGGTCTGGTGGAGCTCGCGCGCCCAGGCGAGCGCGCCGCACAGAACGGGGAGGGTCGCCGAAAGGACGACGGTTTCGACTCCGGCAGCGGCGCTCGCGCCGCAGATCGCCGCGCCGAGGACGACGCCGAGTATCGGCTGGTGCCAGCGCGTCCGCTCCTTCCAGCGCAGGTGGTACTCGCAGCAGGGGTTGCCGCGCGCGACGCACTGGGTCTCCTCGAGGCTCACCGGCGCCAGCCCGAACGTCGTGGGCATGCTCGAGATCTGGGCCCGGCGCGAGAGGCACATCAGCCGGCTCTCGGCGCGGGTCGTGGTGTAGCGCATCGCCAGGGACGAGCGCGCCGAGGAGACGATCTCGCAACGCCCGGCCCGCGAGACGACGCTCATCGTGCGGCTCATCAGCCGGTAGAGGCTGCAACAGGTAGTAGATGGGCCCGTAGCTCTCCTTGAGCCGGTAGGCGCACGCCTCCTCGAAGGCGCGGTCGTCGGGCACCAGGCGCCGCACGCCGGCGAGCAGCGCCTCGAAGCGCTCGACGGGCATCCAGAACGGCTGGCGTAGCTGTGCGACGGTGAAGCCTGCTTCGGATGCCAGGGTCTCGAGCGCCTGATCGCCATGAACGCTCGCGACGTACGCGAGCAGCGGCTTGAGAATGCGACTGTTGAAGTCCTCGCTCCTTCCGCTTTCAGTGGCGGGCGGCATTCGACTCTCTGGGGTGAAGGCGCGGCGATGGTAACACGGTGTTGCCGATCCCACAGACCCAGGAGGAGCGAGAGGGCGGAGGGCGAGCCGGCGTGAACGCTCGCGGCCCTGGCCCTCGGCCTCCCGTCGAGCGCGTCGACGCGCCCCGAGCCGCTCGAGCGTTTGCGCGCGGGGCGGGGCACGGTAGAAAGGCGCGGTGATCTCCGCCCGTTCGGCCAGCGTCGCGCTCTTCGCGCTCTGGGCCTGCGGCTGCGCCTCGGCGCGGCCAGCGGGTGAGGGTCCGCTCGTCGACTCGTTCGAGATCCGCGGCAACCGGTCCATCCCCGCGGGCGAGATCCGCGCTCGCATCGTGACCTCGGGAACCTCGTGGATCCCGTTCAGCGAGCGCCACTACCTCGACGAGGCGGTCTTCGAGACCGACCTGCGGCGCATCGTGCGCCTCTACCAGGCGCGCGGCTACTACAAGGCCCGTATCGCCGACCGCCAGGTCATCGAAACCGGCAAGGGCAAGGTCGACGTCCTCGTCACCATCGACGAAGGCCCGCCCACCCTCATCGACAAGCTCGCGGTCGAGGGCATCGACGAGCTGCCCGAGACCCTGCGCGCGCTGGTGCTGCAGGGCCTTCCTCTGAAGGTGGGCGACGTATTCGCCGAGGAGGCCTTCGACCGCACGAAGGCGTTGCTGCAGGAGCGGCTGCGCGAGGCGGGCTACGCGGAGGCCGAGGTCGAGGGCAGCGCCCAGGTCCGGCTACAGGACGATCGGGCCGACGTGAGCCTG
Organism: Myxococcales bacterium; assembly: GCA_050942745.1. Lineage (GTDB taxonomy): Bacteria > Myxococcota > Myxococcia > Myxococcales > UBA5297 > UBA10939. The sequence goes on from JBMNNX010000019.1 coordinate 11,733, forward strand.
CTCGCCGACGTGGGCCAGCGCTACCGCTTCGGCCGCATCTTCGTCGCCGGAGCCAACCGCGTGCCGCGCATGCGCATCCTCGAGCTGGCGAAGGTGGACGTCGTCGAGGACAACTTCTACAGCGAGTCGGCGCTCGCCCTTGCCGAGGGGCGCATCTTCGACCTCGGCGTCTTCTCGGCCGTCAAGGTGACGCGCGGGGCGCCCGACAGGCGCGGCGGGACGGTGCCGGTGGTCGTCAACGTCCGCGAGGCGCCCTTTCGCACCATCCGCGTCGGCGGCGGCGTCGGCTTCGATCAGGCGCGCCAGGAGCTGCCGCGGCTGGTCGGCGAGTGGACCAACCGCAACTTCTTCGGCGGCCTGCGCCGGCTCACCTGGGCCAACCAGCTCGCGCTCGTCTTCGTGCCCGACGTCATCCAGGGCTTCGACTCTCCGCTGCTCGCCGGCAGCAGCAAGCTCGAGTTCGTTCAGCCGAACCTGCTCAACTCGGACCTGTCGTTCGAGGCCTCGCTCGCCTACGACCGCGGCGTGGTTGACCAGGACCTCACCTACCACGCGGGCACGGTGCGCTTGGGCCTGCCCTGGCGCATCGGCCGGCGCCTGACGCTCGTCCCATCGTTCAATTCTTCGGCGGCCGTCTTCAGCACCACGCTCGCGCCCGGCCAGGTCGATCAGGAGATGGCCGTGGACGCCTGCGCGGCGAGCGGCAAGCTATGCCGGCTCGCCTATCTCGAGCAGCGCGTGATCTACGACCGGCGCGACAACCCGGTCGACCCGACCAAGGGCTACATGCTCTCCTTCGCGCTGCAGGAGGGCAGCGGCTACTTCGGCGGCGGCTACGACTACCTGCGGCTCGAGCCCGAGGCGCGCGGCTACCTCCCGATAGGCCGGCACGTGCTCGCCGCCCGGCTGGCGGCCGGCATGTTACTGCCTTCCGAGGGCCAGACCTCCTCGGTGCTCACCCGCTTCTTCCTCGGTGGCAGCTCGAGCCAGCGGGGCTTCGGCACGCGCCAGCTCTCGCCCCGCGTCATCAGCGCGCTGCCGGAGGACGGCAGGCTGCCCGAGGACGCGATGCCCGTCGGCGGCAACGGCATGCTCTCCGGCAGCATCGAGGCGCGCTTCCGGCTGCCGGCGAGCTTCGGGCTCGTTGCCTTCGTGGACGCCGGCGAGGTGCAGCCTTCGTTCGCCGAGATGTCGCTCGGCGGGCTCAACGTCGCGGTCGGCCTGGGGCTGCGCTACCGGACGATGTTCGGCCCGGTGCGGCTCGACGTCGGCTACCGGGTCAACGACCCGGGCATCCCCGTCTACCTGCCGAGCGGCGATCAGGTCGGGCTGTTGAAGAGTGGCCAGCTTTCCCGGTGGTCGCTCCATTTCAGCATCGGCGAGGCGTTCTGAGCGGCGCTCGTCCGGCTACTCGCCGGGCGCTGGAGCGGGTAGAAACGGGCAGCTAGGCGTTAGCCGAGCTCTCGCAACCACGAGGAGACGAGCTGCAGCGTGCCCACCTCGCCGCGCCAGAGACCGAGCCAGCCCACGGAGGACGCGGGGAAGGTTGAGCGCCGAAAAGCGTTTAGCCGCGGGAGAGGACCGTCCCGAAGGCGCTCGCTCGTGAAGAGAGTCGGCATCATCCTCGAGTGGCTCGGCAGCGGCGCGGTGGGGCTCGCCGCGCTCGTGCTCCTGCTCGCCTTGGCCGCGGCGGCCTGGCTGCAGACCGAGTCGGGGAACCGCCGGGTGCGCGAAGAGGTGCTCTCGCGGGTCGGGCGCGTCATCGCCGGCGAGCTGAGGGCGGGGCGCGTCGAGGTCAACCCGGGCGGCTTCGTCCTCGTGCGCGACGCCGAGCTGCTCGACCCCGAGGGCCGGCGGGTCGCCTTCATCGGCGAGCTGCGCGCGCGGGTCGTCGTCGGCGAGCTGCTGCGCAGGCGGGTGCGCGTCGTGTCGCTGGGCATCAAGGACGCCGAGCTGCTGCTCGCCGGCGGTCCCGACGGGATCAACATCGCCCGCGCCTTCGCGCCGAGGCAGAAGGGGCCGGAGGACTCCGGTGAGAGCGGCGGCCGCTTCGGCTGGGACATTCAGCTCGAGCGCGGCCTCATCAGCGGGCTGCGCTTCGCCTACCGCACCGTGCCCGAAGCAGAGCCGGTCAACGAGGTGCGCGAGGTCTCGCTCGCGGTCTCCGGCCGCTATCGCGACGGCGAGCTGCGCGGCGAGGTCGGCGCGCGGGGCAGGCTGCTCGCGCCCGTCGCCGCGCCCTTCGCGCTGGTCGGCGAGGTGAAGGGCGGCTCGGACGCCGCGCCGTACGACCCGCTGCGGTTCGAGCGGGTCGCGCTCGAGGTCGGGGGCTCGCGCCTGCAGCTCGGTGGCAGCCTCGACGGCGGCGCGCTCCGGGTGGCCATCCGCGAAGCTTTCGTCCGCAAGGACGATCTCCTCTCGTTCGCGCCGCAGGCGCCGGTGGCGGGCGACCTCACCGCGAGCGGCACCGCCAGCCTCGACGGCAACCGCGCCCAAGCGCGCCTGCTCGTGCCGCTGGGCGAGGGCTCGCTGTCGGTGGACGCCTCGGCCGACCTCTCGCCGCTGTCGGCCCAGGCGAGCGTGGAGCTGAGCGAGCTCGACCTCTCCCTTGCGATCTCCGGGGCGCCGCCCACGCGGCTCAACGGGTCGCTCGGCGCCCACTACCGGCTCGATCCGGGCGAGCCCGGGCGCGGAGACCTAGAGCTGTCGCTGCGGGGCTCGCGGGTGCGCGGGGCGAGGCTCGAGTCGGCGCGCGCCAGGGTCGAGCTCGAGGGCGTGAGCGCGAAGGTCCGTTCGCTCGCCCTGTCGCTGCCCGGCGGGCGCGTCGAGGCGGCCGGTACGCTCGACGCGAAGCGGCTCGACGCGCAAGCCTCGGTGCGGCTCACCGATCTCGACGCTCTCTCGAACGCGCTCGCCAAGGCCTTCGGCACCCAGGCTTCCGGGGTCGCGGGCCGCGGCCGTCTCGAGGCGAGCGCGTCGGGCCCGTGGTCAGGGCTGCAGGTCGGTATCCGCGGCGAGCTCGACCGCCTGACGATCGGCTCGCTCTCGTTCGACGGGCTCGCCGTCAAGGGCAGGCTGCCGGATGCTTCGCGCCCCTACCTCCTCGCGGCCGACGTGCAGGCGCGCGGAGGCAAGGCGGGCGAGCTGCCATTCAGCGACCTGAGGGCGAAGGTCGAGGCGAACCGCCGCGACTTTTCAGCCGACCTGACGACCAAGGGGCTCGCGGGGCTCACCGCCCACATCGGCGGCGCGCTCGACCCCGGCGTCCGAGGTGGGCGGATAGCGCGGCTGGTCGTCGAGGCGGGCGACGCGAAGTGGGTGCTCGATCGCCCGGCGCGCCTCGACCTGCGCGACGGCTTCCGGGTCGATCGGCTCGAGCTCAGCTCCGGCAGGCAGTGGCTCGAGCTGCGCGGTGGGCTCTCTGGAGCGCGGCTCGACGCCTCGGCGCGCAGCAAGGCGCTCGATCTCGCCGCGCTGCCGGCTATCGCGGTGCCCCGGGCCTGGAAGCTCGCCGGGTTGGTCGATCTGGAGGCGAAGGTCACCGGCACGACTTCCCGTCCCAAGGTCGAGGCGAGCGTCGATAGCCGGGGCCTCGGCTTCCAGGCGATCCGCGGCGTGGACGTGACAGCGAAGGTCGAGCTGAGCGAGCGCCAGCGGCTCTCCGGCGAGGCGACGATCCGCAAGGCGGGGGCGAGGGCGCAGGCGCGCTTCGATCTGCCGACGGAGCTCTTCGCCGCGAAGGCGGGCACGCCGCTCTCGGCGACGCTCGAGCTCTCGGCTCTCGCGCTCGCCGACCTGCGCGAGGTCCTGGGGATCGAGCAGCTCGAAGGTGCGCTGAGCGGCACGGTGAGCCTCGGCGGGACGGCCGACAAGCCCGACTCGTCCGTCGCGCTTCGGGGCTCGGGCCTGCGCTATGGGGCTTTCCCGGAGGCTGGGCTCGCGCTGGAGGCGCAGTCGGCGAGCAGATCGAGCGCGAAGCTCGAGCTGGCGCTGCCGCGCGGGAAGGTGTCGGTCGATCTGCGCTCGGGCGTGCCGCTTGCGACGCTCGTGCGCGGGCCGAAGGCCGAGGAGCTCGCCGCGGCCGCGCTCGACCTCGCGGTCACCGCGGACAAGGTGGCGCTCGAGGATCTGCCTGAGTCGGTGCTCGGCGCCCGGCTGCTGGGCGAGGCGTCGTTGAGCGCGCACCTGCTCGGATCGCTCGAGGCGCCGCGCGGCGAGGCGAAGCTGAAGGTCACCGGGGGCGGCATCGCCGAATGGCGCGAGCTCGGGGTGGAGGCGCTGCTCAGCCTCGGCGGCGACAGCGTCGGGCTCGACGCCTCGGTCCATTCGGGCAAGGAGCGGCTTGTCCACCTGCTCGGGAAGATGGACGCGGCGCCCGAGAAGCTCCAGACGATTGAAGGCCTCGAGAAGGCGCCGGTCCACCTCGCGCTGAAGGCGAGCTCAGAGCAGATCGCGCGCCAGCTCGCCAATCGGATCCCGGGGCTCGCCGGCAAGCTTCAGGCCGAGGCGAAGCTGACGGGCTCGCTGGGCAATCCCAGGCTGGAGCTGAAGGGCGGCCTCGCTGCGCTCACCTACGACGGCAAGCTGCTCGGCGACTTGAAGGCGAAGGCAGACCACGGAGGCGGCAGGACGCAGGTGGCGGGCACGCTCGGGTCGGCCAAGGGCGGCGCGGCGAACCTCGAGGCGACGGTCGATGCTCCCCTGTCGCTCTCAGCCTTGCAGAAGGGCTTCGATCCTGCCGCGGCGCGGCTCGAGGGCAGCGTCCGGACGAGCGGGCTGCAGGTAGGGCTCGTCGAAGAGCTGGTGGACGACCTGCGGCGTGTCGAAGGCCGGCTCGGCGCGGACCTGAAGCTGCGCGGGACCCTCGCGAGCCCGCGTCCCGAGGGAACGGTGACGCTCCGGGACGGGCGCTTTACGCTGCTCGGCTACGGCAGCTACGAGCAGGTGACGCTCGACGCGAAGGTCGGCGAGAAGCTGATCCAGATCGTCGGCCTCTCCGCGCGCTCCGAGAAGGGCAGCATCGGGTTGAGCGCGAAGGCCGAGCGGGACTCGCCCGACGCGCCGTATCGCCTGGGCGCCGCGCTCGAGCTGCGGGACTTCCCGCTTCGGATCAACGATCGCAAGGTCGCCACCATCAGCGGCAAGACCGCGCAGTGGACCGGCCAGATCCAGGGCTCGAAGATGGCCCTCGACGTGCGCCTCGAGCGGTTGGTGGCCGAGCTGCCGCCGCTGGTCGGCGGCAAGGAGCTCCAGGAGCTCGAGGCGCACCCGGGCATCGTCATCGTCACCGGCGAGGAGAAGCTGGTGGAGGCGAAGAAGGGCGGCGCCGGGCTCGACCTGCGGCTGCACATCCAGGCGCCGCGCAACCTCTGGGTCCAGTCGAGCGACGCGCGCATCGAGGCGGGCGCCGACCTCACCCTGATCGTCCACCAGGGCAAGACCGAGATGTCGGGCGCGGTGACGACGCGCCAGGGCAGCGCCGACGTCATCGGTCGCAAGTTCGAGCTTGCCCGCGGGCACGTGAGCTGGGCGGGCGACCCGCCGGGCAACCCGAAGCTCGAGGTCATCGCGACGCACGAGAACACGCGCGAGCAGGTGAAGGTGAAGGTCACGGTCACCGGCGACGCCGCCAAGCCGCGCATCGAGCTGAGCAGTGAGCCGCCCCTCGACGAGCAGCAGATAGCCATCCTCCTCGCCACCGGGCGGCGCGAGCTGAAGCGCGGGTCGGGCAACGTCGCCTCCGGCAGCGGGGCTGCTTCGGTCATTGGCAGCTTCGCCGCCGACCGGTTGCGCAAGACGCTTGCCTCGAAGCTGCCGATAGACGTGCTGCAGGTGGACATCGACGACACCGGGCTGCAGTCGGCCGGGGCGACCTTCCGCGCCGGGCTCGAGGCTGGCACCTACGTCACCGACGACATCTACATCGGCTACCTGCGCAACTTCGGCGCGGACACGAAGAAGGAGAACACCAACGAGGTGCGCGTCGAGTACCAGCTCACGCCGCGGGTCAACATCGAGTCGAAGTACGGCGACGAGCAGAAGGGCGGCGTAGACGTGATCTTCAGCAAGGATTACTGACGCCGCGAAAGCGGTAATCGGAGCCTTTGCGCCGACCGGTAGGCTCCGCGCGTCGGGTGGACGCGAGCGCGAGCAAGTGCGTTGGCGGGCGACAAGGCTGCTCGCACCATCTCGCCGCACTGTCGCAGCCGAGCCTGCCCTCGAGGGCGATCGCGCGCTCTGACAAGCGAGCATGCGGGCAGGCGGCCGAGCTGCTGTGCTGTCGGCGTTGCCGGTGGCTCGCTACAATCGCTCGTCTTCGACACGTGGAAAGGGAGAGCACCGATGCGCCGTTTTGCGTCTCTCGCATTTCTCGCCGTCCTCGCCAGCGCTGGCTGTGGCGAGACCAACGAGCCCACCTGCGTCGCGACGTGCGAGGGGCGCGTTTGCGGCGACGATGGCTGCGGCGGCTCGTGCGGCGAGTGCGCCGAGGGAGAAGGGTGCGTTCTTGGCGCTTGCGTGCCGGGCAGCGCCTGCGACGACGGCGTGCGCAACGGCGCGGAGAGCGATGTCGACTGCGGCGGCGGCTGCGCGCCCTGCGGCGACGGCAAGGCCTGCCACGCTCCAGGCGACTGCGCCAGCGGCGTCTGCGAAGGGCAGAGGTGCGCGGCGGCGGCAAGCTGCAGCAACGGGCTGAAGGACGGGGTTGAGACCGATGTGGACTGTGGCGGCGGTTGCGCACCCTGTGCCGACGGCAAGGCCTGCGTCGCTCCGGGCGACTGCGCGAGCGGCGTCTGCGAAGGCCAGATGTGCGCGGCGGCGGCAAGCTGCGGCAACGGGCTGAAGGACGGGGCTGAGACCGATGTGGACTGCGGCGGCGGTTGCGCCCCCTGTGCCGACGGCAAGGCCTGCGTCGCTCCGGGCGACTGCGCGAGCGGCATCTGCGAAGGCCAGCTCTGCGTGCCGGCGGTGGCTTGCGACAACGGGCTCAAGGATGGGACTGAGACGGACGTCGACTGCGGCGGAGGCTGTCCCGCGTGCGCGGCAGGCAAGGCTTGCATCGAACCGAGCGACTGCGCGAGCGGCATCTGCGAAGGGCAGAGGTGCTCGGCGGCGCCAAGCTGCGACAACGGGCTGAAAGACGGGACCGAGACGGACGTTGACTGCGGCGGCGGCTGTGCGCCCTGCGCCGAGGGCAAGGCCTGCGTCGATCCGGGCGACTGCGCGAGCGGCGTGTGTGAAGGCCAGCGCTGCGTGCCGGCGGTGGCCTGCGACAACGGGCTGAAAGACGGGAGCGAGACGGACGTTGACTGCGGCGGCGACTGCGACGCGTGTGCGCTGGGGATGGCGTGCTCTCAGGCATCCGACTGCGCGAGCGGAGTGTGCGAAGGGCTGGTCTGCGTCCCTGCGGTGAGCTGTGACAACGAGGTCAAGGACGGCACCGAGACGGACGTCGACTGCGGCGGCGGCTGTCCGGGCTGTGCGGTCGGCGAGGGCTGCCGCGAGGACGCCGATTGCGCCTCGCAGTACTGCGCGAACGGGACCTGTGCGACTCCGAGCTGCGAGGACGGGGTGCTCAACGGAGGTGAAGCGGGCATCGACTGTGGCGGACCTTGCCCGGAGCGCTGCCCGCAGGGGACGACCTGCTCGCAAGGCACCGACTGCGCTTCCGGCGTCTGTCTCGCGGGCACCTGCTCGGCGCCGCGCGCCGAATCACAGCTCTGCTCGGGGAACGACGCGGTTTCGTCCTACCTGATGGATGCGTGGGAGTCCGAGTGGAACATCTTCCACGGCGACCAGGTGCCGCTCGGGCGCCACTTCGATGCGAGCCACGTCTCGTACCACACCGCGCTGCGGTTCACGAACGTCCAGGTTCCCGCGGGCGCGACGATTACTAGCGCCAGGCTGAGCTTCTATCCGACCAACGCGGTCGACTCGTCGAATCGCCTCTGGATCAACATCTACGCGGAGCGCGTGGCGGACTCGGCGCCTTTCGACCCAACGAACTACGAGACGAACCGGCCCGATCAGCGGGCGAAGACCTCGGCCTTCATCGATCACTGGCTGGTGCGCTGCAGCGCGAGCTGCACCGACATCACCGAGTACGACTGCCCACAGCGGAAGCTCGATTGCTGGGATCCGACCGTCGAGTTCACCGTGCCCAAGGATTTGAGGACCCTCGTGCAAGAGGTCGTCGCTCAGCCCGGATGGGCGGCCGGGAACGCGATGACGATCTTCCTGATCAACTCCGCCACGGACCAGGACGGTCCAAGCTACCAGGGCTATCGGACCATCGTGGGATACGACCCGGCGTTGGGCGCGCAGTTCTCGCCCCGGCTGGTCATCGACTACGAGCTCGAGTGACGGGCTGCCCGTCACTCGGGCCCTGCCCGGCGGATCGTTCAGGACGAGCCGTGGGACGCCAGCGCGCGATCAGACAAGCCGCGCTGGCGCCTCGCCCTCAGTCGAGCCCCCGGGAAGCGAGACAGGTCTTCGTGTAGAGGTCGCGGAAGAGGTTGCGCCGGTCGGTGCGCGCCTTGACGGCGAAGTGGTTCTCCTTGTGCCAGATGCGCCAGAACTCCTCTTCGCTGTAGTAGTTGAAGGAGATGAGAGTCTTGACCCCGTTGAGCTCCTGTAGCTTCTCCTCGAGCATCCGGTAGTAGTTCCTGCCGTCGCGCCCCTTGAAACCGTAGACCGCGAGGTCGACGAACATCTCGTCCTCGAGCCCCGCGTACCACTCGTCCGAGAGCCAGTGGTAGCGCTGTGCCGGCCGGTAGGGGACGCACCAGAGCGGAAACGGCCCGAACTCGCGCCAGTACCACTCCATGAAGTCGCCGAAGCGCGAGAACGGGATGAAGACGTCGACCGTGAGCGTCGGGTTCTCGCGGGGCAGAGCCCAGGCGAGCTTCTCGGCGAGCTTCAGGACCTCGGTGGAGCGGACGAACCGGCCGAGCAGCAGACGCCCGAGCCGCGACTTGGGCCGCACGTTGGTGACGCCGCGGTCGTAGCGGAAGAAGTACTCGGGGGTGGTGAAGTAGTCCTCTTTGCGCTTGGCGGTCGTCTCGTAGTAGGCCGTCATTCCGTAGTAGCGGCTGGTGTAGGGCGCCTTGTCTACGAAGCGGCCCACCGAGAGCACATACCGGTCGGGCCCGTGGATGATGCCGTCGATGAAGTCGACGTCCGCCTGCCTACAGCGCTCGGCGATGGCCGCGTGGTACTCGCCGTAGGTCCGGTAAGTCTCGTAGTCCAGCCGCACGAACGGCTTGGCGGCGATGAGCTTGAACTTGATCTTCGAGAGGATTCCCAGGGTTCCGAAGGAGCCGTGGATCATGTGGAAGACGAGCTTGTGCTCGTTCTCTGGGGTGCAGGTGAGCACCTCGCCGTCCGAGGTGATGACCTCGTACTCGAGGCACGAGTCATGGAACCCGCCATAGCGGAAAGACATCGACTCGAGCGAGCAGCCGGAGACCGCGCCGCCGATGGTGATCGTCTTGAGCTCGGGGACGACGAAGGGAACCAAGCCGTAGGGGAGCGTCGCGGCGACCAGGTCGACGAAGGTGACACCCGGCTCGGCGACGCAGACGCGCGAGGCCGGGTCGATTTCGAGGATCTCGTCGAGGTCGGAGACGTCGATCTTCTCGTCGCTGTACTTGCGGTCGCCCGGCTTGGGGACCTGGTGGCTGACCGCCCGCTTGCGCAGCGACAGCGGCCTGGTGCTGGTCCGCTCGCGAAGCTGCCGCGCGACGCGGGCGACCTTCGCGTCGTGGCGAGCGAGCGGCGATGCCACAGACTGGACTGGAGTGGGGGGGACGCGCTCTGGGGCGATCATGGTGTCGTTCCTGGAGTGAGGGGAAGGGCGCGCATGCTACACCGCGAGGCGCGGGGCGGGGGCGCTGCGAGCGCGACTCCGGTCGCCGATGTTGGCCGGTCGACCCTCTTCGCCGACCGCCTGGGCGCCTCCGGCGGAGCGGGCCGCGGCGCGTCGCCTTCGACGGCCGACGAGAAGGACGGCGCGCTCCGCCGCCGCCCCGGCAGCGGAGACGCTTGGCGACAGCGCTCGCGGGGTAGAAAAAGTCCTGCAAAAACGGGCCCTTGGGGCATGGCCAGGAATGCCCCTGTGGCGCGAGAAATGGCGCGCGGCGGGCCTCGCCAGAAGGCCCTTGGGCCGTTGTAGGCCCTCAGGCGGCTTCCTTGGCGCTCCGCAGGGTCAGAATCGGTCCGCCGGGGCAGAAGAGACAGCCGGCGAGAGCCCTTCTTTCCGAGGCTCGTCAGGTCGCCCGCGAGCTGATTCGCGCGAGTGGCGAAGCCCTGCCGCAGTGTGGCAACCGAGGGCCTAGCGGCCGATCTTCTGCATCGAGCCGTAGATCGGAAGGAAGATACCGACTGCGAGCAGGAGCAGCATTCCGCCTCCCACCAGCAGCAGCATGGGCTCGATCAACGTGGCCAGGGTAGTCAGGCGCGACTGGGCTCTGTCGCGAAGGAAGCTCGCCAAGCGTCGCAGGTAGGTGTCGAGCGCGCCCATGATCTCGCCCTGGCGCAGCACGCCCTTCGTCACCGGCGGGAAGAAGGGGTCGCCAAAGCCCTCAGAGAAGGTGCCGCCGCGCTGGATCGAGTCGTAGACCCACTCGAGGCGGGTGCGGATGGCGCGCGAGCTGATCGTGCCGATGACCGTGTCGAGGGCGCTGGTCAGCGAGACGCCTGCGCCCAGCATCAGCGAGAGGTTCTGGAAGACGTTGCAGAGGGCGACGTTCTTGAGCACCGGGCCGATGAGTGGCACGCGGAAGAACATCTCGCCGAGCCGGGTCTTGTACGAGCTCGGCATGCGCCACCAGAGGAAGGCGCCAGTAACGCCGACGAGAGGGACGGCCCACCAATAGCCGACCGCCGAGTTCGAAAGGAACAGGAGGATCCTTGTCGGCAGCGGCGGGTTGGGCGGGAAGATCTCCTTGAGCTGCGGGACGACGCCCACGAGCAGGCCCACGCCGATGAAAAAGAGCACCACCACCGAGATCGCCGGGTAGATGGTGGCCTTCATCACCTGCTGGGCGAGGGCCGCCTCTTGCCGGTAGTGCTCCTCGAGCGACTCGAAGACGTTCTCCAGCGTTCCCGACTGCTCGCCGGCGCGGATGTTGCCGAGCACCATCGACGGGAAGACCCCGGTGCGCTCCATCGACTCGGTCAGCGAGTGTCCCTGCTGAATGGCGGTGACGACGGTAGAGATGCTCTCCTTGGCCAGCTTGTTGGGCAACGCCTCGGCCACCGACGACCATGCGGTCACCATGTCGAGGCCCATGCCCAGCAGGCCGCGCAGGTAGCCGAACATCTCGATCATCACCGCGCGCGGGAGGCGCTTCGGCTTGAGCGTCGCCATGAGCTCGCCGAGCACGTCGGGGCGCGCGTCGACGAGGGTAAGCCCGCCCTTCGAGAGATCAGAGCGCAGCGCGGCGACCGAGGCCGCCGAGGCCTGTCCCTTTATGAATCGGCCGGACTTACCGATGGCTTGATAGACGTACAGCATCCGCGCTCCATGCGCTTACGCTTGCGGCGCCACCTCGCTACTGCTCGGTGGGCTTCTCGCAGGTGAGGTTGGCCTTGAGGAGAACCGGGCAGACGTTGCCGGGCCCGTATTCCTCGATGGCAATCACACCCTCGCTGGTGACCTGGCCACCGGGGCCCGGAAGCAGCCCGGCAGGCTCGGCCATGAGCAAGATCTTGTAGGTGAGCGCGCCGTTTTCATCGAGCGTCGTCTCGATCTCGGCCAGGTTCGGCGCGCACCCCGTGCCTTCGCACAGGTAGACGGCATCGGTGGCCCGCTTGATCTTGATCCGCGCGTAGGCGAGCGAGTACTCGTCGGCGCTGCCATTGCGCTCGTGCGCAGGCTCGACGGGCACGCGGGGCGCGGTCGTCACCACGAAACTGTAGGCCTCCGGGAAGTTGCAGAAGCCCAACTCGGCCGTTTCCTTCACGTCGATCGTGGCCTCGGTGTTGGCGCATTCTACTCGCGGGGGAGTAAAGGCGCCGCAGCTCCCCAGGAACAAGCTCCCGGCAATCAGCGCAATCTTGAACCGCGTCATCGGCGTGCCTCCGTTGCAGTCGTCTTGTCCGGGGTGGCGGCGACCTGCGCTTTCGGCACCTCGGTCGTCATCGGTCCTACCGTGCCCTCCGCCTCGTTGAGCGAAACCAACCCCTTGGCTACCAGCCACAGCGCATTGTCGGTCATCGTTCGGAAGCCGGACTTGCGCGCGGCTTGGACAATCTTCTCATTCGATGCGCGCTGGTACACCAGCTCGCGCAGATCGTTGTTCATCGCCAGCACCTCGGCGATGACGGTGCGGCCGGCGTTGCCGCCCGAGCAGTGGACGCACCCCTTGCCCTTCTCGCAAATCTCGATCGGGCGGGTGGGGACGCGCCCGACGCCGTAGACGTTCTCGGCGAGCGCGCGATCGAGCGTGGCGGGATTCAGGGCCGTCTTGCGCTTGCAGTGCGGGCACAGCTTGCGCAGCAGGCGCTGGGAGACCGTGCCGAGGAGGGTCGTCGAGACCTGGTAAGGGTCCATGCCCAGGTCGAACAGGCGTCCGAGCGCTTCGACCGCAGTGTTCGCGTGGAGCGTGGAGAGCACCATGTGGCCGGTGTTCGCCGCGCGGAACGCCTCGCGCGCGGTCTCCTCGTCGCGGATCTCGCCGACGAGGATGACGTCGGGGTCCTGGCGCAGGAAGGCGCGTACGGTGCGCGCGAAGGTGACGTCGGCCTTCTCGTTGACCTGCACCTGCTGAATCGTGGGGATGCGGATTTCGCAGGGATCCTCGACGGTGAGGATCTTGGTGGACCCGTCGTTGAGGCGGCTCAGGCACGAGTAGAGGCTGGTGGTCTTCCCGGAGCCGGTCGGGCCTACGACCAGGATGAGGCCGTAGGGGTAGCGCAGCATCTGGTTGATGGCGTTGAGGTTCCAGGAGGTGTAGCCGAGCTCCTCGAGGCTCGCGAGCGAGCGGCTGTCGTCGAGGATACGCAGCACGATCATCGGGCCTTCGACCGTGGGGCTCGCCGCGAAGCGGATGTCGAGCTTGCGGCCGGCGAAGGCGAACGAGAAGCGCCCGTCGTGCAGGCGGCTGAAGTCCGACAGGTCGACTCCAGCCATGCCGAAGATGACGTTGGTCAGGTTCTCGTGGCGCGAGCGCGGCAGCGACAGCGCGATGCGCAGGTCGCCGTCGATGCGGTAGCGCACCACGGTGGTCACGCCGGTCGGCTCGATGTGCACGTCGCTGGCCCGCTCGAGGACCGCCTTGCCCATCAAGTAGTTGAAGAGGACCTTGACCTCGCCCGCGTCGATGCTCTCGCGCGCGCTCTCGATGATCCGATCCGCGTCGACGGTCTCGAACGCGAGCACCTGCAGGATCATCTCGATGCCGCTCGCGGTGCTCACCGCGTAGGGCCTCTTGCCGATGACCGCCTCGACCTGGTCGGTGGCGTTGGTGTCGAGAGGGTCCGAGAGAAGCAGGATTTCCCTGCCCTTGAAGGTGATCGGCAGGAGGCGCTTCTCTTCGAGCACCTTGATCCCGACCTTGGTGACCGCGTCGCGGTCGACCATGTCGGTGGTCAGCTGCTTGGGCGCCACGTACTGGACGTTGAACTGCTGGGCGAGCGCCTCGGAGATGTCCTCGGGCCGCGCGTAGCCCGACTTGACGAGCACCTCGCCGAGCCGCTCTCCGGTGCGCTTGGACATGCTCAAGGCCTGCTCGAGCTTCTGCTGGTTGAGCAGGCCCGAGGCGATGAGCATGTCGCCGAGGCGCGCGCGCACCGGCATTCTCTGGCGCCGGCCGAAGTGCTCCTCGGGGACCGGGGGCGCGAAAGCGACTGGGGGTGGGGCTGGCGGTTGGTTGGCCATGGCGTTCCGAGGGCTACTGGCCGAGCATGACGGCCGTGCGGCTGCCGCCGCCGGAGGTGACGACGCCGCTCTCGTTGATGTCGCGGACGACGATGTCGCCGAGCTTGTCACCGGGGCGCACGGTGTAGACGCGGCCGCGGTAGGTGACGATCGCCTCCTTGAACGGGGCGACGGTGACCGCCTTGACCGTAATCTGCTCGGCAGAGGTGTCGAGCTGGGGCGGCCGGCGCAGGGGCATCCGAGGCAGCTCGACCTTGGGCTTGTTGTCCTTGCCGTCCTTGGTCTGGACACCGAGCTTGGCTTCGAGCTCCTGCCGCTCGAGCCGGGCCTCGAGGATGCGGTTGTACTCCTGCTCGAGCAGAAGCTGGGCCCTCATCGTTTTGAGCCGCTCGATGACTTCGCGAGCCTGCAGAGGCGCGACGGTCTGTGAACCCCCGCGCGCGACTTCGCCGGAGTCGTCCTCGGCCGCTGGCGCAGCCGCCGGCAGCAGGGTGGTGAGCGCTACGATTGCAACCGTAACTGGAATCACGGGCTTACCTCCCGAAGACGTCCACGTCCATGGCGAGAATGACGACATCAGTACTGTTTCGGGCGGTGACCTTGCGAACGGTCACCGGAAGGTCGGCGAGCTCTTCCTCGAGCATCGCGACGATCGCCGCGGCGCCGCTCGCCTCGAGGCCTGCCGACAGCGTGACGGCGGACATCTGCACGCCGGGTAGAAAGGGCTGGAAGGTGAGCGCCTTGCTCGACGTCGACGCGTTGCGCGGCTCGACCCGCACGCCGGCGCCAAGCACCTCGCCCGCCTCCACGGTGCGCGAGAAGAACTCGGAGATCGCGTCCTCGGCGAACTTCAGCGGGGCCGGGTCCGCGTCGCGCTTGGACTGGACCTCCCCACGAAGACGGTTCACCTCGGCCTCGAGCGTCCCGTTTCGGCTGTTGGCACGCGAGGCATTCACGCGGGCCTCGTTGGCGAGGTAGCCCATCGCGAAGGCCGCGAACAGGGCAAGCACGGAGAGGATGTTGAGCACTCGCATTCCATCCTCCTCAGGGCTGCGCTTCCGCAGGCGTAGACGGTACGGTCAGGATGTAGCGGACCATGTGCCCCTCGAACTCCTCCTTGATCTGCGCCTTGGAGAAGAACGGCGAGGCGCTCAGCGCCGCGGCGAGATCCGCCCGGGCAAACGGCGCGGCCCCCTGTTGCCGCTCCATGGTCGCGACGAGCCCGGTGGCGTCCTTCTGGAGCGAGAGCAGCTTCACCTGCGGCGGCAAGCTTATCGAAAGGTCGAACAGCTCTTCGCTCAGGAAGACCGACTCGCGCTGGGCGATCGCCGCGTAGCGCTCCTGATAGAGCTCGGCGAGCTGGCCGGAGAGGGTGTCGCGCTCGGAGGTCAGGCGCAGAGCCTGGGCCTCGGCCAGCGCCTGCGCCGCGCGCGTGTAGACCCAAGCCGCGCTGGCGCCGCCGAGCAGCACGAGCGAGGCGAACAGGTACATCAGCGAGCGTCGGCGGTTCTCGCGCGCCTTCTCCCGCGCGAGCTCGAGCTCGGTGCGGAAGCGCAGCGTGAGGACCTTCTCCGCCCCGGAGAGCCCGAGGAGGTCGCCGTCGACGTCGGCGTACTCGGCGGTGAACCCCTGGACCTTGAACTCCATCGCGAGGTCGTTGTCGCGAGTGAGTACAAGGGGGTTCTCCATCCGGTTGCCGGCGATGGTGCGCTGGGCCTCGATGATCGGGTCGCCCCCGTGCACCAGGCGCACCGCGAGGATCTCCTGCCCGCGGATCGCGGTGATCAGGTAGTCCTCGTCGATGCAGTCGATCGCCAACCGCTCGGGAGGAGGCGCCTTGGTGATGTCGGAGGTTAGCGACTGGATGAACACCCGGGTGCGCTCGCGCAGCGAGGTGCCCAGCTCCCCCTGCATCGAGTTGACGACGTGGCGCACCGCCGCCGGGTACGGAACGATCGAGACCTCGCGCGACATCGCCCGCAGTCGCGCGAGCAGCTCGTCGTGGGCCACGTAGACCTGGAAGACGTTGGTCTCGAGCGGCTCGGTCTGGAAGCTGTACGCGCCCGGGTACTGCTGCGAGACGACCACGTCGATGGTGCGCTCGGTGCCGAGCATCCGCGTCACCGCGAACGGGACGATTGCAAAGAGCAGCGGCTCGTTCGGATTGACGACGTTCGCGACCTCGTCGAGCGTACAGATAGACGGGTCCAGGCTGGGGCAGTAGACCAGGTCGTGCGTGATGACGACAAAGGTTCTCATCGGCGGGCCCGCTCTCAATCCACCGTCAGCTCGGTCTTGATGGCAGCGGGCGGCGGAGCGGCGACCGACTGGACCTGCCGCGGGGTGACCGCGATCACCAGCTCGGAGCGCTTCTCGATGTCGCGGGTTCCGCCGAAGAGCCATCCGATGATCGGGATGCGCGACAGGAACGGGATGCCGCTGGTGATCTCCTCTTTGCGCGTGGTGATGAGGCCGCCGATGACCGTGGTCTCGTTCGGGCGAGCTCGGATGACGCCGCTGTAGCTGCGCCGAGCCGTGAGCGGCAGCTCAACGAAGCTCGTGCCGAAGTTCTCGCGGCGCACCTCGAGGACGTCCTGGAGGACGGTCGCGAGCGCGAGCGACAGCTCGTTTTCGCCGGTCAGCCTGGGCAGCATCGAGATGATCAGGCCGTCGCTCAAGGTCGAGGTCTGCACGGTCACCTGGGAGCCGCCGTTCTGGATCGTCGTCTGGGTCTGCTGCGAGACGTAGGCTTGAACCCGCGCCAGCTCGATGATCGCCGGGAGGTTGTTGCCGAGAGTCAGCGTGGGCTGCGCCAGGATGGACACCTTGCCCTGCTCCTCGAGCGCGCGGATGAAGGCGTCGCCGGCGCGGCCCGAGAGCCTCAGGAAGGGCGCCGCCGCGTCGATGAGCGTCGAGCGCGCCGCCCCGCCGCCGAGGAAGGCGGCGCTGCCGAGCCGCGCGGCCAGCAGGGTCCAGTCGACGCTGGCCGCCTGGCTGTCATTGAGCTCGACCTGCATGACCTTCGTCTCGATCGCCACGCTGCGGCCCATCTCGTCGTTGAGGGCGTCGAAGTAGGCCTTGATGGTGGGCATCACGCTCGGGAGCGCCCGCACCGTGACGAACCCGGCGACCCGGTTGACCGAGAACGAGCCGAGCTCGGGGCCGCGTTCCTTGTCCTTCTTGCCCGACGCCTTCTCGTCCTGGCCGAGCAAGTTGTCGAGCGACTTCTCGATCTCGGCCCACAGCCCGGCGGTGTCCGACTTGACGGACAGGGCGACGCTGGCCCCGAGGTTGCCGCTCGTGCCCGCTTCGAACCCACCGGCGTTCGAGATCCCGGCCGCCCAGTTCTGCACCACCACCGGCATCGCGACCCGGAAAGTCTGCGTGTCGTAGACGAAGACGCGCAGCAGGTGGCGCTCCTCGTCGATCCTCGCGCTGTAGCCGAGGGGCGTGAGCACGACGGACAGGGCGGTGTCGACGGTCGTGTCGTCGAGGTTGGGGGTGGGGACCGTGCGGTCGAGGATCACGTCCTTGTCCGCGACCAGCGCGAGGCCTGCGGCGCGGGCGATCTGGTTGAGCACCGCGCCCAGCGGCAAGTCGGAGCCACGCAGGGTGATGCGGCTGCGCCCTGCGCGCGAGAGCTCTTGTGCCTGCGCCCCGCCGGCTACCGCGAGAGCCAAGACCGCTACCGCCACTGCTGCGCGCCCCCCGCTTGCTCTAGGAATCATGCGGTTGCTCCGGAACCTATGAGTTGTGATCAAAGCGCCTGAGAACTATCACGCGCCAGACATCTTTGCCAGAGGGACACTCTCGTCCCCAAGACAGGCCTTCGCGCTGGAGCGCGAAGGCCTGTCTCTTGTCGTCGTACTAAGGGGTTCTGCTTTGCCGCGGCTGGCAGCGGTGCCCGGCGCACTGCTCGCCGGCTGGGCAGTCCGAATCGGCGCAGCAGGCCGCATCCGGTGCGCACTGGCCCTGGCAGCAGCGCGCGCCCGCGGGGCACTCCTTGTCCGCGGTGCAGGTGGCGCAGCGGCCGTCGCGGCAGACGAAGGGGCCGCAGTCGCCCTCGCCGCAGCACTCGACGCGCTTGCAGGAGCCCTGGCAGCAGCGCGCGTCCGGTCCGCAGTCGGCGTCCCTGGCGCAGGAGAGGCAGTCCTCGCAGGGAGGCACATGCGGCACCGAGCGACAGGCTCCCTCGACGCACCGGGGCGCCCCCGGGATCGAGGCGCAGTCGGCGTCCGAGCAGCACTGCGCGGCGAGGCACTGCCCGCCACAGCACTTCATCCCCTCGGCGCACTCGCTGTCCGCGCTGCAGGAGTGCTTGCGGGCGCTGTCGCCGCAGCTCAGGCCCAGCACCTTGCAGCTTCCCTCCGAGACGCAGCAGAACATGCGCTGCGCGCACTGCGAGTCCTCGGTGCACGGAGAGCAGCGGTGCTGGAGGCAGGCCTGGCCCGCGCAGTCGTCGGAGGTGCAGCAGTCGCCGGCGGTGCAGAGGCCGCCGCAGCACTTGGCGTTGGGGCCGCAGTCGTAGTCGCTCTCGCAGGCGAAGCAGCTGTTGTCGAGGCCGCACATCTGGCCGAGCGGGCAGTCGGCGCCGCTGCAGCAGCTTCCCTGCTTGCACAGCCCCATGCAGCAGACCGAGCCGGCTTCGCACTGATCCGAGGTGGTGCACGGCTGGCAGAGGCCCATCGCACAGACCCGCCGCCCGGGCTGGCCGACGTCGCAGTCGTCGCTCGAGCAGCACTCGGCGACGACGCACCCGCCACCGCAGCAGCGCTCGCCCGGCAGGCACTGGGTGTCGTTCGTGCACGCCTCGCAGCTGAACCCGGTGCAGGTCTCGCCCGCGCAGTCGGAGTCCGAGCAGCAGCTGCCGGCGACGCAGCGCCCGGAGCAACAGCGGCCGCTCCCGCAGTCGGCGTCGGCGTCGCAGTCGGTGCACTGGTCGTTCTCGCAAACCTTGCCGCCCGGGCAGTCGCTGTTGCTGCAGCACTGGCCGCTCTGGCAGCTGCCCGCGCAGCAGACGCTCCCCGGTCCGCACGCCTCGTGCGAGCCGCAGGGCTCGCACTGGCTCAGGCCGGTGGCGCTGGTCGAGCAGACCTGGCCGTTGCCGCAGTCCGAGTCGCCGCAGCAGCTGCCCATGACGCAGGTGCCGTTGCAGCAGCGGTTGCCGGCGCCGCAGTCGCCATCGCTGGTGCAACTCAGACACTGGTGGCCCTCGCAACCAAGCCCCGCGCACTCCGCCTGGGTGCAGCAGGCGCCGCCCAGGCAGGTGTTGTCGCAGCACACCTGGCCCTCGCCGCAGTGCGCGCTCGCCCAGCACAGGCCGCACTGGCCGCCCAGGCAGGCCTGTCCGGGTTCACAATCCCGGTCGTCGCAGCACAGGCCGTCCTGGCAGACCCCGTTGCAGCAGACCTTGTCCGGGCCACACTGGGCGTGCTCCTGGCAGGCCTGGCAGCGGCCCGCGACGCAAAGCTGATCGTTGGGGCAGTCGGCGGCCGTGCAGCACTCGGTGGTGTAGCAGGCGTAGTTGCAGCAGCGCTTCCCGTCGAGGCAGTCGCTGTCGGCCATGCAGTTGCCGCAGCTGTTTTCGCGGCAAAGCCCGCCGGGGCAGTCCGAGTCGCTGCAGCAGTCGCCGAGCACGCAGGCCCCGTCGCAGCAGACCTTGCCGGTCCCGCAGTGCGCGTCCGAGACGCAGGCGACGCAGGCGCCGTCCTCGCACAGCCCGCTCTGGCACTGATCGCCGCGGCAGCACTCGGCGGGGCTGCAGACCCCGCCGCAGCAGTGCCAGCCCTCGGGGCACTGCCGATCGACTTGGCAGTTGGTGCAGCCGCCGGCGTGGCAAACCGCCCCGGCCGGGCAGTCGGCCGCGGTGCAGCACTCGGCGACCTGGCAAATGCCGTTGCAGCAGCGCTGGCCGGTGGGGCACTGGGAGTCGCCCTGGCAGCCGACACACTGGCCGCCGTAGCAGATCTGGCCCGCCGGGCAGTCGGCGCTCTCGCAGCAAACGCCCGTCTTGCACCCGTCGGCGCAGCACATCTTCCCGGGGCCGCACTCGCCGTGGTGCGTGCAGGCCGTGCAACTGTTGTTGGTGCACACCCCGCCCTCGCCACAGTCGGCGTTCACGCAGCAGTCGCCCGCCTTGCACGCGCCGTTGCAGCACTTCATCCCTTCGCCGCACTGCGCGTCCTCGGTGCAGGCGGCGCACTGGTGGTCGATACAGGCCTGCTCGCTCGAGGCGCATTCGGCGCTCGAGCAGCAGGTGCCGCTCTCGCAGGTGCCATTGCAGCAGCGCTTGCCCGCCCCGCATTGCGCGTCGTGGGTGCAGCCCACGCACTGGCCGCCCGCGCAGATCTGCCCGCCGGCGCAGTCGCCGTCGGCGCAGCACTCACCCGGCGCGCAGGTCCCGCCGCAGCAGAGCTGGCCGGTCGGACAATCGCCGTTCGATCGGCAGCCCTGGCAAAGGCCGTTGATGCACGCCCGGCCGGCGCCGCAGTCCGAATCCAAGCAGCAGGCCACGCCGGGCCTGCAGCCGCCCGCGCAGCACTTCCCGCCCGGGCACTGCTCGTCGCTGACGCAGCCGACGCAGCTGTTGTTGACGCACTCGCCCCCGGGGCCGCAGTCGCCGTCGGCGCAGCAGTCGCCGACGACGCACGCCTGGTTGCAGCACTTGGCGTTCGGCCCGCAATCGGCGTCGCCGCTGCACCCTGCGCAGGCGTTGCTCGCGTTGCAGATCTGCCCCGCCGGGCAGTCGGCCGCGCTGCAGCAGGAGCCGCTGACACAGGCTCCTTGGCAGCACTTCTTGCCGGCGCCGCACTGCTGGTCGAAGGTGCATTCGATGCAGCGGTTGGCCGCGCAGGTCTTGCCCGACTCGCAATCGGCCGTCTCGCAGCAGTCGCCCTCGGCGCAGGCGCCGTTGCAGCAGACCTTCCCCTCGCCGCATTCCGCGTCGGCGCTGCAGCTCGTGCACGAGCCGCTCGCGCAGATCTGTCCCGACGCGCAGTCGCTCGCTTCGCAGCACGATGCTCCGGCCCGACAGAGCCCGTCGCAGCAACGGCCGCCCGGGCAGTCTGCGTCGCTTTGACAGCCGATGCACACGAAGCCGAGGCACTCCATGCCGGCCTGGCAGTCGGCGCTGTTGCAGCAGTCGCCCGTGCGGCACTTGCCGATGCAGCACTTCTCGCCCTCGCCGCAGTCGCCATCGCCCTGGCAGCCGACGCAGACGTTGTTGGAGCAGGTCTCGCCCTGATCGCAATCGGCGTCGCCGCAGCAGTTGCCGGCGTGGCAGGCGCCGTCGCAGCAGAGCTCGCCGGGGGCGCACTCGCCGTCGTGGATGCACGCACGGCACTCGCCGAGGATGCAGGACTTGCCCGCCTCGCAGTCGGCCCCGGTGCAGCACTGGGCTCCGGGACGGCAGCGGCCGTCGCAGCACATGGCGTTGGGGCCGCAATCAGCGGCGCCGGTGCAGGTGTCGCAGCTATAGTCGACGCAGGTTTTCGAGTCGGGGCAGTCGGTGTCCTCGCAGCAAGAGCCGACGCGGCACATGCCGTCGCAGCACTTGACGCCCGAGTCGCCGCAGTCGGCGTCGGCGGCGCAGGGCGCGCACTGGCCGCCGGCGCAGCGCTTGCCGCCACAGGCGGCCGAGACCGGCCCGTCGCAGCAGACGCCCTCGACGCACTTCTTGTCGCAGCAGACCGAGCCCTCGCCGCACTCTCCGTCCTTCGAGCAAGGCGCGCAGACGTTGTTGCGGCAGAGCTCTCCTTCGCCGCAATCAGTGGCGTCGCAGCAGGTGCCCTCGACGCATGCGCCGCTGCAGCACTTCTGCCCGTCGCCGCACTCCTTGTCCGACTTGCAGTCGCGGCAGCCGAGAGGCCCGCACACCTGGCCGGCCGGGCAGTCTTCGCGCACGCACCCTTGAGGCGGATCTACGGGCGGCTTGGGGTTTTCTGGACAACCGGCGAGCCCAAGGGCGAGCAGGACGAACAGAAGCGATCGGGTGCACTTCATGAAGCTGACCTCACGTTCGTGCGGCGGCGAAAAGGCCCAGCGGCGGATGGGCCGCTGGGCGCGAAGGGCAAGACGACGGGCCGACCGGGGGGCATCGCGCCCGGTCGATTCCGAGGCAGTCCCCGGGGCGCAGCGCCGGGAGCCAGCCCGGTGCCGGGCTGGCTCTCGGGATGCCGAGAGCGCCGTGGGCTCGCTGGAGTGCGGCTGCATCTGCCGGCAGGGTTGCTCGAGCGTCGATGGCAAGGACTACTCGGAAGTGCGAGCGACGATGGAAAGGTCGAAGGCGCCTTCGGTGCCGTCGGTGCCGTCGACGATGACGAAGTAGTCGCCGGCCACAAGCTGGTTCGCCGAGAACAGGATGACGTTATCCGGGTTCATCGCCCCGCACCCGATCTCGCTCGCGCTCGAAGCGTCGGCGCAGTCGCGGCGTAGGTAGGCGACCGGCCACAGCCCGGTGGCCTCGAACACCGGAATCACGGAGATCTGGACGTCCGCGGTTTCGCCCGTCGGAACGGTGAACTTGTAGACCACCTCCGGGTCGCCAACCTCACCGGTCCCGGCCACGGAGCCGCAGCTGCCGGCGGTGTTGTCATTGGCCCCCGCCGTAGTGGCCGAGACGACCTCCACGCGGTATTGGCCAAAGTGGTAGTCGCCGACCTCCCACGCGGTGAAGGCCCCCAGGTCTTGGGCGTTCTGGCAAAGGTCGTTGGCGGGCACCGGGTCGACCGGGCCGAGCTTGACGTTGAGCTCGAAGGCCCCCTGCGCGCCGTTCGCGCTGTCGACGACCAGGTAATGGAAGCCGGGAGCGACCTCCGCGCGAATCGACGAGCGCGCACCGGACCCGGCGCGGCACGCCTCTCCGGCCGAGTCAGTGCAAGTGCTCCGCAAATAGAGCACCGGCGAGGAGGCGAAAGCCTTGACGGTAGCGACGAGCTTTCGGGTCTCGGTGCCTCCGACCGCGATCCGATAGACGATCTCCTTGCCCGAGGAGTCGGCCGCGCACGTCCCCGTGAGCGCCGTGGAGCCGGTGGCGGTGTTGCCCTGAATCGAGAAGCGGTTCTGGTCATGCTGCAGCGGCTCGAGGACGATTGGATCGCTGCAGGTGCCCGCGGGGCCGCCGACGCACTGATTGTCTTGGCAGACGGAGCCGTTGGGGCAGTGGTACCGGCAGTAGACAACTCTATCGAGCCCGGTGCAGTTGTCGTCGCCGGTGATCACTCCGCACACCTTTCCGGCGGCAGCCATGCGATCGCAGAACTCACCTTCGGTCTCTAGCGTGCAGGTGCCGCAGCGGTTGGTGCGGTAGTCGCAGACCTCGCCTTCCTCGCAGCGATCGGTGCCGCAGTCGACGTGCATCTCGTTTCCGCAGTGGTCGAGGCCCGTGACGACGCCGCACTCCTTGTTCTCGAAGGTCGCCATCCGCTGGCAGAAGTCCGCCGGCTCCTCGGAGACGCAGCTGACGCACACGCCCTCCTCGCAGGCGCCCGAGTAGCAGAAGCCGCAGTCCTCTTCGCGCGGCTGACCGCAGTTGTCCGTGCCGATGACCTGTCCGCACTGCTTCTGGAGGCGGGAGCAGAACTGCTGCGCGGTCTCGGGAACACACGCTTCGGGGACGCACGTGTTGATCTGCGTGCACTCCTGGCCCTCGGGGCAACTGCCGCAATTCTCGCTGCGGCGGTATCCGGTGCAGTTGTCGAGCTCGACGACCTCCCCGCACACTCTGCCGTCCTCCGCGAGGCGGGCGCAGAAGGCTTCTCGAGTCTCGGGGACGCAAGAGTCGGCGCACGTGCTTTCCGCGGTGCAGACCTTGCCCTCGGGGCAGTCGCCACAGCTCTCGCTGCGCCGCTCGCCGGTGCAGTTGTTCTTGTCGACGATTTCGCCGCAGACCTTTCCGGCCTGCGCCATGCGAGCGCAGAACGCGTCCTTGGTCTCTTCGGTGCACTCCTGGCAGGTTCCGCTCTCCTCGAGGCAGGTCTGGCCCTCGGGGCAAGTCCCGCACGAGCCTCCGCACCCGTCGTCGCCACAGGATCTGTTCTCGCAGTTAGGAGTGCAGCAACTTCCGGAGACGCAGACCTGTCCCTTCTCACAGCAGGAATCACCGCAGACGCGCGACGGAATGCATGGCAGCACAGCATCCTGAGGCGAGGGGGTGGGCTCGCTGCAGCCTGTCAGTGTTCCCGCACAAACCAGAGCGAAGCAAAGGAGCCGTGTCATCATTCGCATAAGAATCGCCGTGTCGTCTTGTGGTGGGAGGGTTTTCGGCCTTCAAATGGCCCGTAAGTAATCGGCTGCGCCGCTTCGAGGCGGATTGCTCATGCACCCCGCCACAAATGCCTGGACAACGGGCCGTTCACCGCTTCCATAGCTGCGAAGCACGGCTGCCCGCGCTTCGCAGCTGCAGGAAGGCCACACCTCGGTCAGCGCCAGCACTGGTATCTGACGGTGGTGTGGTTGGTGGTCATAGCCCAGTCTCTCGGATTGCTGGTGCTCCTATTGACTCGGCAGCTCGTGTTGGATGGCAGCCAGCTGCACGGGGTCGCCGTGGCCTTGCTCTCGTATCCGGTGGGAGTCGGCGCGCTATATCCGCTTCTTCCGCAGCACCCGCAGTCGTCCGGCGAGCAACTGGTGATCGCACAGCAGAAGTAACCGGACACAAAGCTGTTGGTGTAGTAGCAGTCCTCGGCGGTGCCCGAGACCGTGTCGGGCTGCGGAGCCGAGCAGACGCCCCAGCCCTTGCACTCGTTGATGCAGGCCTCTTCGCCTTGCGTCTGCGCCGCGCCGGTGCAGTAGGTCGGGAGTCCCTGGATGTAGTCGGAGTAGCAAACCCTTGGCGCCGTATCGCAGATCTCGCCATGATCAGCGCTGATCACGCCGTCGCCGCACCACTTGTTCGCCAAGACGGTGATGGTCAAGGAGGTGCTGGCGATCGAGCCGCAGCGGGTCGTGGCCCGGACGGTCACCGTGTAGGTTCCCGGGTGGCTCCTGTTGTCGTAGGGGCTGCCAGAGATAGCTCCGGTCCCGGAGTCGATACGGAGCCACGCCGGCGCGTTCACCAGCGAGTAGGTGATGGGGACGGTCATCCCGCCGCCGGAATGGCCCGAGGTCGACGCTTGGGCGGAGATGGGCGTCGGCGTGTAGTACAGCTTGTTCGTGGCGACGCCCGCGGGGGCCACGTAGACGCTGGGCGTCGAGTTGACGACCTTGACGGTGAAGGTCTCGGTGAAGCGGAGGCACTGGTTGCCGCTCTTGACGTAGCAGTCGTGGCAAGTGAAGTCGCACACGCCATTGTTGCAGAAGCGCGTGCTGTTGGCAGGCTGTGGGCAGGAGGACGTGGCGCCGCAATTCAAGATCTTGTTGCAGCCGTCATGCCAGTTCCCGCAGTTCTTGCCGAGGGTCTCGCAGTTGTCTGCCGCACAGCAGTTGCCGACCTTGTGGTAGCCCGGGTGGCAGAGCAATTCACACGAGCCGGTTTCCTGCGAGCAGACATTGAAGCCGTTGGCCACATTCGGGCACGAACCGCAGTTGAGCGTCTGTTTGCAGCGAGTGTCGAGACTCCCGCAGGAAAGGCCCTCGGACTCGCAGGTCTTGCAGAGGCAGCACGAGCCCGCGCCACAGCGGTAAGAGCCCGACGGGCAGGGCGTGCACTGGCCGAGCGGATCATCGGGCGACCACACGACCTGGACCCGCTGGACAACCGGGGTCTTCGTGCGGTCGACCGTCTTCTTCATGCGGAGCTGGACCTCGATGTACCTGCGGAGCGAAGCCTCGTTGACCTTCGGCACATAGGAGAGATCGAGGCTGTAGTCGGCGAAGGAGTTGCCCTTCGGGACGAGGAAGAGCCAGTCAGACCAGCCCTTGGACGAGCTGGGCGTGGCGAACGTGGTGTCCTTGCTGACGCGCACTCGCGCCTCGATGACCGCCGAGGCGGGAATCTTGGCCCTCACGTTCAAGCCCTTCCAGAACGGCTGAGCGGAGGAGATGGGCAGGATCTGAGAGTCGTAGACGGCGCTCCAGGTGCCCTCGTTGACGTTCGGCATTACGCACACAAAGCCCGCGTTGCCGCAATCGACCTCGCCCGGATAGTACGTTCCCTCCTGCGTGCCGCTGTAGGTTCCGGAATCGAACTCCTCGGCGGTCTCGTACTGCTTGGTCGTTTCGCAGAATGCCTTGCAGACCTTGGTCTTGCTCGCGTCGTCGACCGATGGACAGCACTGCATGCCGCCACCGCAGTCGTCGTCGTCTTCGCAGACCGTACAGACCCCGTCGACGCAACGCTTCGCGCCGCAGCCGCAGTCTTCGTGGTCGCAGCAGCTGCCTTGCGTGCAGACGCCGTTGCAGCACTTCATTCCGTCCGGGCACCGCCGCGCCGGATCGCTGTCGTCGCAGGCGCCGCAGAAGTTGCCGGCGCACACCAGCGAGGGCTGCGAGCCCTTGGCGGCACAGTCGCCCGTGTCGCAGCAAGTGCCCGGACGGCAGCTCTTCTTGCCGTCGGAGCCGGGACAGCAGACCTGGCCGCGCGGGCAGGTGCCGCGGATATCGTTCGCGTTGTTCGGGTCGGTCTGGCACGCGCCGCAACCGCCGTTGATGCACTGCAGCCCCGCGCCGCAGTCGGAGTCTTTGCAGCAGGTCGCTCCATCGAGGCATCGGCCGCCGCAGCACTTGCCCTTGCCGCCGCAGTCCGAATCGCCGGCGCAGGGTTGGCAAGTCCCGCCCGGCCCGCAGATCGACCCTGGATAGGTCGCCTGGCATTCCGCCGTGCTGCAGCAGCTCGCCTTGGTGCACTTGCCGCCGCAACAACGGCCGCCCGGGCATTGAGCATCGTTCTGGCAGGCCACGCAGGTGCGCGTCGCGAGCGAGCAGACCTGGCCGTTCGAGCAATCGGCGTTCGAGCAGCACGCCGTCAGCGGAATGCAGGCGCCACCGCAGCAGCGCTTGCCCTTGCCGCACTGAACGTCGTAGGAGCACGCCGCGCACGTGCCGCCGATGCAGAGTTGAGCGCCTCCCGCGCAGTCCCCGCTCGTGCAGCAGTTGCCCTTCACGCAGCTTCCGTTGCAGCAGCGATAGCCGGCGCCGCAGTCGTTGTCCTTCGAGCACTGGGAACAGCTGTTGTTGAAGCACGCCTGCCCGTTGGCGCAGACCTGGCCCGGGCAGCACTCGCCCGCGACGCACGCGCCGTTGCAGCACTTCTTGCCGCTTCCACACTGGGCGTCGCTCGTGCACCGCTGGCAGACGTAATTGATGCAGTTGGGGGTGCTAGGGAATCCCTGGCAGTCGGCGTTGGTGCAGCACTGCCCGGCGATGCAGGCGCCGTTGCAGCACAGCGGGGTCTTTCCGCCGCAGGCTGGGGTGCAGGTGGCACGCGGGCTCATGTCGGCCAGCAGGAGGCAGGCTCCCTGCGCCACGCAGGCGCCTTCGCAGCACTCCTGTCCCTCTCCGCACTGCGCGTCGTCGGTGCAGGCCACGCACTGGTTGCCCTCGCACAGAGCGCCTCCGCAGTCCGCGCTCGAGCAGCAGCTCCCCGTGACACACGCGCCGTCGCAGCACTTCTGGCCCTCTGCGCACTCGCCGTCGTAGCTGCAGCCCTGGCAGTTGTTCGCCAGGCAGACTTGGCCCTGACCGCAGTCGGCATCCGAGCAGCAGCCGCCTTCCTGGCAAAGGCCTGCGCAGCAGACCTTGCCGGCGCCGCAGTCCTCGGCGCTGTCGCAGGGCTCGCAGCGGCCTTCGGTGCAGATGCGACCTTGGCACTCCTCGCTGTCGCAGCACTCGACGTAGGAGCACTCGCCTCCGCAGCAGCGGCGCTCAGGCCCGCAGTCGCGGTCGTTTCTGCAGGCGTCGCCGGAAGTTTGCGATTCTTCGAGGGTCCCGGGTGCCTCGGCCACCTTGCTTTCTGGTAAGGACGTCTCGGAGTGGCAGCCGGCGAGAAACAACGCTGAAACGACCAGCGGGTACAGGCGAGTGACCTTCATGGTGGCACCCTTTGCTAAAGTGAAGCCCGGGTCCTGCAAGCTTCGTGTGTTCACGGCCTCGAGCTGGCTTCCCTTCCGAGGAAAGCCAGCTCGACCGATGAGGCGCTACGAGCTAGAGGTAGAAGCAAAGTCTCACTGTTTCGGTGGTCGGCGCGGAGGTATCGCAGGTCATGCCGCCCACGGTTGTCCCAGCCCGCTGGACGAAGTTCGGATCCTGAAGAACCGAGTTGAATACGTCCTCGGACTGAGCCGGTCCCGAGGTGTTGATTTCAATGGAGACGGCATTCTGCTGACCGGTGCCGTTCTGACCGACGACTCGCTCCAGGCCGATCGCCATGATCGAGAAGTCGTCCTGCGTGCCGGCCGGGCAGGCTGCGACGCACCAGGGGTCGTTCTCGTTCGTCGTTGGCGGAATCAGCTGCCTCTGGCGCAGTGTGCGGAGGCCGTTTGCCTGTTGAACCGGGTTGACGATCGTCCCGCCGGTCAGGCCTGCGAAGGTCGAAGCGGCCTTCCGGATGGTGTTGGTCGCCTCGACCGTCTTGGAAACTCGGCCGGCGACGATGAAGCCGCGTCCGAAGATGACGACCGACGCCAAGACGGCGATGACCGCGATGACGATACCAAGCTCGATGAGGCTGAAACCGCGCGACTGTCGGTTACGACGAGCGACGAATGGGTTCATTTTTCTTGTACTCCTTGATTTCCCTGATAAGGAGGAGACCCCCGAGGTAGCCGCCATCATAGCCCAACTACGGGCGCTGCTGGAAGCCCACGCCTGGCATCAGTCCCTCGAGATTGGCCTGCATCATAGACCATGCGCCGGCGGGAGCAAAAGCGCGCGTTCTCAGGCTCGCATGGCGCTCGCGAACGACGCTCGCTGCCATGCCTGGCTGACGGGCGTCGCGGACCACCTCTCAGGCGCCATCGCTCGAGCAGGTCCGATGCTCGTGAATCGTGCCTCTGTCTAGGAGAGCGTCGGGGAAAAGCCCTTCGGCACTGAGCCGCCCCAGACGCTCCGTGGAGGATACAGCCGCTGACGGCTCCGATCGATGCGTCAGCGGTCCTCGTGCCGCACATTTT